>CALQGY020000031.1 GCA_943330235.2 Candidatus Kuenenia stuttgartensis
TCGGCACGTTGGCCGAGATCATTCGCGGTCACATGGTCATGCCACCGCCGTCGCTGAGCGCGCTGCGACCCGAGGTGCCGGCCGAGGTCGATGCGGCCATTCAGCGCCTGCTGGCCAAGGACCCGGCAGAACGCTGGCCGTCGCTGGGGGACTTCGAGCGGGTGGTCGCGACGTTGGGGCAGACCGTGGCGACCGTACCGACCACGCCAGCGCCGCACGCGACCGCGGCACGCCCCTCGTCCATCGGCATGCGGCTCGTCGGCACCATCGGCATCACCGCGGTACTCGCCACGGCGGCCTGGATGTGGAACGGACGCGGCCAAGCGCCGACGCGGCCAATCGCCGTCGCGGCGCGAACGAGCGACACCACGCAATCCGTGCCCGTCGCGGATCCCGCGCTCCCGCCGTCCACGCGCCGCGAGGCGGTGCCCGGTGCGCCGGTGCGTGGCAGCGCCCAACGCGACCTCGTCCCCGTCGCGCCCACCTCGCGTGCGCCCTCGAGCATGCCCTCGCGTGCGCCGGAGAGCGCCCTACGCACGGAGACGGCAGCCCCACGCGCGACACCGCTCGCCACGCCACCCGCCGCCGCGGAACGGATCGCGCCGCCGCCGACGGCCGCACCGACCGCCGCACCGACGGCCGTGCCGGCAGCGGCAAACGCCGCGGCAAACGCACCCGCACCCGCACCCGCACCCGCACCCGCAGCGACCGTCTCGCCGACCGGAGCTCCCACCGTGACCGCCGTCCTCGCCGACGCCCGCCAGATCGGCCGCGCCTTCGTCACGATGCTCAATCAGCGACGCGCGCGGGAGCTCGCCCAACTCGACGCCGTCGGTGGCAACTCGGCGACGCGCGCGGAGCTGATGGCGCTCGTGGGTACGGCAAACGACTTCGCGGCCGGCTTCGAACGCCTCCCGTCCGCGCCGAGCGCGTGGACGTCGGGCTTTGAAACCGAGTGCTATCTGGATCTTGAATGGCGAGGGGGGCATCGCCTCATGCGGGTGACGCTCTACGCGACCCGCGCGTCCGGCGAATGGCGATTAGCCGGACTGGCGGTATTTCCGGTGAGCGAATGACACAACGGTGCCATGTGCACGACATGCAGGATATGAACGGTTCACGATTCACATTTAGGAGCACTATGCGCAGTCAAGCAGCATGGGCGGAGCGCCGCCAAGGCCGTCTCCTCGCGGCGGGCGTACTACTCGCCCTCACCGCGTGCGGCAGCAATCCCGCCGTGCGTCGCGCGCGCGTGATCGCCGACGCCGATCGGGACGCGAAGGCGGCGGTCGCCAAAGAAGGCGAGTTGGATGTGGCCAAAATTCCCGCGAAGAGTTTTGCCGTCATCCCCTTCAGCGCCACCACGCACGACACGCTGATCGATCCGTTGCGCTACGGGCTGGCGTCCATGCTGGTGAATGACCTCGCGAAGTCGCCCCAGCTCAAGCTGGTGGAGCGGTTGCACACCGAGGCCATCCTGCGCGAGCTCAAGATGGTGGACGACGGCATCACCGATCCCAAGGACGCGCCGCGCGCCGGACGATTGATGGGCGCGCGGCGGATGCTCATCGGCGATGCGGCCATTGGCTCCGATCGCCGAGTGCGCCTCAGTGCGCGCGTGGTGGACGTCTTGAGCGGCACGGTGGAAGATCTGCTCACCGCCGACGCGCCAGTGGAGCGTGTGCTGGACGCAGAAAAGGCGCTGGCGCTGCTGATCTTTGACAAGCTGGGCATCACGCTCACACCGGCGCAGCGCACGCGCGTCGAGCAGCAGCAGACCAAACAGTTAGCCGCGCTGGTGGCGTACGGTCGAGGCGCCCAAGCCGACGCGAAGGGCGATGCGGCCGTCGCGGCGAAGTCGTATCAGCAAGCGGTGCAGCTCGACGGGCGGTTCAGCGTCGCGCGCGCGCAGGCGGCGACCATCACGGTCGCGGCGACGGCGCCAACCGCCACCAACCTCGAGCGCGTGCTCGACTTCAGTGCGCAGGCCATCAACGTGCCCGTCGTCACCAAGACCGCCGACGTGGCGACCGCCCCGCTGGCCGCGAGCAACGGCTTTACGATCACCTTTGTCATCCGGGTGATTCCGTGAGCGCCCGCTTCAACGCGCCCGTGTCGGCCATCCGTATCATGTCGCATCGCGCCGCGCATCGCGCCACGTACCGCCACACGCACCGCATCATCGCTGGTCTGGTTGCGAACGCGCTGGTGGGCGTCATTGCGTCACACGCTGCCGGCGCGCAGTCGCTGCTCCCCTCCACGGGGTGGGGCTTAACGCCGACCCTCAACGTGTGGGCGTTCCCCACGAAGCTGCCGCAAGGCGTGGGCGATGTGCTCGCCATTGCCGAGGTGGCGGTCCCGTTTCGCGTGCGCGCCAATGTGGGACGCTGGCGCGCCGATCTCTCCGGCGCCGCCGCATTCGGTGGCGTGGCCATTGCCGCCGAAGAAGGGGGGCATCTCGCGCAACTCGCGGGTCCCACCGACGTGAAATTGCGCGTCACGGGTCCGCTCTTTGGCGACGCGAACATGATCACGCTGGGCGTCAACATCCCAACGGGTAAGGTGGGGCTCACCTCCGAGCAAACCAGCACGCTGCAACTCCTTGCCGCGCCGGCGCTGCAGATGCCGGTGGCCACCTTCGGCATGGGGGCCGGCGCCACGGTGGGTGTCATTCACGCCTTCCAGGGCGAAGGCTGGGCGCTGGCGCTCGGCGCCTCGGGGGAGAAACGCGCCGAGTACTCGCCGGTCGCGCTGGTATTGAGCGCGGGCCCGTCGTCCACGCAGCTGACGCCAGGGCTCGCGGCGCACGTCACGATGGGCTTCGACAAGACCGTGGGGGAAGGACGACTGAGTCTGTTGGTGCTTGGCGACGTATTCACGAAAGATCGCCTGCGCTTCACCGACGTGCCGACGGACACCAGCAGTAACTACACCCTTGGACCGCAGGCGACGCTCTCCGCGCAGTATGACATGGGCACGAGCGGCTGGCGCGAACGCACCATCAGTGCCGCCGCGCGGAAGCGCTCCGCGTACCGCAACACCACCGGCGCGACCGTGGCCGGTTCCTCGGGGACGTTTCTCGAAGGCGCTATCAATGCGGTGCGCGGCGGGCCGCAGGGCGCGGGTTTGGTCATCGGCACCGATGCACGCTGGCACTCGGGGATGCCGTTTACCGACGCGCTCGTGGGGGCGGCAGTCAGCGCGATTGGGGCAACCATCGGCGTGGAAGGCGCCGGCAGTCACACGGCCACGCGATTCACCGTGCACGCGATGTACGGCAGCTTCGATACGGGAAAAACCACATTGAACGGCATCAACCTGACGCTCGGATTCTCCATCGCCGCTCGCCGGGAGGCGCAATGAGCACGCGTATGAGCACGCAGACGAGCACGCGTGTGCATACGCGTATGCACACGCGTATGAACACGCGGAAGCCGCTGCGTGTTCGCATGGCCCACCGCGCGACGATGATGGCGCTGGCCGCCGTCACGGCGGCGTGCGCGCAGAAAGATCTGCTGCAATCGCCCGCGGTGTCGCCGCGGCACGTGACGTTGCAGCTGACGACGTCGCCGGCGGCGCAACAGGCCGGTCCCGCGTTTGTGTTCGTGGCCGCGGCGTACGAAACCAGCGACGGCTACGAGACGCTCGCGTACAAGTTCGCGCCGCTCGTGCAGGGGAGCCAGCAGTTCGAGTTGCCGGTGGATCTGGGCCCGTGCATCGCGTACAGCCGCACGCAGGGGCGAGAGAATTGCCCGCTGTATGTCGCGGCCGCGCTGGTGCCCGACACCATGGCGATCCGGGATTCCACGCGCAGCCTCATCGGCGAATCATACGACTCCGCCGTGCCCGTCGGCCCGTTTGAGGTCACCGCCGGTCGCGCGCCCACCATCCCGCCGCTGGATCTGTCGGTCTCGCACTTTGGCGTGGTGCAGTGGGCCGGCGACGAGGCGCTTCGCACCGGCGGCAGTGACGCGCCGAAGGTGACACTGGCGGGTGTGCTCGGAGAACTGGCGCCGATTGGCGGTGTGGCCAACGGCGCGGGCGCTCCGACGCTGTTCGTGCCCACGTTGGGTCTGCGACTCACCAACAACGACGCACCCGAGCAGTACCAGTCGTTTGTGCCGCAGCTGGCCATCTACGACAACAGCACATGGCGCATCGTGTCCGGGCCCAACCTGCCCAAGGTGGGGGGCAGCAACGATTACACGAGCGTCACGGCGTTCTCCCGTACGGAAGCCTACCTCACGTCGCCGAACGGGTTGCTCAAATTCGACGGCACCACCATCGCGCAGGTCAGCACCGTGTCGGAGCCGCTGTTTGCGGTTGCGAGCGCCGTGGTGGGCACCGCGAAGTACGTCATCGCCGGCGGCAACAACGGCGCGGTGTGGATCGGCAATACGCAAAGCTGGCAGCGGTACACGGTGCCGGTGGCGGCGCAGATCAATGGCGTCTGCATCACCGGGCCGAATGAAGCCTTCGTGAGCACCACCGGTGGCGGTGGTACGGTGTTCCGCTTCGATGGTACCGCGTGGACCGCAGTCCCCACGCAGGCCACGGGGCCAAAGCTCGACCTGCAGTGTCCGGCGCCGGGCCAGGCGTTCATTCTCTCGTCGGGGAGCGCGGCGTATCAGTGGAACGGGACGTCGTGGAACGCGATTTCCACCACCGCGATCGCGGGCACCGCACAGATGCGGTGGGGCGTGGTGTCGCCGACGGAGATCTACGCGTACCGTGACAGCGCGTTGGTTGCGCGCCTGTTCTATCGCTACAACGGGACGGCGTGGAGCAGCATCGGTCGCACTCGGCTGACGACGTTTGGTGGGGCGCGTCCGTGGGCGCTGCCCACCGGCGGGGCCGCGTACGTGGTGGGGGGCAATGCACGCATCGAACGGATGACGCCCAGCGGGGTGAGCGTTGTCAGCTACCAGCCGTCGTTGCGCGATGTGTATGTGAATGCGGCGAACAGCGCGTTCGTGGTGGGCGCGTCGTCGTTTCTGTCGCGGTGGACCGGCGCGCAGTGGGTGGTGGATGCGCCGCCCGAGGGCACACCAAGCACGCGCATGCTGCATGGCGTGTGGAGCAGCGGACCGTCCAACGCGTGGGCCGTGGGGCAACTGAGCACGGTGTACAGCTGGAACGGCGCATCGTGGACGATGGTGAGCGACAGCCTGCGGCCGGCGGCCGTGCGCGATGACTACAACGCGGTGTGGGGCAGTGGCAGCGATGTGTGGGCGGTGGGCGAGAGCAGCATTCTCCACTGCACCGCACCGGTGGCGTGCACCAACGAAAGTTCCGGCGGCACGGGCGCGTTGCTCAGCGTCTGGGGTAGTGCGGCCAACAACGTCTTCGCGGTGGGCGATGGCGGTCGCATTCTGCGCTACAACGGGACCGCGTGGTCGTCGATGACCAGCCCCACCAATCGCGCCCTCGCGCGCGTGTCCGGTAGCGGCCCCAATGACGTCTGGGCCGTGGGCGACAGCGTGCTGTTGCACTACAACGGGACCGCGTGGGCGAACGTGCCCATGGTCGGATTCCTGAGCAACATGCGCAGCCATGTCCAATCGTCGCTCGAGCGCGCCCAGTTCAGCGGCCTCGGAAATTTCTACCACGTGGCGCTGTGGGCCCGCGGTCCGCGCGAGGTCTATCTTAGCAACGAATTCGGCACGATCGCGCGCTATGATGGGAGCGGATGGATAGATATCAGTGAGGGCCGATACCGACATCGCATGATGGCGATCCACGGCGCCGCCGGCCCCGCCGGCTGTACGCTCGGGGTGACTGAAGTGAACTATGTGCTCACCGGCCCCACGTTATGGCGTGGCGTCGGGCCGTCGGGGTGCTTCAGCGCGCCCATGCAAGGACCGGCAGCGTGGCGATAGCTCGAACGCGATAACGCGTTCTTGCGGGGCGTATACAACCAGAACGGGCTCCGCGTCACTGCACGCGGAGCCCGTTCTGATTGCGCCTCATGCCACGAGGACGGTACGGCATGGCGTTACGGCACGATCTTCGCCGCCGGCGCCGTCTTCGGATCCACCAGCGGGCGCCGTTCCTTCAAGTGCTCTTCCATCTGCAGGCGCGGCACGCCTTCCTTGAGCCATGTCGGCGCCGGCTGATCGCGCAGGAAGGTGTCAAACCATTCCGTCATGCGCAGGTTGTAGTCCTTCTGGTTGGCGGGGCGTGCGAGGCCGTGGTTCTCGCCCACGTACTCCAGCAACACCACGTCCTTACCCAGCTGACGCAGGTGGTTGTAGTACGTGATGCCCTGATTGAAGTCCACCGCGCCGTCACGATCGTTGTGCAAAATCATGAACGGGATGCTCAGATTCTGCGCGAAGTTCTGCGGCGAATTGCGCATGTACGCGGCCGGCACATCGTTGGGGCCACCCGTGAAGCGTCCCTGGCTCGAGATAAAGATGGACGCATCCGTGCTGCCGCTGTTCCAGTACATCGAGCCGAACATCGACACCATGTCCGTCAGCGGCGCGCCGGCCACCGCGGTCTTGAAGATGTTGGTCTGCGTCGTGATGAACGTGGTCTGATAGCCGCCCCAGCTGTGGCCCTGGAGCCCCACGCGCTGCGCGTCGATCATGCCCGTGGCGAGGGCGGCCTTCACGGCCGGCACCACGCACCACGTGGCCGAACGCCCCGGATCGTTCACGTGATAGACAATGTCGGGCTTCAGGAACGCGTAGCCGCGTGACGTATACACGCTGGGGTTGCTGTAGCGCGTGGCGTTCGGCTCGGTGTAGACGTTGAACTCCTGGCTCAGCTTCTCGTAGATGTACGTGAGCATCGGATACGTCTTGCCCGCCTCGTACCCCGCGGGGAGATACAGCACCGCCTGATGCTTGCCCCCGCCGTTCTCGCACGTGTAGTTGATGAGTCGCGCGCCCGGCGTCCAGGCAATCTCTTTTTGCTGCGGGTTGGCGTCGGTGAGGCGACGCTCGTTCTTCAGGCCGTCATCGGCGGCGTAGAAGTCGGGATACTTCACGACCGTCTGCCGAGAGAACACCCACGTGTCCGCATCGCGTGCCTTGCGGTAGTCCACCTTCGCGTCTTCAAACGCGATGGTCTTCGCGCCGCCCTTCATGGCGTCGATCTGCACTAACCCTTCCTTCTTCGTCCACTCGCCGTACGTCTCCATGTACAACGGCTTGGCCGGATCAATCGCGCCGCGGTCGCGCGGATCGGAGAGCACGCGCGACTGATAGCGGATCTGCGCGCTCTTGCCGTTGCCCGTCACGTTGAGCGCGGGTCCGCCGTTCGCCGACAGCCGCCACAGGTCCCAGTTGTCGCGCACAAACAGCTGCGCGCCGTCGGTGCTCCACCCCACCAACGCGCCGCCGATGGCGGGCTTCACCTGATTGTGATCATCATCGGTGTCCCAGAACTGGGTCGGCACGCCCGTGGTGAGCACCTTGGTGGCGCCGGTGGCAAAGTCATATGACTTCCACTCGCCCAGATCGTAGTACGCGTACTTGCCGTTGTCGGGGGAGAAGCTGAGCCCCGCGCCGCCGGCGCGCCCGCCGCCACCGCCGCCACCCGGCACCTTGGCCTGCAGCATCTTCCGCGCGCCCGTCGCCACGTTGATGGCGTACAAGTCGCGATACGCGCTGCCGTTGATGCCCTGCATGCGCTGGTACGGCGACACGTCGGTGCCCACGGCCCACGTGTCTTTGGGGCCCACCGACACATCACGCACCTTCTCGTCGGCCAGCCGCACGACCTTGGACGAGGCCACCTGATACGCGGCGAGATAGCTGAACGCCTTGTCCTGTGCTTCCTGCACCTGCTGCTGCGCCTGCGGCCGCGGATCCTTCCAGTGCCACAAGATCAACGACGGCACTTCGGCATCCGTTTGCGGCGCGGCCGCCACTTGCCCCGAGCTGCCCGCGCCCGGCGCGGTGCCGGTGGTGCTCGGCGGCGTAAACCCACCCACGGTGCGCGGACGCGGCGCGCGCGGCTCGCGCACGCCGAAGTACAACACGCCTTCCTTGTTGCCCCACTCAATGGCGCGATCGCTGCTCACCACCAACCCGCTTGGCATGCCCGCGGTCTTCGGCGTGATCTCAATCGCCTTGGCGTTCATCGCGGCGGCGTGCGTGAAGAGCAGCACCGCGGCGTCGTCGTCCTCGCCGGCCGTGTCGGTCACCACGCGCATCACGGCCAACGCGTCGGACGAATCGCCCCACGTGAGACGGCGATACGACGCCTTCTTCACGTCCAGCGAACGCGCGACGCCGGTGGACAGCTGCCGGATCTGCACGCTGTTCCCCGACTGATCGGCGGTCGCGATGGACAGCGCGACCCAGTCGCCCGAATCGTCAAACGCATACTCCGATACATCCGACACCGGCTGCGGCGTGCCGCCGGCCAGATTCACCAACTCCAGCGTCGCGCCAGCCGGCGCGCCACCACCGTTCCCGCCATTCCCACCGGCAGCGCGCGGCGCCGCATGATGCACGGCCAGCCAGTCGGACTTGTCGCCCGCAAAGGTGAACGCGCGCACGTTGTCGAACTCGCGCTTGGTGCCGTCGGTGAGATTGACCACGGCCAGCTTCGGCTGCGCCGCACCCGCTGCGGCGCCGGCTCCGGCGGGGGCCGCCGCGGGCGCGCCTCCACGCCCGCCTCGGCCACCGCGTCCCGCCGTCACGCTGCTGGCATACTGCAGAAACGCCACCCAATGGCCGTTACCGCTAATGCTCACGCCACCGGCCCCGCCGCGACCACCGCCGCCACCCGCGGACGCGTCACCAATCGGGAAACGCATCTCCTTGGCGCCGGCCGCGGTGCTGCGCACGATCACCTCGGCGTCGCCCTCGTTGGGGGCCAGCACGTAGGCAAACCACTTGCCGTCGTTGGAGAGGGCCGGCGTGCGGATCCCCTTCCAGCCCAGCAGGTCATTCACCGAGAGCTGCCGACCGACCGAGGCGGCCGGCGTCCACTTGGAGACCGGCTTGTCATCGTGCGCGCCGAACGGCAGCGACGTGAGCGTGTTGGCGACCGGCGTGGCGCCGGTGCCGGTGCCGGTGCCGGCGCCGGTCGCGGGCTGCGCGGGAAGGCGGAGGGCGCCCAGACTGCAGGCGAGGACGGTGGCCAGTGGCAGCCGTCGGGTGAAGCGAAGAGCAATCATGACGTGATCCGGTGGGAGTCGTTCAAGAGACGCTGCCTACGCTAGCACCGGATCCGAGAGGGCGAAAGTTGTGACGTCTTGACGGATGCCGTGCCGACGCGGCAATTGGGGGACGCTGCTGATGGCTGCTCTCTCCTTCTGCCCCCTCCCGTGGACCGACGCACGTTTCTCAAGACCAGCGGTGCCCCGATCGGGGCGGCCGCGCTCTCTGGGCTGGTGCCCCATGGGGCGGCTGCGGAGTCGCTCGCGGCCCGCGAGCCGGCACGCGCGGAATCCGCGGCGGTGCATACGACGCCCCGTGCGTCGGTGGTGGTGATTGGCGCCGGGGCCTTCGGCGCGTGGACCGCCCTGCATCTGCGCGAGATGGGGCACGCCGTGACGCTGCTGGACGCGTACGGACCCGGCAACTCACGCGCCACGTCGGGCGATGAAACGCGGCAGATCCGCATGGGCTACGGCGATCGTGAGCTGTACGCGCGCTCGGCGCAGCGGGCGATGGACGCGTGGCGCGCGCGCGAAGCCGAGTTCGGGGTGCCGCTGCTGGTGCCCACGGGGCGGTTGCAACTGTCCCGCGATTGGACGCCGGCGCTCCGCGCCACGGAAGCGATGTTGACGCGCTTGGGGGCGCGGGTGGAGGCCATGACGCAGGACGATCTGCGGAAGCGGTATCCGCAGATGAACCCCGAGGGGATGGGCGTCGGGCTGCTCGAGCCGGGCGCGATGGTGATTCGCGCGAAGCAGGCCATCGTGACCGTGGCCAAGACGTTCACGCAAAAGGGGGGCACCATCGCCATCGAACGCGCGCAGCCCGGGCGCGCGGACGGACGGCAGTTGGTGGACTTGGAGACGGGGAACGGCACGCGCGTGTCGGCGCAGACGTTTGTCTTTGCCTGCGGGCCGTGGCTCCCGCGCCTGTTTCCGGCGCTCTTGGGCAGCCGCATCAAGGTGCCGGGGCGCGACGTCTTCTACTTTGGCCTGCCGGCGGGGGATGCGCGGCTGGCGGCGCCCAACTTTCCCAACTTCTCGGAAGACCGGTACTACGGGTTCCCGAGTGTGGATGGGCGTGGCCTCAAGGTGTGCCCCACCACCGGCCCCACCACGTTCGATCCGGACACCGACGAACGCATTGTGTCGCCGCACGAGGTCCATCGGGCGCGTGCGTTCCTCGCGCTGCGCTTTCCGTCGCTGAAAGACCAGCCCATCACCGAGACGCGCGTGTGCCAGTTGGAGAACACGTCGGACGAGCACTTCATCATTGACCGGCACCCCGACTACGACAACGTGCTGATCGCCGGTGGCGGGTCGGGGCACGGGTTCAAGCATGGGCCGGTGATCGGCAACTACATCGCGAAGCGCGCGCTGGGCGAGGCGACCGATCCGGCGTTCGACGCCATGGTGAAAATGGCGCGATAGTGCTCTGATAGTGAGCTTATGGCGACGCTAAAACTTGAAAGCGAAGCCCAGCAGGGGGATCCCCGGGAAAATGAAATGGTTCCCCGCGCCCACCACGTTTCCGAACGCCAAGTCCACCGCCATCTTCTCGCCCAAGAAGCGGACGCCGTAGGTCGCGAACCCGCCGGCATCGCTTTCAAAGGGGACGAACCAGTTTTCCGTGATCAGCGCGACGCGCTTACTGACGCGGTGCTGGCCGCCGAGCGTCATGACCGGTTTGCTGGATACGGAATTACCGACGTACCCCCAGCCGGCGCCGAGGGTCAGGTTGCTTTCGCGGGTGCCCTTGGTGGCCACGCCGTAGAGAATCCCGAGGGACTTTCGCGTGGACCCGGACCATGGCGTGGAAGCCAGTAGTCCGCCGATGGCCACGTTCAACGTGGGCCGCTTGATCACCGCGTACTTGGGCAGCGCGTAGAAGACGTTGTCGGCGATGTTGCCGGACGGGATGAGCGTCATGCCGCCGCCCAGCGAGAATCGATCGGTGACGCCCACCGATGCGCTGGCGAGGAAGATCCAGAAGTCGGCGAAGTACCCCTCGCCTTTGCGCAGCGGAATGGCCGTGGGGGAGAAGAGCAGGCGCGTGGCGTGCGGGTTCTCCGGCCACAGCACGCCGTCGTGCAGGCTGGAAGCCGGATAGGCGGTCACCGCGGTGACCATGCTACGGGCGATCGAGACCGTCACGGACGGGGAGACCACGCGCACCGAATCGGCCGTGAGCCGGGTCACGCGACCGATGACCTTGGTCTGGTTGGTGAGCGTGAACGCGTAGACCAGACTGGTGTCGTTGACGCGCACGGAATCGAGGGGCACGCGCTGCGCACGCGCGGGCGCAGCGGTGACGGCGAGCAGCACAGAGCACACGATCGCCAATCGTCGGGCGGTAGCCGAAACGCGAGTCATCGGGTAGGTCCTTAGCAGAGCGAGGTGGGAACGTCGTCGTCTCAACATATCGTAGCCCTAATTCACGTTCCCCGCGAATTCCGCACCTCATGGTGATTGCTGGCCGTTGGTTCCGGTGCGAATTTGGAGTTTGCGTCGCGAGCGGACATGGGAGTACCCCCGTGCGCCGAGTCGAGACGTCCATTTATTCTGGGCTGTGCTCCTGAGCCTGCTCCCCTTCGCGCGACGTGTCGCGCGCGCGCTACTTAGCTCCAGAGCGGTCGTGGTCGCGCTGGGTACGCTGCCGTGGCTGCTAAGGTCGCTTGTGCCGCCTGTGGGCGCGCAGCCGCCGCGAGCATCCGCGTCCGCGTCGGCGCGCCCGCAACCGGCGCCGCCCGCGACCGTCGTGCCGAGTGTGCGATACGTGCGGCAGGTCTTCGAGCCGCTGGACGGCGTCGCGGATGCGCAGATCGGTGCCATCGCGCAGACGCCAGATGGCTACCTGTGGTTCGGGACACGACGCGGGCTGGTGCGTTTTGACGGACTGGGCTACACGCAGTTCACGACGGAGAATGAGCCGGCGCTGCCGTCGGGGATCATTAACGGACTGGCCGTCGAGGCCGACGGATGTCTCTGGATCTCGACCAGCAAAGGGCTGGTGGAATACGACCATGGCGTGTTCACGCGGATCGCGGCCGACCAGGTCCCCGCGCAGTCCACCTGGCGCGCTATTCGTGACCGCCGCGGGCGCGTCTGGGTGGCCGGCGCCTTTGGCGTCCGGGTGGGCGACGGTCGCCGCTTCAAGCCGGTCCCCGGCGCGGCGAGCTACACGTACGCCCTGAGCGAAGACGCTCACGGACGCGTCTGGATGGCCGGCCGCGGGTTCGTCGCATCCATCGGCGACGGCGAGACCACCCCGACCTTCGCGAAGCTTGATCAGGGCGAACGGTTTTTCGACATGGTCAGCGATGGCGACAACGGGCTGTGGGTGGGGACGCGCAGCGGGGCGTTGCGTCTCGACACGCGCGCCCCCAAGGCCGTCCGCGTGATGCAGCGCGTCACCACGTCGACCCCCACGACGTCGGCGCAAGTCTGGGCCATCGCGCGCGATGCGCGGGGCGATGTCTGGTTGGGCACCCAGTCCCGCGGTGTGCTGCGGTGGGACGGTCGGCAACTCATCGCCGAAGAGCCGCCCAACAGCTATCCGCACTCCGTCTGGGCCATGCTGGTGGATATGCGTGGCCGCGTCTGGGTGGGCACGGCCGGGGGGCTCGTCGAGTACGAGCGAACGGCCTTCACGCAGATCGACGACGGCATGGCGATGCGGTCCACCTGGTCGGTGCGCGCCGACGCGGCGGGCACACTCTGGGCGGCCACGGAAGACGGGCGGGTCCAGTATTTGGACCGTGATCACTGGGTGCCGGTCTATTTCGGGGACGGCGAACGCGTGTCGTCCAGCACGTGGCCACGCGCCAGCGGCGGGATGCTGGTCGCGGGCAACGGCGGCCGCGTGCTGCTGGCCACCACGCGCGGCGTCCGTGATGTCACGGACTCGCTGGGCGCACGTGGGCTGCCGATGGTCGGCATCTACGAAGACAACGACCGATCATACTGGTTGACCACGGATCGTGGCGTCTTTCACAGCGTGCGCGGTGTGGCGCGCCCAGCCTACGCGGCGCTCGGCCTCGACAGCACCGACAAGCCGTCGGTGATCCAGCGCGATGCGCGGGGGCGCCTGCTGGTGGCGGGCCCCGATCTGCGCATCGTCGACGGCGCGCGTGTCCAGCGAATCGGGGTGGCGGAAGGGCTCACGGATCCTGAAGTCCGGGCGGTGTACGAAGACCGCCAGCAACTCTGGATCGGCACGGCGGACTCCGGACTCTACGTCTATCGGAATCAGCGCGTGGTGTCGCTGAAGTCGTTCAACCCGCTCCTCCGACGCGGCATGAGTGGCATCGTCGAAGACGATGCCGGGCAGCTCTGGATCACGTCGGCCAGTGGACTGCTGCGCGTGTCGCGGCGCGATTTGGAGCGCGCGGCCGATGGCGCCGCGACGTCGGTGGAGGTGCGCCTATTTGATCGCACCGACGGACTCGCCAGTGCGGAATTCAACGGCGACTACCAGAGCCAGTTGTTGAAAGACGCGCGCGGGCTGCTCTGGCTCCCCAACTATGCCGGCGCCGTCGCGCTCGACCCGCAGGCGATCACGACCGATTCCGTACCGCCGCAAGTGCACCTCGAACGGGTCGTGATCGACCGCGTGACGCTGGACCCCGCCGATACGTTGAGGCTGGAGCAGCATCCTGGGCGCGTAGAAGTCTCGTTCGCGGCGACCAATCCACTGCTGGCCACCCGCACGCGCGCCAGCTATCGCATCATCGGGTTGGACAGCACGTGGCTCGATCTGGGACGGCGTCGGACCGTGTCCTTCGGACCGCTCGCCGGTGGATCGTACCGCTTGGAAGTGCGCGTCGCGAACGCGGTGGGCCCGTGGAATCCCGCCATCGCCACGATGACGCTGATCGTGCCGCGCGCGTGGTACGAACGCATCTGGTTCTATCCGCTCGTCGCGCTGCTGGCCATGGGCGCGATTGCGCTGATCGTGCGCGCACGACTCGCGGTCGCGCGTCTCCGCGAGGAGCAGCTGGAAGGGGTAGTGATGCAGCGCACCGCCGAATTGGAAATGTCCCGCGCACAGTTGGAAGTGCGTGTCGCCGAACGGACGCAGGCGCTGTCCGAGGAGCTCGAGACCCGCAGCCAGCTTGAGAAGCGGTTGGCCGCCGCGCACGAGCTGGAATCGGTGGGCCGGTTGGCGGGCGGTGTGGCGCACGAGATCAACAATGCGCTCACGACGGTGATCGGCTTCACGGAAATGGCCCATGACGCCTCGGTCGGGAATAGCACGATGGCGGCCGACCTGCAGGAAGTCCTGCGCGCCGGTCGCCGCGCCGCCGACATCACGCGGCAATTGCTGGCCTTCGCCAAACGGCAGCACACGACACTGACGACGCTGCAACTCGACGACGTCGTGCGCGAACTGGCCCGGTCGATGCAGCATATGGTGCGCGATCGTGTGGCGATGGATCTCGTGATCGACACCGCTCTGCCACCGGTGCTCGCGGATCGCTCGCAAATCGAGCAGCTCATCGTCAATCTGGTGAAGAACGCCAGCGATGCGATGCTGCGCAGCGGACGTATCATCCTGCGTGTGACCACGCGCGCGCTGACGGTGGAACAGGCGGTGGGCTCCACGCTGCTCCCCGCGGGCGCCTATGTGCTCCTTGCCGTTGAAGACAACGGGGAGGGCATTCCACCCGAGTTGCTGTCTCGGCTGTTCGAGCCGTTCTTCACCACCAAGGGCCTCAAGGAAGGGACGGGACTTGGGCTCGCGGTCTGCCACGGCATCGCCTCACGCCATCAGGGCGGCATCGAGGTGGAAAGCACCGTGGGCGCGGGTACGTGCGTGCGCGTCTGGCTGCCGGTGCAGAGCGGCGCACCTGTCGTCGAGCCGTCGTCGCTCCCGCCCGCCAAGGGCGCGGAGATCGTGCTCGTGGTGGAGGATGAAGCCGCCATCCGCAAGATCATTGCGCGCAAGCTCAAGCAGCTCGGCTACCAGGTGCTCGAGGCCGAGGACGGCCAAGCCGCGTTGGAGTTGCTGGCGAATGCCGTCGATGCCATCGATCTGGTGGTGACCGACGTGCAGATGCCGCGCGTCTCGGGCATGGCGATGGTGCGTGAGATGCGTCGCAGCCAGCCCACGCTCCCCGCCGTGTTCCTCTCCGGCTATGCGGGGCTGGACGACGCCGAGTTGGACGAACTGCGCGCCATGGGGCCGCTGGTGGCGAAGCCGTTTACGCAGGATGAGTTGATGCGCGTGATCCGCGAGACGCTCGAGCGCGCCGGACTGTCGTCGCCTCGTTAACGTTCGACCGATGACTGATATCAGCCACGACCTGTCTGTCCGCGAATCCTTCGCCCGCGATGCCAGCGGGCTGTGGCGCGTCCCCGACGCGGTTGCGCGTCCGTCCAGCGCCGAGGAGGTGGCGGCGCTGCTCCGCGGGGCACACCGCGATGGAACCGCCGTCACCGCCGCCGGTTCGCAGACGAGCACCACCGGGGCCAGCATCTGCGATCGCGGCCTCGTGTTGTCGCTGCGCGCGCTGCAAGGCATCGGTGCCGTGAATCACGAGACGCGCACCGTCGAAGTGGAACCGGGGGTGCTGCTGGGCGACTTGCAGCGCGCGCTGGCGGCCGACGGGATGTTCTTTCCGCCCGATCCCACCAGCGATCAGGAATGCACCGTGGGCGGCGCGATTGCGTGCAATGCCAGCGGCCCGCGCACCCTCCGCTATGGCGCCACGCGGGCGCATGTCGAGGCGGTCACGGTCGCGTTGGCTGACGGACGTCTCGAGCGGTTCCGTCGCCCGCATCTGGAGAAGAACACGGTCGGGTTGCACATCGCGCAGGATGCCGTCGACTGGTTTGTGGGAAGCGAGGGGATCCTGGGCGTCATTGTCTCCGCCGAGCTCCGTTTGCAGCCGCGTCCGGCGCACGAGATTGGGTTGGCCATTCCGTTCCCGACCGAAGCACAGGCGCTGGCGTGCATCATCGCCGCGCGCGAGTCGCGCGTCGTGTCACCGCGCTGCCTCGAATACTTCGACGCCGAGTGCCTGGCGATGGCCCGCGACGCGCGCGGCGAGCCCACGTGGGCGCTTACCGCGGGCGCGATGGTCTACACCGAAGAGACCACGGTCGGCGACGACGAGCCGCCGCTGGAAGCGTGGCTGGAACTCGCCGATGCGTTTGGGGCCGACACGGATGACATCCGCGTGTTCGACGGCGAGAGCGCCATTTTTGAAGCGCGGCGACTGCGCCATGCGGTGCCGGCGACTATGCACGAACGCGTTGCGCCGTATCTGAAAACGGGCGGCCGTCGGATCTCCACCGATTGGGCGGTGCCGTATCGACTGGCCCCGCAGGCGGTGGCGATGGCGCGGGCCTACGCTCACGAGGCCGGTGTCACACCCGGCGTGGTGTACGGGCACCTCGGCAACGGACACCCGCATCAGAACTTTGTGGCGCGCACCGCCGACGAGGTGGCGCTGTTCGAACGCGTGGTCGAGCGCACGCTCCGCGACGTGATCGCCATGGGTGGCACGGTGGCCGCGGAACACGGTATCGGCAAGTTGAAGGCGCGCTGGCTCCCGTTGCAAATGGGATCGACGCAAATCGCCGTCATGCGCGCCCTCAAACACGAACTCGATCCTAAGGGCATTCTCGCCCCCGGTAACGTCTTGGCCTGACGCCGGCGTTACCTGATCACGCCGGTGCCGTTGCGCGTCGTCGCGGTTCGCGCGGTCACTTCACCCGCGCAACCCCGATCACACTCCCCTTGTCCAGCTGCCGCACCCACGCGGTCAGCGCGCCGGTCTCACTGGACGCCAGGGCGGGATACCACTGCTTCGGCCCCGCGTCGGGTGCAGGCACCGGCGTAAAGGTGGGCCGTCCCGCGGCATCCACGCGCACGCGCGTCATGCCCATGCGGCGCGTGCCGTCCACGACTTCATCCCACGCGACCAGTGCGGAGCCGTCCGCCGTGATCACCACCTGCGGATGTGACGCGGCACCGCGCGTCGGGATGCGCGTGCGAGCGGAGAAGGGCGCGCCATCGCGCGACACCGCGTAGAACAGCGCCAGCGCCGCCATGTCCTTGCCGTCGGCGGGCGTGGGCCACACCACATGCGCACGGCGCTGCGTATCGATGGCCAGCGCCGGGCCGTTGTCGGGGCACCCGTCAATCTGCCAGTGGTCGTCGCTTACGCGTTGCGGCGCTGCGAAGGTGCGTCCGCCGTCGGATGATTTACTGAACGCGATATCGCGCTGACTGCCCGGATAGACATGGCGCCAGACCGCATAGACGGAATTTCCGTTCGCGGCGAGCGTGGTCTTGCAGCAGTAGCAGACGCTGCGCGTGATGCGGACGGCGTTCGCGGTCGCGGTCGCGGTCGCGGTCGCGTTCGCGGTGGATGGCGCCGTCGTGTTGTCGAGCGATGAGAAGAACAACTGCGAGAGCGCGGCCCGTTCGGTGGGATCGCCCTTGGGCATGGTCATCGGCGCGGCCGTCGCGCTCATGGTGTGCTTGTGCGCGCTGTCGGCCTTCACGAGGTCGCGATGATCAAGCCACAGCACCAGCACGCGGCCCTTGGCATCAACGGCCACCGACTGCCACCCGCGCGCGCCGTCGCCCTCGCTGCCGGGTACGGCGCGACTGGTGGAGAAGGACGTGCCGCCGTCGGTGGAGCGCGCCGAGAGCAGCTTCCAATTGGCGCCGGCCTTGGCGGTCCATACCACGACGATGTCGGGCGTGCTGCCAGGGCGCGGCACCAGCACGACGCGCGGCGGCTCTTCGCCACTGACGCGCGCTTCACCGGGCACGCGGTTGACTTGCACCGGCGCACCGAACGACGTGCCGCCGTCGCGACTGGTGGCGACGAAGATGTCCATGGACGACACCGTCGCCGCGGAGAAGGCCACGGCCACGAACGCGCCCTGCGCGGCAATGGAGGGATTCGCGCTGGCGCGACCGTCTACGGTGAGCGTGGCGATGGCGCTCTGCGCGGGCAGAGGAGCGTTGAACGCGACGTTCGTGAAGGCGAACGCGCACGCCGCGATCAGGGCACGCGAGCGCGTGAGCGTCGGCGTCAGCGAGCGCGTCAGCGAGCGCGTCGGCAAACGCCTCAGCGAGCACGCGGCACGGAGGTTCTGCATGGTCATGGCGGTGAGCGAGAGAGGAATCACGTTACGAACCGAGGGCCCGTCGCACGGCGGCGGCGAGTGTGGTATCGCCCTGTCGGAAGGCGCCGATCTTGCGCCAGCGAATCACGCCGGCGCGATCGAGCACGAACGTTTCGGGCACGCCAATGGTGAGGAACTTGAGCGAGAACTCGTGATCGGGATCGAGCCAGACGGTATAGCGCATGTCGTGCTCGGTCATGAAGTCGCGCACGTCGGCGCCCATACCGGCGGCATCCACACTGACGCCCACGGTGGTGACGCCCTGCGCGGCGAACTGCTCGTGCAATGCTTCGAGCTGCGGAATTTCGTCTCGGCAGGGCAGACACCACGTGGCCCACACATTGAGCACCACCACGCGCCCCTTGAGCGCCGCGAGTGCGACGGGTTGGCCCTCGAGATCGATGGCGGCGTACGCCGGTGCCGCCGCGCCAATCGCCGGCGCGCGCAGGTCGCCCGCACTCCGCCCGCCGCAGGCGGCGAGGAGCGCGACGCTGATACCGCAGAGCAGGCGACCGACAGACGACGGGATGACGCGGGGCATCGGGATCATGGCTGGTGGATCAGAAGGCGAACTGGAGATGGCTCGAGAACGTGCGCTGCGGGAACGGATGGAAGAGGAAGTACTTCCGGTTGAGCAGATTGTCTGCGCCCACCGACGCCGAGAGGTGCGAGCCGATGCGATAGTTCACGTGCGCGTCGGCGGCAAACCACGCGCTGAATCCCTGATACACGTTGGGATTCACATCGGTGTTGTCGAGCGTGGTCCAGAGCGCGCCGCTGTATCGGCCGCCCAGCGAGATCGCGAGCTTCGACATGGGACGATACGTCGCCTGGAAGCTGGCGCGCCAATCGGGGATGTTGGGCAGCTGCTTCCCCACCGCCGCGTCGGCCGCCGCGGTGGCACTGGCACGACCGGAGAGCGCCAGCGTCTTGGCATCGAGGTACGTCGCGCTGCCGCTCAGCTCCAGACCGTGCACGAGCATGTCGTGCTCGCTCAGCACCAACTCGGCGCCGTTCGCGCGCACGTGATCCACGTTGGAGATGTACGAGTAGAACGTATTGGAACCGGTCACCAGCGGCTTAAACTGCGAGATAATCGCGTCATGGATGTCATCGCTGAATAGCGACAGCTGCGCCTTCGCACGCGCAAACGTGCGCTCGGCGCGCACCTCGGTGGACAGCACATTGTCCGGCTTGAGATTCGGATCCGGCGCGGTGAACGTGCTGCCGGTCGTGACCAGCTGGAACAGTTCGCCCGCCGTGGCGAAGCGATACGCCTTGCCCACCGACGTCGTGACCGTCCAGTCGGGGGACGCGCTCCACGCGAGCGTGGCCTTCGGCGAGAAGCCCGTCGCATTGCGCGTGGGCTGCGTGATCTTGGTGGTGCCGTTGGCGTTGTAGCCGTCGAACGCCTTCCACTGCTCGTACCGCCCGCCGAGCGTGAGGCGTACCGAGGGACGGATGCTCCAGCTGTCCTGCGCCCAGAGGGCCGTCGTGCGCGTCTTCCCGTCACCTTCCGACGCCACGGTGGTGAGCACCGGCGAGGACGCCGTCCAGTCGGCGGTGTTGTAAGTGGGATTGTTCAGCGCGTACTGATCGAGGTGCGCGCCGAACGTGACCGTGTGCGTCGCGAGCGCGCCGCCGCGGTGCCACGCGCCCTTGAGGTCGACGGTGCTCCAGTTCGTGCCCGAGAGCACCGCGACACGACCAGCGGGGCCGAGCGTGGTCACGCTGGCCGATGCGCTGGAGGAGAAACGCTGACGATCAGTGTCCATGCGGTAGGACGATGCGACGAGCTCACCGTCCCAGTTCTTCCGTCGGTCGGTGCGCAGCGAGACACTCTGCGCGCTGTGCTGCTGCAGCAGGCCGTAGGTGCCGCTGGCGAATCCTGCCTGCGAGGCGTAGGAGGGGGCGCCCGCCTTCGTGAGGTAGGTCTCGGCGCTGGCATCGGCGTCGTTCTGCCAGAAGCCGTACGTGTACGCGGCACGCACGCCGGGCGCGAGATCGTAGGCCACCTTGATCTTCGCGTTGGTCATCTGCGTGTGCAGCAGGCCCGTCGCGCCGAGGACGTTGGCGGCCGCATTCAGTTTGTTGGTGGCGGCGAATCCGCCCACCGTACCGGCAGGGAAGGTGCCCGCGGTGACGTACGTGAGCGGCTGGCTCTTGCTGTCCTGATAGTTGCCGCTGACGCTGAAGGAGAACTTGCCCAGTCGGCTGCCGAGGCGCGCGGAGGTCTGCGACGTGCCGTACCGCTGCTTGGTGGCGTAGAGGTCGAACAGCTGCAGCGCCTGCGTCTGCGCGATGGAGCCTTCCAGCTTTTCGGGCATGCGCGTGGTGATCTCCATGACCGCGCCCATCGAGTTGCCCGGATACGCCGCCGAGAACGGGCCGTACATCATGTCGATGCGCTCGATTTCTTCGGGCGCCACGAGACCCCAGCGCGGACCGCCGATGTTGTTGTTGTTGGCAATCAGCGCCGTGAGCGGCACACCGTCGGCGAAGACCAGGCTGCGGGCGCTGGAGCTGATGCCCCAGACGCGCGTGGCCATCACGGCCTGCGTGTCGCCGTTGTTGCGCTTCCGCAGGAAGACGCTGGGGAGGTATTTCACGGCGTCTTCGGTGTCCATCAGGTTGATGGTCTCCTCGACGTGTTTGGCCGTGACGCTGGCCGAGACGGGGAGTGTCAGCCGCGTGAGGGCGGGGCGGCGGTCACGGTCGGCGGTGACGGACATGCCGCCCAGCTTGGCGACGGAGTCGCGCTGTGCGGATGCCTTGGCCGAGGCCTTGGCGGAATCCTTCGCGGCAGGCTTTGCGGCGGCCTGTGCATTCGCCGCACCGGCCATGAGGTGCGCCGCGACGACCAGCGTCGTGGCGGAGAGCGAGGAACGAATCGACATGATGCGACCCATGATCTGAGGATTGCGCTATCCTGCGCCCAGACCGGCACCACCGACCGGGACGTGCGACGCGCTGCCGGAATGGGCGCGCGAGCGGCACGTCGGGAGACGTGATGCGGGAGCAGGAGGACAACGCGATGAGTGGACAACGCGCACGGTGGCACGTTGGCGCGAACGGGCAGTGGCACGGCGCTGCGACACACCGGATGCCGTTGCGGCAATCGGGTGTCGAGCGGACTGACGGCTACGAGAGCGCGGTCCGTGGTGGGCCGTTCGCGAAGGGGAGCGCGAGGTCGGCACGCTGTGGCGCGTGCTGGACGTCGGGGTAGATGGCGACCGTCGCCTGCAGCGACTCGGGCACGTGCATGGCCGCCGGGGGGCACGGCAGCGTCGCGGGGGGCATGGTGCTGCAGGTGCCGAGGCAGGTGCAGCAGGACTGTCCCGAGTCGTCAGGGGCGTCGGCGGGCCGAGCGGTGATCGCGTTGTCGCCTGTGCGCGCGGCGACGTCGTGTCCGGCGTCGGCCATCTCCATGGAGGCCATGTCCATGGACGCCATGTCGTGGGACATCGGCATGGCCGCCGGTTTGCTGCCGTGCATGCCCCCGTGCGGAATACCGACCGATTCCAGCCCGGAGTGCTGCGGGCACGCCATGATGCCGGCTGGCTCGGTGAGCGCCGTCGCGAACCAGACGCCCCAGAGGGCGATCAGGACGCGGAGCCAGACGGGGCGTTGCATAGCGTGAACAATAGGGTGGCGACGGCGGGGGATGGAAGGGGGAGGGAGTCGCCGGCGGTCTCCGGTGCCCTCGGTGCTGGCGGCGTCGGGACGGGCATTGCCCGCGCCGACGCCGTGTCGCATGTTGCCCCGCGATCACTCCATTTCTCTCATCCAGCCCGCCGACCTGCCCATGCTTCGACGCGACTTCCTCGTTACCTCTGCCCTGGGCACCGCGGGCGCACTGACTACGCACATGACACCGGACGGCAGCACGACATCGGGCGCGGAGGAGCGGCCCGCGTCGGCCGCCGCCACCGCCAGCCCGCGCGCCACGCGCAAGATTCTCATCGCCGGCGGCGGGTTCAACACGGCGTTCATCCGCTACATGGCCACGCTGACGGGTAAGGCGCGTCCGCGCATCTGCTATCTCCCCACGGCGTCGGCCGACAGCGTCGAAGGCAGCCTGTCGTTTTTCCGCAGCTGCGCGCCGCTGAACGTGGAGCCGTTCGTCCAGGAGAGCTTCATCGAAAGCCTCTCGCAGAAGCTGGGGTGGGACGAGGTGTTGTTGTCCATGGACGCGATTGTCTGCTCGGGCGGCAATACGCTCAATCAGCAGGCGATCTGGAAGGCGCAGGGCATTGACGTGGTGCTGCGGCAGGCGTGGGATCGCGGCATTGTGCTGGGCGGCGCGAGCGCGGGGTCGCTCTGCTGGTTTGAAGAAGGCACTACCGATTCTCGCCCCAAGGCGCTGTCCATCGTGAAGTGCCTCGGGTTCCTGAAGGGCAGCCACTCGCCGCACTATGACGCCGAAGCCGGTCGTCGCCCGCTGTATCAGAAGCTCATCAGCTCCGGCGAGATGAAACCCGGCTATGCCTGCGATAACGACGCCGGCATTTACTTCGAGGACAACGAGGTCAAGCGCGTGGTCTCGGCGCGGGCCGGTGCGCAGGTGTATTACGTGAGCATGGTGGACGGCAAAATCAACGAACGCACGATGAAGCCGGACGCCATCGCGTAGCGCATCCGCGATGCCAGGCGGCTACGCGAAGGCCCCGTGGTCATCCATGCCGCCCAGTGTCGTATCCAACACCGCGCGAATCGTATCTCGTCGCGCGGTGAACAGCCGCAGTTGCACGTCGTCATCGAACAACGCCGCGAAGTCTTCCGGGGCAAACGCGCGCGCGAGCCGCGCGACAAAGCTGCGGCGCAGCAGGCGCACGTAGTGCTCCACGTCGTAGTCGCGCGCGTCGACGGCCTCATCGCCTCGGGTCTCGTCGTCGTATTCCGCCACCATGCCGCCGGTGCCGTTCTGCCGCCGGTACACGTGCACGCGCTCACCCATACGCCACGCGGTGCGGCCGCTGCTGAACACGGCCTCGTAGGCAAACTCCCGTCGGAGCGCGCGCGTCGCGAGGTAGCGCTCCGGGGACTTGGTGAGTCGCACGCGCGACGTGACGTCCCGCGTCGGAATAGCGCGGTGCCGCAGCGCGCTCACGGTGTCCAGATACGCCGAGCGCACGCCCGGCACATCACCGGCGAGCAGATGCGCGATGGCGCGGCGCAAGAACAGCTCGCCGTACGGTTCGGCGCGACTGGATCGAAACGCGACACCGCGCAACGTCAGCACGCCGTCGTAGCCCAGCAGCGCATAGTTCTTCGGCTCGTGCGACAGCATGGCCGCGTACCGCCCCTCGAACTCCAGTTGCACCAAGGGCGGCAGCAACGCGGCGACCTCCGCCACGACGCGGCGCTCGTCGGCTTCGTTCCACTCGGCCGGGACGGCGAAATACACGCCGTCGGTGTCGGCCTCTAGCAGCGTGACGCCGCGCGCCGCGAGTTCGCGACACATGAGGCCCAGCATCGCGCGCCCGCGACGCGTGACGGTGTTGGCGGCGTGCACGTCGGCAAATCGTGTGAGCCCCTCACCGGCAGCGAGATAGCCGTACGCCGAATTGATCACGAGCTTCATGGCGGCGGACATCGCCTCGTGCGTATAGCGTTCGGCCGAACCGGCGGGCGCCCGCTTGGCGCTGGCCTTCGCGGCGAGGCGCTGCTCCACCAACTGGTCGACGAGCGCCAGCAGCGCGCCGAGGTGATCGCGTACGGGCCCGATGCGAAAGGCGCGCATGAGCGATGGATACAGACTGGCCACGTCGGCCTTCACGACGCGCGTGGCGACGCCAGCGGCGAAGAGGTGCAGGGCAGCGCCGCTGTGCACGGTGCCATCGCCGGCCTGATGCGCGGGTAAGGCCTGCCCGGCCCGCAGATAGGCGCGCACCAGCAGCGGATCGATGACGCCCGTGGCGGCGCCGGCATCGGCGAGTCGTTCGTAGCGGCGCGGTGCCATGCGGGCCAGCGCGAAGGCGGCGCCGCCTAGCATGGTGGCGAGCCCCGCGACTTCCTCCACGTCGGCCGTCGCGTAGCGCCGCACACGTGCGGGGTCGCCCTGGTACACGAGGTGGATCTGGTCGCCGGGGATGCGTTCGCGGTCGGGGCCGGCGATGCCGAAGTGGCGCGCGACCGCTTTGAGTCCGTGGCCGGGCAGGTCGCGCGCCGAGAAGTCGTAACGGCGCACGGCGTCGAGCGTGTCGATGAGTTCACGGCCCGGCACGATGTAGCGCACGCGGCGGCTTGCGTCGCGTCCGTCGCCGCCGGTGCCCTCCACCGTGGCGCCCCGTCGCGCGGCGCCCCGTCGCGCGGCGCGCTGCAGCAGGTGGCGATGCCCTAATCGTCCGAGGGTGAGCGGGACGCGCAGCCGACGCGCGCGCTGCTCGAGAAAGGGCAGATCGAAGCCGTGCAGGTTGTGGTTTTCGATGACGTCCGGATCGGCGCGCTGCACGGTGGCCACGAGGCGTCGGATGAGCGCCGCTTCGGCGGCATCGTCGAACCCGTCGGCTTCGAGGAGCTCGACGTGGCCGTCCGGATGACGCACGGCCACGAGGAAGATGCGATCGTGCTGCGCGTCGAGCCCCGTGGTTTCGAGGTCGAATTGCAGTCGATGCAGCTGTGCGAATGCGAGGTCGCGGAAGTACGTGCGGCCGGTGGCGACGAGATACTGCTCCTCGGGGGGGAGCACATGCAGGGACTCGGCCGGCAGGTCGCGCAGGTGAGCGACGCGTGTGCCCAGCCGTGCGCTGGCGCCGTGCAGGATGGCGCGCGTGAGCGTGTCGGCGCGTGTGGCCGAGACGAGGAAGCGGAGTGCGCCCGGGCCGTCGAGTTCGCGGTAGCGGACGACGGTGCCGGTATCGACGGTCGCGCCCTCGTCAGGGCGTAGCTGCGCGCCCAGATGCTGCAGATCGGCCAGTGAATCCAGCAGCAGCCACGGGCGGAAGCGCACGTCGTCACGGACGAGCGTCCGGTCGGCATCGGGGCCGTGGGGCGCGTCGGGTACGCGACGCCAGACGGTGGCGCGGCCGTCGCCGTCGGCCCACACCGAGACGATGCCCGGTGTGGGGTCCCAGCCCCAGAGCCACTCGTCTTCGCGCCGCGCCGCGGAGGGCGGGGTCGCCGTCAACGATGCGGCTATGGGCGCTGCCGTTCGAACGACATGCCGACGGCCGGCAGCGTGGCCCCGCTGATGGTACCGATCAGCCAGCTGTTCCCATTCGTTGCGGTCGCGAACGCCCCGACAAACGTGAACGTGAGGCCGTTGCTGGTGGTCATGGTGAACGAGACGCTGGTGCCGTTGACGGTGCCGCTGACGGCGGTGATGGGAATCACGCCGACGCCGCCGAGGGCGATCTGTCCGGCGGTGTTGAGCGCGGAGAGTTGGCAATCGCCGGCGGTGGTAGTGCAGTTGTTCTGCGGCGCGGGGGCGGCGGTGGGCGTGGCCAGCGTGAGCGTGTTGCCGGACTGCAGCAGGCGGATGTGCCAGTGGATATCACTGCACGCCGTGTCGCCGGACCAGAAGCCGGTCATGGACACGGCGGCTCCGGTGCCGGGTCCGGGCGTGAAGCAGGACTCGAACGGCGAGAAGAGCGCGCGGCCGCTGGCATCGGTGATGCCCGTGGTGAGACTGACGGCGTAGCCGTTGGCGTTCTCGTACGGGGCCGCGGGGGTGAACGTCGCCGTCTTGTTGGCCGCGTTGTAGGTAATCGCGCCACTCACCAGCGCGGCCGTGTTGCGATTGCGCACGACGAAGGTGCTGCTGGTGAGCGTGGCCGCGTTGAGCGCCTCCGAGAACGTCACCACCACCGGTGCGGAGGCGCCGACGTTGCTGGACCGGTCGGCGGGTGAGATGGCCGTTACGATCAACGGTGGCGCGTCGGTCGTGAACGCCGACTGCACGGCGGTGACGGGGTTGCCGGCAAGATCGCGGATCCCGGCCGTGAGGTTGATGGTGAAATTCGTTCGGTAGGCCAGCGGTGCCGACGGGACGAAGCGGGCCGTGTTGGTACCCGGCGTGTCCTGAATGCTGCCAGCCACCGGCGCGCCGGAGCTCGTGACCTTGAGGGCGAACGTGGTGGTGGTGAGTGACGCCGGTTCCAGCGGTTCACTGAAGACGACCACGATCGGTGTCGACGCATCCGCCACCACGGCGTTGTTGGCCGGCGTAATACCGAGCACGCGCGGCGGCGTGTTGTCGATGACTGGGCCGGTCACGAACACGATGGTCAGGTTGGCGGCGAGTGCGTTTCCCGCACTGTCTTTCGCGGCGGTGGTGATCGTGGCCGTGTACGACGTGAGCCCGTCGAGGTGATCGTTGGGCCGGTAGGAGATGGTGTTGGTGGCGGCGTTGTAGGCCACGGCCCCTGCGACCGCGGCGCCCGTGCCGGTGGCGCGGAGCGTCAGCGCGGCGGACGTCATCGTGCTCGCGTTCATCGGCTCGCTGAACGTGGCACTGACGGGGAAGTTCGGGTCGACGTTGGTGCTGCCCGTGGCCGGCTGTGTGCTGATGACGGTGGGCGGCGTGATGTCGGGCGGCACGGTGGTGAAGCGCGACACGAAGGCGGCGGTCAGCGCATTGCCGGCCACGTCGCGCGCGTCCGTGGTGACGCGTACCGTGTAGGCCGTGCCGAGGGCCAGCGGCGCGCCGGGCGTGAGTGTGGCGCGGTTGGTGGCGGCGTCCAATGCCACGGTGGCGGTCACGGGTGCGCCATCGCTGCTACGCGTGAGCGTGAGCGAGCTCGTGGAAATGGAACCGGCAAGCATCGCCTCGCTGAACAGCACCTGCACCGTGGTGGTGAGCGGCACGTTGGTGGCGCCGTCGGCGGGGGTCACGGCGGTCACGGCCGGTGGGTTGTTGTCCACCGGTGGCACCGTGACAAACGTCGACGTGATGGCCGCGAGCGGGTTACCGGCGACGTCGCGAATGGTGCCGGCCAGGCTCACGGTGTACGACGTGCTGGTGGTCAGCGGCGCGACGGGCGTGAGCGTCGCGGTGCGCGTGGCGGAATTGTACGTGCGGTTGGCTGTGACGGGCGTTCCACCCGTGGTCGTACGGAGGGCGATCGCACTCTCGGTGACGGACGTCGCATCCAGTGCTTCGCTGAACGTCACGCTGACCGCAGTGCTGGTCGCGACGTCGCGGGCGCCGTTGGGCGGCGCGATGCTGGTGACCGTCGGCGGCGTGTCGTCGATGGGCGCGGCGGTGGTGAAGCCGGCGCTGTAGGCCGTCAGCAGTTGATTGCCACTGACGTCTTTGACGCCGGTGGTCACGCGGAGCGTGTAGCCGGTGCTGGGGGTCAGTGCGGCGGCGGGGGTGACGCTGACCGTCGTGGCGCCCGGCGTGTAGGCCACGGTGCTCGTCACCGGCGCATCGGTGGCGGTGAGGCGCAGCGAGACGCTCGTGGTGGTCACAGACGCCGCCGACAGCGGCTCGCTGAACGCGATCGTCACCGGCAATCCGATCGCCACAGCGGTGGCGCCGGCGGCTGGGGCGGAGCTCAGCACGCGCGGACCCGTGAGGTCGAGCAGCGTGAACGTCGACTGCGGCGTAACGGGAGACGGCGACGACACCGCGCCCGCGCTGCCGTTGGCGGCCACGGTGTAGCGGTAGGTCTGCAGCTCCACGAGCCCATAATCGGTGAAGCTGTTGGTCGTGGCCTCGCCGACCTTCACCCCATCGCGCAGCACGGTGTAGCTGCGTACCTGCTCATTGGCGGGGTTGGCGGTCCAATCCACGCGCACCGAGGTGAGCGACACCAGCGTCACCGTCACGCCGGTGGGGGCGCTCAGCGTGGCGGGCCCACTGACGTCGCTCGCACAGCCGATGGCGAGTAGGGCGGCGCACGACCCGACGAACGCGTTCAAGCGCGTAGACGTCTGCGATCGCGATCGCGTTCGCGTGCGCGAACGCGTCCATGCGCGCGAAAGAAGCGAGATCACGTGGTCGTACTTTTCTCGAAGGTGATGGTGGTTTCGGGAATGGTCGCGCCGCTGATCTTGCCGGTCATCAGTTTGTCGTCCGCCATCCGCCCCGTGAACGTGAACGTCCGGTTGTTGGAGAGCGTGAAGGTGAACGTGATGGTGGGATTGGTGAACGAGCCGCTCAGCGATTTGACGACGACCGGCAGCTCACTGCCCACGTACGCGACGCCCGCGGGGCTGAACGGAAAGAGCGCGCAGCGGTCGGGGAGGCAGTTGGGGAGCAGCGACAGCGTGGTCCCGGTCTGCACGATTTCGACGTGCAGATGCACGGAGCCCGCCACTTCCACGCCCACCCAATAGGCGTTGGCAGACTGCGCAGGGACGGCGGGTTCGAGGGTGGCCGGGCCGCCGCACGCGGAGAACGCGAAGACGGTCGCCGCGAGGGCCAGCGTCGATGTACACGTCGAACGCTTGGAACGCACACGCCACATAGATCAGTGCCGGGAAGAGGAGGGGGCCGCGCGCCTGGGCGCGCTGGCGTTGGGAAGCGGTGCCGGACCACCCATGCCGGCGAGGCCCATCGCATTGGCCATGGAGACCCACTCGTCAACGGACGTCACGCGGGTGGTGTCGTCGCGGTAGCGTGCCGACGCTTGCAGGATGGTCGCGCGTTTTTGGGCACGCGGCACATTGGGGTTGGCGAGAATGTCCGACACCACATCGTGCAGCGAATGGAGGTTGTCGAAAATGATCGCGGCCTCGGGGTACATACTCGAAAACAGCGGTGCGATGCCGGGCGACATGGGCATCATGCTGGGCGGCGCGCTGTCCACCAGCACAAAAAACCGGCGCACCACAGCGTTCACATTCGCATCGCGGTCGGCCTTCGTCGCGCCGGCCAGCAGCGCGTCGTACAGCGTCATCTGCACCCAGTGATACGACCAGATCAGCCCGTTGAACGTGGGCGCCTGCTGCCGAAAGGCCAGCGAATAGGGCTGCCCTTCCATCAAGGTCATGTCCTTGGGCTTCGCACTGAACGCCACCGCTGGGCGCGACCGATAGTACCGCAGCAACGCCGCCACATGCGCATCCCGTTCGGCGGGGGCATCGGCGTCGTGCGTTAGCACGTCGTACAACTGCCGGTGCAGGATGTGCGCCCAGTTGAACATCTCGAGCGTTTCAGGGGCCAGCAGCGACCAGTCGGTGCCCACAGCATGTTCATCCAGCGGCAACCGCGGTGGTTTGCGCAGCAGCGTGCGGCTGATGTACGCGTGTTCGCGCTGCTCAAGGTGCTGCGCGCCCGTGCTCGGGAACTGCCAGAGCTGCTGGTACAGAATGGCGTGCCCGTAGTCGAACGCGTTGAACAGGCGGCTGGCCGCCGGATACGCATCGTTGAAGGCGAAACTGTGGGCGCCGGGCAGGTAGGTCTGCTCGTAATACCGGCCGCTCTGTGCCGACGCGGCGGTGTACGGCATCAGGACCGTGAGCGCGGCAGTCAGCAGCTGCGACCTGCGCTGCGACCTGCGCGGTGACATGCGCGGTGACATGCGCGGTGACATGCGCGGTGACATGCGCGGTGACATGCGCGGTGACATGGCGTGCGCTCCTACAGCTTGAGAGGGCGACTCACCGTCGTGCCGACGGTGAGGAACGAGGCGCGGCTTTCGCCCGTGAACAGCCGGCCGACGGCCGCATCGAGCACGATGGAGCGCGTCAGCTGGGCCCGCAGTCCGGCTTCCGCCGTCCAGTCCGCGGCGCGGCCGATGCTGCGGTACTTCTGCGCAAACACGTCGGCGACCAGCATGATCGCGTGCAGCGGAAACGTGTGGTCGATGGCTGCACCGGCGATCCAGCGATCGTGCGTGGCAATCAGTGGGGTCGCGAGCGCCACGGACCCATTCGCGGACGCGCTCGCGCCTGGCGCAGCGACGGTCAGTGGGGCCGGTGCGCAGAGGAGACGCAGCGGCAGGTCGCCGCCCGCGCCGATCACGTTGCAGGCACCGTGAATGGGCGGGATGATCTTTTCGAAGCCGACCGGCACGCGCACGGTATACGTGCCATAGCTGCCGTTCAGATGCAGACGACCGGCGCGGCTGCTGCGGGTGAGCAGCGCTTTCACGGCGTATGTGGACGGCAGCGCCGCGGGTCCGGTCGGCACGAAGTACTCGGCGGCCAACGCGATGGCCGGCACGTGCTGCGACTCCATGACCAGCTGATGCTCGGTGCCGATTCCCACGCCGCCCACACCGGAGCGCGGACGCGCGGCGCGCTCGTTGAAGAACACCGGCGAGCGGACGCTGATTTCCGTCCGCGGCAGCAGTCCGTACGACACGCGCGGCTCGAGCTGCAGGCGATACCGATTGAGCGACAGCTTGTCGAGCCGCCCGTTGCCGACGCTCACTTCGAGCGATCGGCGCGCCGTGGGGGTGGCGTCACTGATGCGCAGCGGCCGACCGGAGTCGACGTTGCGATAGTCAACTTGCGCGTCGGCGGCGCGCGGGCCGAACCACGCCGCGGCGACGGCGGTCACGGCCAGTGCGCGCATGGCGGACCTGTGGAAAGCGCTCATGGTGGAAAGCTACTCCGACCGTCCCGTAAAGTCTCCCATCAACGGACGTCGCGTGTCGCGGTGTCGTGCGCAGGCGCCGCCTGCACGCGTGGTGCGTCCGTTGACGGCCTCAGCGTGCGCGCCTAGCTTCTGGGGCTATGCGAAACGGTGGGGAGGCTGATCGTCTGAACCGCGCTCCCGACGATCGGGTGCGCCCGTTTGGGGTATCGGCGTACGGCGAGGTGCGCATCGCGGCGGTCATTACGGCCCGGAACGAAGCCGGTACTATCGCCGAGGTGGTGCGATGCACCGCCGCCCATGTGCATGAGGTGCTGGTCATGGACGGCCAGTCGCTCGATGAGACCGCCGCGCGGGCCGAGGCCGCCGGGGCCCGCGTCATTCGCGACACCGGACGGGGAAAAGGCGCAGCCATCCGTCAGAGTCTCGCCGCCACGACGGCCGACATCGTCGTCTTTCTCGATGCCGACGGCTCACACGATCCGGCCGACATCCCCGCGCTGGTCCGCCCGGTCCTGGAGCGGCGCGCCGAACTGTGCGTCGGCAGTCGCTTCTCGGGCGGCACGGATGAGCTCTCGGTCACGGTCAGTCAGCTCGTCCGCACCATCGGGAACGTGGCGATGAACATCGCCATCAACACGCGCTTTGGTGTCGCGCTGACGGATACGCTGAACGGATTCCGGGCGGTACGTCGCACGGTCGCGTTGGAAGTGCAGCTGCAGGAGAACCGTCACACCATCGAGCAGGAGATGGTGATGAAGGTGCTGTCGTACGGCTACCGGGTGGTCAACCGGCCCACGCACGAATATTCGCGACGGTTCGGCACCAGCCATATTGCCGTATGGCGCGAGTGGCCGTCGTTCGTGCGCTGCGTGGTGGTGAACATCTTCCGTCCCATGCGGGCGGGCGCCCTGCCGGCCGCCGAGCGCGGTCCGGACGATGACGCGCACTCGGCCGTGAAGACTTGGATGCAGGGCGACGCATGAGACGCGATCGCGCCGCGCTGGTGGGTGGCGCCGTCGTGATTGCCCTCTGCGCCCTGTTCATGCCGTCGGCCTGGTATGACGCGCTGCCGCGGCAGGCGGAGATGCCACCGCGGCCCATGAGCGGCGTGCTGCTGTTCCGCCTGCTGCTGGCGTTCGAGGCGGCGGTGCTGACCATCGCGGCGGTGGCCGGGTGGCGCTATGTGCGTGGTCCGTCGCTGGACGCGATGGTGCCGGGGCTCGGTGATCGCGAGGAGGCCGGCGATCTGTCGGCCCGACAGGCCACGTGGTGGGGGGCGCTGATCACCCTGCTGGCGATCGCGCTGCGCCTGTATCACGCCGACGCCGAGTTGTGGCTGGATGAGATTACGCCGCTGCTCGACTACGGCGGGTTGTCGGTGCCCGCGGTCATCGGTACGTACCTGCGTTCCAACAACCATTTGCTGAACACGCTGCTCATCAAGGGCATGGTGGCCGCGTTCGGCGAGCAGGCGTGGTCGGTGCGCGTGCCGGCCATCGCGTTTGGCGTCGCCGCGGTACCGCTGGTGTACGGGTGCGCGCGCGTGGTGTTGTCGCGGCGCGCGTCGCTGTGCGCCGCGTTGTTGCTGGCGGTGTCGTACCATCACATCTTTTTTTCGCAGAATGCGCGCGGCTACACCGCGTATCTGTGCTGGGCGTTACTGGGCACGCGCGCGCTCATCGATGCGTTGCGCCATGATCGTCGGCGGTCGTGGGCGCTCTTCGTGGTGGCGACGGTGCTTGGCTTTGCGGCGCTGCTGCATGCGGCGTTCGTGTTCGCGGCGCAGGGGCTGGTGGCCTTGGGCGTGGTGTGGCAGGTGCGCGCACAGGGCGGCGACGCGGTGGCGCGGTGGCGTCGGGTCCTGGTGGTGTTCGCCATCGCGGGCTTGGTCAGTCTGCAGCTGTACGCCATCGCGTTGCCCGATGTGCTGGTGGTCATCTCCAGCGTCTACAAGCTGCAGAGCACGGGCTTCGTGTTCTTCTCGGGCGAGTTTGCGCGGGAGATGCTGCGCGGCCTGAGCGACGGCTTCGGTGGCGCGGCGCGCGTGGCCGCCGTGCCCGTGCTACTGGTGGCGGCGGCGGGCTTTCTGGCCCTGCTGCGGCGTTCGTGGGTGCTGGCGGCGATGCTCGTGTTGCCGGGCGTGCTCACCGGCACGTTTCTCGTGGTGCGTGGGCTCACCGTCTCGCCCCGGTTCTTTCTGCTCTGGTTGCCGCTGACGGCGATCACGGCCGTCGTGGCCCTCGACGCGGCCATCGAGGCGATGCGTGGACACTTCCGTGGACACTTCCGTGGACACTTCCGCGGACGACTCCGCGGACGACTCCGCGGACGACTCGGCGAACGTCTGTGCGAGTCGCCGGCGCTCGCGCAACGCGTGCTGGTGGGGAGCGTGGCCGGCATGGCGCTCCTGTCGCTGGCTTCGCTGCAGCGCTACTACGCCATTCCCAAGCAGCCGTACCGCGAGGCGATTGCGTACATCGAGCAGCATCGCGCGCCGGCCGATCCGGTGATCGTGCTGTATCTGGGCGAGTTCGGCGTGCGGTATCACGGTGCGCGGATGGGAGCGCCGCTCGAGTCGCGCTACCACTTCGTCCGGACGATGCCGGCGCTGGAGGCGGTGATGGCGTCGCGTGGCACCGGGCACGTGTGGGTGCTGACGACGTTCGAACGCGCGCTCCGCATGGACCTCCCCGACATCGATGGGCGTCTGCGGCGCGACTGGGTGGAGCGGGCGCTGTTTCCCGGCACCATCGGTGACGGGGGCGTTCGGGTGTGGACGGAGGCGAACGGGAGCGCCGACACCCTGCCGGCCGCACGGCAGGCACCGCCGCGGCGCTGACGGCCGGTCGCGCCCGCCGCGACACGATGGCGGCGCCGTGCGAGGCGCCGTCCGCGAGGCGCCTTACGCGAGCGCTCAGGCCGCTGGGGTCAGCCGCTGCGGCAGCCAGTCCAGCCA
>CALQGY020000032.1 GCA_943330235.2 Candidatus Kuenenia stuttgartensis
CTGGTCATCGTGCTTACGCTCATGGGCGTGACCGCGGCGCTGGTCGCACCCGTCATTCGCCTGCGGACAGCGGTTGAAACGGGCGCCGATGCCGTGCTGACCACCGCCCGACGCACGGCCATCCGTCGCGGCGAGCCACTGCGTCTCCGCACGACGGCGTCCGGCGCGTGGGCACTCCGCGCGATGGGCCGCGATGACGTGATTGACTCGGGGCACGTCGGGGGCGAGGCGCCGGTGGCCACGGCCGCACGCGGTGATGGCGCGGTGCGCGGCGCCAACATTGCGCCGGAGCTCGCGCAGGCGCTTTCTCAGGATCGTTCGCACGATTTTTCGCAGGATCTTTCGCAGGATCTCGTGATTGATGCGCTGGGTGGGTGCGTGCCCGTCGCGAGCCGCCGCGGCCGCGACGTCGTCGCGCCGCCGTTCGATCCGCTCTCGTGCCGCACGCTCCCCCCCGGCGACCGCCCGGGGGCGGGACGATGACGCTGCTGGAAGCGGTCATCGCCTTCGTGCTCCTCTCGGTGGTGGGCATCGCGTGCCTCGACCAATCGCGCGGCGCCGCGCAGCTGCAGGTGGCCAGTGTCGAGTGGGACCGCGCCGTGCTGCGTGGCGAATCGGCCATGGCGTCGGCGGTGGCGGGCGTGACGCCCTCGTGGCCGGAAACGACGCATGACGCGACGCGGGACGCGGCCCGGGACGCGACGGATGACGCGGCCCTGCCCGTCCAGGTGACGCGCCGCGCGTGGGGCCGCGGTGTGGACGCGATTGAGGTGACGGTGCCGCTCCACGACGGGGGGCGCTATGTGCTGTCACGGCTGGTGTCGCAGCGTACGGCGGGGACGCGATGAGCGCGCCGGTGCGTGCGGGTGGTGCGAGGGCAGCGGGGCCCAGGGGCTTCACGCTGCTGGAAGTGATGCTGGCCATCGTGCTCACGTCCATCGCGGTGTTGATCGCGGGGAGCGCGCTCCGGACGGCCTCGGATACGAGCGAACGCGTCCAGGCGCACCGTGACGCACTGGAGCGCGACGCGCGGGCGCGGGCCATGCTGACCGACATGCTGCGTCACGCGCCGCGCGCGGAACAGGTGGATGAACCGCTCCTGACGCTCGCGCGCGACCGCAACGGCGACGCGGCATTGACCTTTCTTTCGCAAGGCGTGCGGGCGCCATTCGGCACGGGCAGCTCGTGGCGCGTCACGCTGTCGTCGACCCAGGGCCACGTGCTGCTGGAGGCCACCCCCATCGGCCTCGCCTCCGGCTCGGCGGCGTTACGCTCAACGCTGACCGACGCGGAGGGGCTGCAGGTCCAATTTCTGCAACCGGCGAGCGGCACGGACGCGCCGACGTGGCGCGACGATTGGCCACTGACCCGCACGCGTCCGGCGATGATCGCGCTGCGCTTTGGCCACGACGGTGCCGCGCCGCCACTGGTGGTGGCGCTGGATCCACTGGTGGCCACCGGCGCCACGACCCGCCGCTTGTTGGCGGTGCGTCCATGATGCGCCGTCGCCCGCGTGGGATCGCGCTGGTGATGGTACTCTGGACCGTCGCGTTGCTGGCCACCGTGACGGCCATGGCCAGCACCGCCGCACGCTCCAGCGCGGCCGTAGCCGCGAACACGCGCGCGCAATCGGTGGCCCGCGCGATGGCGGAAAGCGGCGTCATCGCGGGCACAACGTTGATTGACGATTCCTTGCGCGTCTTCGCCAACGATCGGACCCGACGTGATGATTTTCTGGCTCGGCTCGAACCGGCGCTCGCGAGCGGTGAGGCGTTCCATCTGCAGGACACGCTGTCGGACGGCGTCTTTGCGGTCACGGTCGTGGATGTGAGCGCGCGCCTGGATGTGAACGACGCCGGGGCCGATGGCCTCGCGACGCTGTTTGCGACCGTGGCCCCGCCGTCGCAGGCGCGCCGGCTGGCCGAACGCCTTGACGGGCTGGTACGCGGCGAGGCCTCGATGGCGGCGCCACAGGATGACCGGCTGCGCGCCCGTGATTCCCTCGACGCGGCGCTGCTGGGGCGCGAGGCGAGCCCGCGTCGTCGGCGTCCGTTCGAATCGTTGGACGATGTTGAAGACGTGGCGGGCGCGGACGCAGAGGTGCTCGCGCGCGTCGCGACGCAGTTGACGGTGGATGGCGACGGACGGACGAATCGTCGTGGGGCCTCACGCGCCGTGCTCGCGGCGGCCACCGGATCGCTGGTGGATGCGCCATCGCGTCTGCTGTTCGTGGCCCGCGGTTGGCAGCGCGGCCATCCCCTCAGTCGACAGATTGAGGCGCTCTACGACGTGACGGACGACGGACTGCATCTGGTCCGCTGGCGGGAGCGCGAGCGGTGAGCCTCATCGTGAGCGTGGTGCTCGACACCGAGACGGCGTGCGTCACGCGCAGTGACGGCGACCGGACGGGCGTGGTGGTGCGCTGGTCGCCGGATGCCCCCGACGCGTTGGCCGAGGCGATCCGGCCGTTGGTGGGTGCGCCGTCTGCGATGGTGCTGGTGATCGGCATGGGGTTGCTGGAGATCGCGCAGCCCGACCTGCCGCCGCTGTCGTTCGCGGCACGGCGCGCGCTGCTGCTGCGCGACGCCGACCGTTATTTCCCCGTGGCCGAGCCGGTGGCGGTGGCCTGGTCACATGGGTTCGCGTTGGCGATGCCGGCGCGAACATTGGCAGCGGTGGTGCGCGCCCTGTCGTCCGTGGGCCCCGTGCGGGCCGTGCTCACGGCGCCGGAGATCGCCATGCCGCTCGTGGTGACGGGGCGCCTGGAGCTTCCGGCCGGCGCGGGTGAGCGAGGCCTGCTCGATGTCCTGGCCGGAACTCCGCGCGCGATGCGACGGGTCCTGACAGCGCACACGGGGTTGGCCGGATCGGCCGGTGCCGGATCGGCCGGTGCCGGATCGGCCGGTGCCGGATCGGCCGGTGCCGGATCGGCCGGTGCCGGATCGGCCGGTGCCGGATCGGCCCTCCTCGGTGCGAGCCACACCGAACGCCCCGTCGATCGCCACACCGATGGCCGCCGTGACCAGGTGGTCGCCCCCGTGCGGGTCGTGACGTCGGCCGAACTCGGCCGCGACGCGCTGCACCGCGTGGACGCGCCGCTGGACGCGCAGTTGCTCGATGCCGCGCTTCGCCAGTCGATGTCGCGGTCTCGTCAGCGCCGCTGGGTGTGGTCGGGCGTATTCGCGGCGGCCGCGCTGGCCGCGTTGGTGTGGTCCGCCGGCCACTGGCGTGACCGAAGTTTGGCGGCGCTGCAGTCGGAGATCGTGCAACTGGAACGCCGTGCCGAGCCGGCGCTTGGTGCGCTGGCGCGCGCGGAACGTGCGCAGGCCGAGCAAGCCGTACTGCGCGACGCGGCCGCACGCGAGCGTTCACCCGATGCGCCGCTCACGGTGCTGGCCCAACTGACGCGGGTCCTCCCCCGCGATGCGTTCGTGCAGCGGCTGGAATGGGACGGTGCGCAGTGGCGTGTCGAGGGGACGGCGGATCACGCGCCCGCACTGGTGCCGATGCTGGATGGCGATGCGCATTTTGCGAGTGTGCGCATCGTGGCGCCCAGCCAACGCTTTCTGGATATGGGGCGTCAACGCGAGACGTTCGCGATGAGCTTTCGCATGCGTGCGCCGAGCGACCGCGACGGAGGGGCGCATGGCACCCGCTGACGGCCTGCGCGGATCCGCGGCGCGCGCGCGCGAGCGCCGCGTGATGATGGGGGGGGCGACGATTGCCGGCGTCGCGCTCGTGCTGGCGTACGCGGTGGTGCCGGCAGGCCGCGCGTGGACGGCGCGCGAGCAGCGCATTGACGCGGCCTCCACACGGGTCGCTTATCTGCAGACGCTGGTGCAGCGCGCCGACGCGCTTGATGCCGTGGCCGCGGACGCGGAGCGCGCGCTGGCCGGCGCGCCGCGACGCGTGCTGCACGCGCGGTCCTCGACGCTGGCGGCGAGCGCTCTGCAATCGTTGCTGCAGGACGCGGCGGACGCGAGCCGCGTGGTGGTCACGCGACTTGAGGTGTCGCCGGAGGACGCGGTGCGCGATGATAGCGCGGCGGTGAACCAGCAGACCAGCGTTGTCATCGCCACCCAGTCGGCCTCGCTGCCGGCCACCCTGGCCGCGTACGGCGACATCGCCGGCGTGACCAATCTGCTGGCGCTGGTGGGCACGGGGCCGCGTGCGCTCTTCGTGGACCGGGTATCGCTGCAGCGGAACGCCGCGCTGTTGGGCGCTCCGGATGTGGTGCAGATCGTGCTCACCCTGCGCGCCCCGGTGCTCCCCCCATGAGTCGCCCGACCTCACACACCGCAGGCGCAGCGACGCGACGCGCACCGTCGCCGCGCCTGCTCGACCTGTTCGGTGCCGCGTGCCTGCTCGCGGCCGCGGCCTTCGCGCTGTGGCCGGTGACGCCACCGTCGTCCGACGCGCGCGCCGCCGCATCGGCGACGGCAGCGACCGCGGCATCGATGCGTCCGTCCCCCGCCGACTCGGCCACGTCGCCGTCCGCATCGCCGTCCGCATCGCCGTCCGCATCGCCGTCCGCCACGATGGCCGTCACCGACTCGCTGCTGGCCACGATCGTGCGCGGTGACGTGTTCAGTGCCACGCGTCAGGCACCGCGATCTCGCTTCGTGGTCCCGGGGCAACCGGACCCGTCGGACGCGGCCGCTATGGCGGGCACCGCTATGGCGGGCACCGCTATGGCGGGCACCGCTATGGCGGGCACCGCTAAGGCGGGCACCGCCACGTCGTCCGGCGATGCCGCCGTGGCGGACACCAGCGGCGACGCGATGCCGCGCGTGTTCGGCATCATCACCATGAGCGGTGAACGGCGCGCCTTGTTGCAACTCGCGCCCAGTGATGCGGTGCCGCGCCTCTATCGCGCCGGCGATGCACACGCGGGCTACCGTGTGGTCCGCGTTGAGGCGGATCGTGTCATCCTCAGCAGCTCGACGGGATCCCGCACGCTGCGACTCTCGTCGCGTGCGACCCCGGACTCTCTCGAGAACCTCCCGTGATCTTCATGACCCCTCGATGGCGTGCCTCGACGGGCACCGCGTTGCTGCTGTCGGCCACGCTGGCCGTCGTGACCGCACGTGCGGCGCACGCGCAGCGGCCGACACCACCGGTAGCCCCCCCGCCGTCGGCAACGTTGGACTTTGCGAACGCGAAATTGGCGGATGTCATTCGCACCCTCGCGACCATGTTGGGGCGCACGGTGGTGACCAGTGACATCCCCGATGTGCGCGTGACCTTCTCCACCGCGGCCCCTGTGCGGCCCGGCGAGTTGGAAGGGATCTTGGAGTCGCTGCTCGAAACGCACGATTTGATGCTCGTGTCGAAGGGCGCCGTCTCGCAGGTGATGCCGAACGACAAAGCCCCGGCGACCGGGACGCTGCGCACGGGATTCGCGTTTCCCGATCCGCCGCCACTGGGGTTGGTGACGCAACTCGTGCCACTGACGGCCATTCGCGCCGATGAAGGGGCGGACGCCTTGCGCGCCATTTTGTCGAAGGGCGCGCGCGTGGAGCCGGTGGCGCGCTCGAATGCGTTGCTCATCACCGATCGCGGCGTGAATGTGGCGCGCTATCTCGATCTGCTGCATCAACTCGACGCGGCGCCGGCGGGCGAGTCGGGACTCCGCACCTATGTCGTGAATTTGAAGTACGCGGCGGCCGACGATCTCGCGGGAGCGCTGGGGCAGCTCTTTGGTATTGCCGTGGGATCGAGCACGAGCGCGTCGTTGTCGGACCGCTCGTTGTCGCGCGCGCTGGACACGTTTCGTGCCCGCGATGCCGAGACGGCGCGGCAGCGGTCGACCGGTTCGGGCGGCATGACGGCCCCCGTGCCGACGGCGTCCTCGCCGCGTGACTCGGCGGCAGGCCTGCTGGTGGGACGCACCACCATCGTGGCCAACGCGCCCACAAACGCGCTCGTGATCCGCACCGCGCCGCCGAACTTTCCGCTGCTGCGCGAGACCATCGATGCGCTGGACACGCGGCCGGCGCAGGTGATGTTCGAAGTCACCATCGCCGAAGTCGCGTTGGGGCGCGGGTCGGAGTTCGGCATGAACTGGGCCGCGATCAACCGCGGCGGTGACGTGGCGGGCCAGTTCGGCAATCCCGAAATCCCCGACACCGGCTCCACGTCGGCGCTGCTGCGACTCGTGCGCCTGGATGGCACGGGCGTCCGCGCGATGTTGCGCACGATCGCGTCCACGACCGACGTGCGCGTACTCTCCACCCCCGAGATCGTGGCCGCGAACAATCGCGAGGCGACGATTCTCGTCGGCAGTAAAGTGCCGTTCGTCTCCTCGACGCGTTTGGGCAACGACGTATCGATTGATCGTGCGGTGCAGTATCAGGATGTGGGCACCAAGCTGTCGATCATTCCGACCATCAACGACGATGGCTACGTCTCGGTGCAGCTGCTGCAGGAAGTGAGCTCGCTCACGCAGCAGACCGTAGCGGCCGCGTTGAGCGCGCCGGTGATCTCCACGCGCGAAGCCAGCACCCGCGCGGTGCTGCGCGATGGGCAGACGGTGGTCATCGCGGGGTTGATCGGTGATTCGCGGCAAACGAGTTCACAGGGCATTCCCCTGCTGATGGACATTCCGTGGCTGGGGGCGCTGTTCAAGCGGCAGTCCGTGACGCGCGAGCGCACGGAGCTGGCCATTTTCGTGACGCCGCACATCGTGCGCTCCGACGCGGATGCCGACGCCATCCGGGATCGCGTCAAGAACGGCATGGAGAATCGGGCGCCCGGGGTGCTGAACGGCACGCCACTGACCCGCAAGCCGCCGGCCGACGGGCCGTCCGCACGCCGGTGACGTCACCCGAGCAGAGCGCGCGTGCGCTGCGCGACGCCGCCACGGGCGCGCTGGCGCTGCGCTTTCCGGCGCGCTGGCTCGAGGAGCACGCGGTGTTACCACTGGCCCGCGAGGGCGACGTGGTGACCGTTGCCGCGGAGGGCGCGCTCCCGTCACTGGTGGACGACGCCTTGGGGCGCACGCTGCAGGCCCGCATGGTTATGGTGCCCTTCTCGGCGGCAGACATCCGCGCCGCGCTGGTGGCCAGCCCGCGGGCGTCCGCAACGCCCGCGTCGGTTGGCGCATCGCCTACATCCGGTCCCGACGCGCTGCATGGCGACCGGACCGAATCGCTGGACGACCTGCGGGCGCTGGCCAGCCGCGAGCCCGTGGTGCAAGTCGTGAATGCGCTGCTGACGGAGGCCGTCCGCAGTGGCGCCAGCGATCTGCACGTGGAGTCCACCCCAGGCGGCCTGCGCGTGCGCATGCGGCGCGATGGCGTGCTGCACGACGTACAGCAGTTGGGGATGCCCTTTCAAGCCGGCGTGATGTCGCGTCTGAAGGTGATGGCGGGGTTGGATATTGCCGAGCGTCGCGTGCCGCAGGACGGACGGGCGCGCGTGTCCATTGATGCGCGCGACATTGACGTGCGGGTGGCCACATTGCCGGCACTGCACGGCGAGAGCCTTGTGCTGCGCCTGCTGGATAGCGGCGCATCGGGCGCGCGTTCGATGACCGATCTGGGCATCGCACCGGATACGCAGCACGCGTGGTCGCAGCTGGTTGCGCGCACCGCTGGACTCCTCTTGGTGACGGGTCCCACGGGCTCGGGCAAGACAACGACGCTGTACGCGTCGCTGGCCGCGCGGAGCACGCCGGGGGTGAAGGTGGTGACCGTTGAGGATCCGGTGGAGTACCGGCTGGACGGCGTGGTGCAGCTGCCCGTGAATGTGAAAGCGGGGTTCGGATTCGCGAATGCGCTGCGCGCGATTTTGCGCAACGATCCGGATGTCATTCTGGTGGGCGAGATGCGCGATGCGGAGACCGCAGACATCGCGGTGCAGGCGGCGCTGACGGGGCACCTCGTGCTCAGCACCTTGCACACCACCGATGCCACCGGCGCGCTGGCCCGCATGACGGAGATGGGCGTTCCGCCGTACCTACTGGCCGCGACGCTGCAGGGGGTGCTCGCGCAGCGCCTGATCCGGCTCTCCTGCCCGCAGTGCGCGACGTGGCGCCCGCTCACGCCCGAAGAACAGGCCTTAGCGCACGACGAGGGCGCCGCCCCGCTGGCCACGCAGGTGCGCGAGGGGCGAGGCTGCGACTCGTGCGCGCAGACGGGATACCGGGGCCGTGGCGCGCTCACCGAGCTGCTGGTCCTCGACGATGCGCTCCGCGCGGCCTTCTCGGCGGGTGCCTCGCTGGACGCGCTACGGGCGCGGGTGCGGGCCGACGGGGTGCCTTCGTTGCTGCAGGATGGGTGGCGCGCCGTGCGCGAGGGGCGCACCACCATCGCCGAAGTGCTGCGCGTGGTCAGCGAGGATGACGGCAGATGAACGGTCGTCCGCCTGACGACGGTCCGGAGCGCACCGGCGTGTCGCGCTGGCAGTATCGGGCCGCCACCGCGGACGGGTCGGCGGTCACGGGCGAAATCGCAGCACCCACCGAGCGCGAGGCGATCGATGCGCTGCGTCGCCGCGCCCTCTGGGTGACGGATCTCACCCCGGCCGATGCGGGCCGTGCGCCCGCGGTTCGTCGGGCGGCGGGCGCCTCCAGTGGGGAGACCGGCGGGGAGATTGGTGGGGCCACCGGCGCGGCCGCGTCGGGTGCGCCGAGCCTATCGCGGGTCTGGTCGCGCTGGGCCGGCTCAGACGATGCGGCGTTGGCGGTGGTCGTCCGCGCGATCGCGACGCTGCTCGCCGCCGGCGTCCCGCTGGAGCGCGCGCTCGGCTACGCTACCCAGGAGGCGTCGAACCCCGCAATGCGCCTCGGATTTGACGCGGTGCAAGACGCGGTGCGACGCGGCGAGGCGTTGAGCACAGCCATGTCGCGCCAGTCGGTCTTTCCGCCCGTGTTCACTCCGCTCGTGGCGGCTGGCGAGGCGTCGGGGACGCTGGCCGTGAGCTTGGCGCTGCTCGCCGATCACCTCGAGCGTCGCGAGGCGTTGCGCGCGCGTGTCCGTGCGGCGCTCGTGTATCCGGTCATCCTGGGGCTCGCGTCGATGGTGGGGATCGTCGTGATCCTGCTGGTGGTGGTGCCGCGGTTTGCCGCCCTGATCAGCGACGGCGGCGGCGTGCTGCCATTGAGCACCCGCGCGTTGATTGCCGTCAGCACGCTCGTCACACAGTGGTGGTGGATGCTTGGGCTGGGCGCGGTCGGGATCACGATGGCCGCGCAATGGATGCTGCGCGACGTGGCCGCTCGGCGCGCCCTCGACGAGCGGTTGCTGCACTGGCCGCTGGTCGGCGCGCTGGCCCGGCTGCGCGTGGCGGCGGGCTACACGGGGACGCTCGCCATTGGCCTGCGCGCGGGGGTGCCGCTGCTGAGCGCGATGGCACTGGCGCGTGGCACCGTGCGCAACCGCTTTCTGCACGCGGCGCTGGCCGACGCCGAGATACGGGTACAGACCGGCGCGACCCTGTCGTCGGCCGTGGCCGGGCTGCTGCCGCCGTTGGCGGAGCGACTGCTCGACGCCGGCGAGGCCAGCGGTGATTTGGCGGGGATGGCCGCGCGCGCCGCCGAGGCGGCAGACGGCGCGTTTCAGCGGACGGTGAATCAGGCCGTGACCCTGATTGAGCCGGCGATGATTCTGGGCTTTGGCGGGATCGTGGGCTTCGTCGCGCTGGCGCTGCTGCAGGCCATTTACGGACTGAACGCGAGCGTCCTGTAGATCGCTGACGGTGTGCTGGCGGCAGGCCGCGACACCATCGCGGGGGTGGGTCTCACGGTGTGTGTCACCGTTCCAGCACGCAAACGGCGCCTGCGCACGAATTCGGTTGACAGATCGTAAGAACAATCCCACCCTTTACGCAGGTGTACGTCCTCCATCCATCGGTGAACTCCATGCCCACCACGCCCGACACCGAGTTGCGCGACCAGGATCCGGTTGACGACGGTGCCCCCGTTGCCACGCCCAGTCGCCGCCGATTTTTCACGATGGGTGCGAGTGCGGTCGCCACGATGGCGGCGAGTGCCGCCGTCAACGCGCAGACCAGTCGTCCGCGGGGGAAGCCGTTACCGGTGCCGGTGCCGGTGGGCACGAAGCCGGACGCATCGGCCGATTGGAAGGATCCTCTGCTGCGACTGGTGCGTCGCATCACGATGGGGCTCGAGCCCGGCGAGATCGCGCTGGCGCGTTCGCTTGGCTATGCGGGCTACCTCAATTACCACCTCGAGGCCGACGCCATCGACGACAGCGAGATGGAGCGCAACGTCGTCGCCCGGTTTCCGATGCTGTCGCTGCCCATCTCGACGCTCAAGACGACGGACAGCACCGAGGTGTACAATCAGCTCGCCGACGCGGCGCTGTATCGCGCCACGTTTTCCAAGCGACAGCTGAAGGAACGTATGGTCGAGTTCTGGACCGACCATCTCAACATCCTCTTCGCGAAAGTCAGCTTTCTCAAAGTCGCCGACGATCGCGACGTGATTCGCCCCAACGCGATGGGCAAGTTTCCGGATCTGCTGCGTGCGTCGGCCAAGAGCGCCGCGATGCTCGGCTATCTCGACCAGAACAACAGTCGCAAGCCGACGCCCAATCAGAACTACGCGCGCGAGATCATGGAGCTGCACACCCTCGGTGTGGATGGCGGCTACACGCAGAACGATGTGGCGCAACTCTCACGCATTCTGACCGGTTGGTCGTACGACGCCAACGGCGCGTTTTTCTTTCAACGCTCGTTCCACGACTTCACCGCGAAGACGTTCCTCGGGGTGGAGTTTCCGGCGATGTTGTCGACCGCCGCGACGAGCGCGTATCAGGCCGAGGGCGAAGCGGCCATCACGCTGCTGGTGAATCATCCGAGCACCGCACGCTACATCGCCACGAAGATGGCGAAGTGGCTGCTCGCGTATTCGCCGCCGCAGGCCGTGATCGACGCCACCGCCGCGACGTATACCGCGACCGGCGGCGACATCAAGGCGATGATCCGTACGATTCTCTCGGGCAAGAACCTGATGGCGTCGCCGGCCAAGTACAAGCGGCCGTTTCATCTCGCCGCGTCGTCGATGCGCAGCATGGCCATTGAAACGACGAACATCCGCACGACGCGCCAGCGTCTGGATTCGATGGATATGACGCCGTTTTACTGGGAGCAGCCGGACGGCTATCCTGACCGCGTGAACTGGTGGAGCGGCCTGACGTCGCAACGCTGGAATTGGGCGAACTACATCAGCACACAGAATTCCGCGACCACGGTAAAGCTGAACGCCGTCGCCAATTTCATGGTGCCCAACACGGCGGACGGCGTGGTGGCGCAGATCAATGCCCGCATGTTCGGCAACGAAATGCCGGCGTCACTGAAGGCGTCGCTGGGTGCGTATCTGCGCGCCGGCACGTACAACGAGGCGCGTGTGCGCGAGACGATCGCGTTGGCGGCCAGTTCGCATCAGTTCCAGTGGTACTAGTGGTGTTCGCTCACTGCCCGCCTCCGAGTCTCTTCGCGCGCCGCTCACGTTCGATCAGGAACCGCCGTCATGCATGACGACCAGCAGAACACCGGATGTTCGGAGTACCGCTCGCTCGCTCGCCGCGACTTTCTGGCGCGCGGCGCCGGGTTCGGCATCGCGGCGATCCTTCCGTCCTGGCTGCCGAATGTGGTGCTCGCGCAGAGTTCGTCCACGCGCGACATCATCGTCTCGGTCTTCCTGAGCGGCGGCATCGACGGCATGTCCGTGGTGGTGCCGTTCGGCGATCCGGCGTACTACACGAACCGACCGAACATTGCCGTGGCGCGGCCGGATGCCGCAGGCACCGGCCCCAAGGCGGTGGCGCTCGATAATTTCTTCGGCTTCTCGCCCGGTATGGCGCCGCTGATGCCGGCGTACAACGCCGGCCATCTGCTCGTCGCGCACGCCACGGGGTCGGTGGATACGTCGCGCTCGCACTTTGACGCGCAGCGCTACATCGAAGTCGGCAAGCCGCAGGATCTCAATCTGGCCACCGGCTGGCTCGGGCGGCATCTGGCCACCTCGACGCCGCTGCGGTCCACCGCGCCGCTGCGCGCGCTCGGCCTGACCAGTGGCTTGCCGCAAACGTTGGTGGGTGGGCCGAAGGTGCTGCCCATCGCTAATCCGGCCTCGTTCCGCGTTGATGGCAGCACGACCACGGCGGCGGCCCGGACGGCGTTTCTCGCGGCTAACTATGCGCAGGCCCCCGACCCCGTGAGTGCCAACGCGCTGGATACGACGAACACCATCGCGTTGCTGCAGACCATCAACTTCGCCGGCTATCAGCCGCAGAACGGCGCGGTGTATCCTGCCACCAGCTTCGGCAATTCGCTCAAGTCGTCGGCCGCGCTGATCAAGGCGGATGTGGGCGTGGAAGCCATTCATGCGTTCCTCGGCGGCTGGGACACGCACACGCAGCAGGGCGCGACGACGGCCGTGGACGGTGGCTACATGCACAACCAGATGATGCAGCTCTCGTCGGCGCTCGCCGCGTTTTATGCCGATGTCATGCAGGGGACCACGGCAAATGGCGTGACGCTGGTGGTCATCTCGGAGTTCGGCCGCAACGCGCGCGAAAACGGCGATCGCGGCACCGATCACGGCCGCGGCAACGTGGCCTTCGCGATGGGCAAAAACATCGCCGGCGGCCGCGTGCTCACCAACGGCTGGCCCGGTCTCGCCACGGAGAATTTGGAGTCAGGTCAGGATCTGCGCGTGACGCTGGACCACCGCGACATTCTCGCGGAGATCGTGCAGAACCGCCTCGGTAATCCCAACCTCGCAACCATCTTCCCCGACTACACGCCAAAGTTCCGCGGCATCACGAAGGGATAGCAGCGGCGCTATGGGGTGACGATGACCCGTCCGCTCATCCCCGGATGGACGGTGCAGTCAAACGGGTAGACCCCCACCGTCGGGAATACCCGCGTGATGGTCTGGCTGGTGGTGACCAGAATGTCCGTCGGCGATCCGGTCAATCGCGGGTTCCAGATCACGTTGTGCTCGATGTTGGTGAAGAAGAAGCGCACCGTGCCGCCGATCTTCACCACAATTTCCGACGGAATGAACAGCTGCGTGGCCATCGCGACATCGGCGGTGGCCGGCGCGCCGGCGATGCCGGTGATCACCAGCGCCACGCTCCCGCTGGCGGTGCCCGTGCCATTCGGCACGGTGGCGGTGATGGTCGCGCTACCAACGCCCACGGCGGCAATGAGTCCGGTGCTTTTGACCGTGGCAATGGCCGCGTTGCTGCTCGTCCACGTGACCGTGCGCGTGCCCAAGGCCACGGCACCGCCCAGCCCATCACGCCCCTCGGCCGTAGCGACCGTGCCCTGGCCCAACTCGAGCTGCGTTTCCGTGGCGTTCACGGCCAGCTTGGCCAACACGCCCGCCACCGGCGCGGGTGGTGTAACGGGCGCAACCGGCGTATCGGTCCCACCCCCGCCGCACGCGCTCACCCCGACCAGCAGGGTGAGACCGGCGAGCATCGTACGCAGCGGGCGCGCAGAGCGCCGAGGTGTGATGAGCATCAGAGGCCTAGTCACCAAGGTGGAGAATCACGAGCAGTACGCGTACGCGCATATGCATATACCCCCCCGCCGCGCGATCAGCGCGGCGGACGCGGCGCGGGAGCATCGGGCTTCCCGCCCGGATGCCACTCGGGACGGACGCCGTCGGCGAGCAAGCGTAACGCGCGTGCCGTCGCACCGATCACCTGCGCCATATGCGGCGCATCGATGATGGACGCTTCATCCTTGGGATGATGGTACGGCGAGATGAGGTTGTACGACGACAGCGAGTGCGCGGGAATGCCGATGCGCGCAAAGGCCACGTTGTCGCTGCGCTCGAAGAAGCGCTGTGTGGGGCGCGGATCGGGGACCAGCGGAATGCCGTTGTCGGCGAGCAGATCGCCCATTGTGGAACGCTCGTAGCCGGTCAGCCACGCCTTGCCAAACCCACCGGCCAGCGAGTCGACGTGCGCGATCATTTCCACGTTGAGATCGACGACGGTCTTCTCCAACGGGCGCACCGGATGCGCGATGTACCAGCGCGTGCCGAAGCCGCCCACTTCCTCGCCCGTGATGGCCATGAAGACGATAGTCCGCTTGGGGCGCGGCCCATTGCGCAACGCCTTCGCCATTTCAATGACCGCCGTCACGCCGGACGCGTCGTCATCGGCGCCATTGTTGATGGAGTCGCCATCAACCGCGCGACCGAAGCCGATGTGATCGTAGTGCGCCGTGACCAGCACGACCTCGTCGCGCAGGGCCGGATCCGCGCCCGGGAGCACGCCCACGACATTGGCACTGCGAAGCCGACTGGCGGCTGGCAGCGAGTCCCATTGCGCCCACGAGGCGATGGCGCCGAGTCGCGGCTGCGTCGCGAGCGGAGCGGGTGCGCCCGACCCCGGCATGGCCTGCTGCGCGGCAAGCGCCTGCAACGGAATGCGCTGCAGATAGCTCCCCGAGTCTCCGGCGGGAGCGAGGCCGGCCAGCTTGAACTGCGAGGCAATCCACGTGGAAGCGCGCTCCCCACCGCGTGAGCCGGTGCGGCGTCCTTCCATGGAATCGGCGGCGAGAATGTCCACCTGCTTTTGGATGGTCGCGGCGTCAAACCGATCGGTGAAGACCGCGCGCGCCGCCGCGGCCGTACGTGGCGTGACGTCGGCCACCATGGCCAGCCACTGCCGGCTTGGGCTCACGGCGAGACGCGAAATGCCCGCGATATGCGCGAACGCGAAATCGGCAACGGGCGTCCAGTCGGCCGTGCCGCGCCGCCACGAGAAGAGCTGCGTCCCCTGCCCCATCAGCATGGTCGTGCTATCCATCCACGCCAGATCTTCAACGCGCGGCAGCGTTTTCACGAGCGTATCAATGCGCCGCGTCGCGGGGTCGAGTTGCATGACGTACCACGCATCCGCCCCCTTTTGCACGAAGCTCACGCGCGACGTGCCGGGAATGCGATGCAGCGAGCGCCCGATATTGCGCGCCACGACGGTGCTGCCGGGGCGTCCCATCGTGGCCACGTGCAGGGTCGTGGGCGAGCCGAGCACGAACATCGCCCAGAGCGAATCGTTGGCTTGGGCGAAGTAGCCCACCGGCTTGAGGTCGGCGAAGAGCACCGACGGGGCCGCACCATCCAGCGGGACACGCCAGAGACGCTGGGTGGAGTCGGCCTCGACGCGGATGACCGCGAGCGCCTTGCCGCTGTCGATGGCGAACGCCGAGTACTCGCTTTCCGGCTTCGTGAGGCGCGCCGGCGTGGCGAGTCCAGTGTTGAAATCGTAGCGATAGATGTCGCTCTGTCCGTCGCCGCGATTGGACGTGTAGAAGAGCTGCTTCGAGTCGGCCGAGAACGCCGGCTGATTGTCGTAGCCGTCGCGATGCGTGAGGTTGGCGGGCACGCCCGCTTTCACCACACCGCCCGCGGCACTCAGCGGCACGAGAAAGATGTCGGGACCGGCGGGCGTCGCTGCGGCGCGCGCGGTAGCGCTCGCTGTGGCCGTCCGCGGTGCGGCGGTGCGTTGCGCTGAGGCTGACCGCGGCGCGCTCGCGATGGCGAACGCGATGGTGCAGCCGAGGAGGGTGACCGCGTCGCGCCCGAGCGATGTCGGGCGTCGGGTCTGGCAGTTGGAGAGAAAGGTCATGCGCGAAAGGTACGATGGGGCCCGTTGCGCGGCACGCCTCCGTGGGGCTAGCGTCCCGCCGATGCACGCACTGCGGGGAGTCGCCTGATGCTGGAAGGGATTCTGGAAGGGATGCGCGAAGGGATGCTCGAGGGCATGGAGAAACCGATGGAGCCGGCGGCTCGACCGGCCCATGGTCTATGGCCGACGTCGTGGCCAACGACCCACGAGACGCGGGCGGGTCGGACGGCGTGGGGCGTCGTCGTCGCGTTGGGCGTCGCGGCGCTGTGCGTCGTCTCGCTATCGGCGTGCCAGGGCGATACGACCGCGCCTCCGGCACCGCCGCGGCCGCCGGCGCCCGCGGGCGTCGCGAGTCTCGCGGCGGTACCGGCCTCGGTGTACCTGCAGGCCGGCCAGGAGCAGTCGCTGCGTGTGGAAGCGCGCGACAGCAGTGGCGTGCTCGTGGCGAGTCCGGCCGTGACGTGGCGCTCCGACGCGCCGGCCGTGGCCACCATCGACGCGGCCGGCGTGGTCCGGGCGCTGGCCCCGGGAAACGCCCGCATCACCGCCACGGTGGGCACGCTCAATGCGCTGGTAGAAGTCGGGGTCACGGCGGTAGCGCCGGGCGCGCAACAGTGGCGGGTGGCGCGCACGGGGCTATCCGACGTCACGATGCTGGGGATCTGGGACGATGGGCAGGGCACGACCTACGGCGTGGGGCAGAACGGCGGGCTGCTGCGGTCCCGCACGACGGGCGCCGCGGAGCCGGTCTGGGAGGTCGTCGCGCTGCCGACGACGGAAACGTTGGTCGGGATCTGGGGCTCCTCTCCCACGGATATCTGGGTCGTCGGCACCGGCGGTCTGATCTTGCACGGCAATGGTTCTACTTTCCAGACAGTAGAAAGCAGCACGACCGCGACGCTGCTGGAGGTGTGGGGGCTCTCCGCCACCGAGGTCTACGCGGTGGGCGATCGGGGGACGATCCTGCGCTGGGATGGCACCCGCTGGTCGGCGCAGAGCGCGCCCGTCAGCGATGATCTGTGGGGGATCTGGGGGGCGAACAGCAGCGCGATGTTCGTGGTGGGGAACAACGGCGTGGTGCTGCGCTACGATGGGCAGCAATGGCGCCGACTGACGGTCCCCACGACCAATCCGCTGTTCGATGTCTGGGGCACGAGCGCCGGCAATGTGTTCGCCGCCGGCACCAACGGCACCATGCTGCGCTTTGACGGGGCGACCTGGACCAGCATGACCACCCCGGGACAGGCCAACCTGTTCGCGATGACGGGGCGGGCGTTCAACGACATCTACGCGGTCGGGAACACGGGCGCCTGCTACCACTTCGACGGCACGACGTGGCGCGCGCTGGATATCGGGAGCGGGCAGAACCTGCGCGCCATCACGCGGCGCGGCGACGGCACGCTCCGTATTGCGGGGTGGTACGGCACGATTATCACGGTGCGCGGTGTGGGGACGGGCGCGGTGGGCACCACGGAGATCTCCGATCCGACGCTACTCTCCACGTGGAGCGCGCCGAACGGTCTGGCCTTTGCGGTGGGATTCGGCGGCGCGGTGTTCCGGCGTGACCCAAGCGGTGCCTCGGCCACCTGGAGACCAACGCCGGTGCCCGGGGTCAACGATCTGTATGGCATCAGCGGCAGCAGCGCGACCGACATCATCGCGGTGGGCGACACGGGCACCATCCTGCGCTACGACGGGTCAACGTGGCGGCGGGAAGTCTCCCCCACGTCGGCGCTGCTGCGCGCGATCTGGAGCGGGGGGCCGAACCAGTCGGTCATCGTGGGCGAGCGCGGCATCATTCTGCGCGCCAACGGCGGCGGCTGGGCGCCACAGGCCAGCGGCACCTCGCAGTTCCTGCGCGCCGTTTGGGGGAGCGACCCGGCCAATGTCTACGTGGTCGGCGACTCGGGGGTGGTGCTGCGCTTCGACGGCGGGCGGTGGTTCCGCGTGAGTGTCCCGGTGCCCAATACCCAGCGCCTCCGAGCCGTGTGGGGCACGGCGGCCAACGATGTCTTCGTGGCCGGCGACCGCGGGCTCATTATGCGCTTCGACGGCCTGCAGTGGGCGCTGCAAGCCTCCACCACGACCCGTGACCTCCGGGCCGTGTACGGACGTGGCCCCACCGAGGTCTACGCCGCGGGCGACAGCGGCACCGTGCTGCGCTTTAACGGCAAGACGTGGAGTACGGTGACCACCCCGGCGACCACCATCATCTATGCACTCTTTGGCATCGGCAGCGCCGGCCCCATCGCCGGCGTGGGCGAAGGGGCGCGGGTGTTCGAGGGGCAACCGTAGCCGAGGGTCGGCTAGAACCCTTCCCGCTGGCGCAGGGCCATGATGTGCGCGATGTGGTGATCCCCGTGCCAGGCGTACATCCCCAGCACCTGCTCAATGCTCATCCGCCCATTTTCAGGATGGATGATGGCCCGCAGGAACTGGTAGGGGGTCAGCGCGCGAAGCAGTACGACGAGCCGCTCGTGCAGCGCCGCGAGGAGCGCCACCGAGACCATGGGCGGCACCGCCTCGACGTCCGGCTGATGGGCCCACGCGTCCTGATCGTACGGAAGGATGGTGGGCTCGACGACCGACAGCGCCAGCTTGATGCGGATGAACATGTTCATGTGGCTGTCCGCCATGTGATGCACCACCTGCTGCACCGTCCATCCGCCTGGCCGATACGCATGATGGAGCGTGGCCGGCGGCAGGCCGCTGAGCGCCGCGGCCAGGGCGGCCGGCTGCGCCGCGAGCCGGGCGATGAACGCCTCACGTTCTTCGGCGGAGTACTCGTGACGCGGCTCGTGCGGGCCGATCGGGTAGGCCAAGGCATCGGTCATTGGTACGACTCCGGGAGAGAGCGTGCACCCACGCACCTCGGGGCGAAGCGCGCCGAGGCTCCCTTGGAAGGTGGAGGGTGTGCCGTGGGGCGGAAAGGCCGTGGGTACCCTGAGGAGAAAGATTCGAGATTCGCGGCCGCTCTCTCTTCCATGGCGTTGTCCCCGTGCATAGCATAGCCTTCCCGCCATCCGCCTGGTTTTCGTTTTCCCGCGGTTCCCACCGGAGCACTCTATGCTCGCCCCTCGCGCGTCGCGGCTGATCCCGCGGCAGGTCACGCGCCTTGGTCTCCTTGTACTCGGGCTTCCCGTTCTCGGCTGCCAGCATCGGGCAGGCGCCGCGGCAGGCGCCGCGGCAGGCGCCGCGGCAGGCGCCGCGGCAGGCGCCGTCACGTCGGCAGGCGCCACCGTGGCGGGTGCCTCCTCGGCGCGCCCCGGACCGTGGAAGTCGCTGGTGCAGGGCTCCTCGCTGGCCGGCTGGCACAACTTCGCGACGCCCGGACAGCCCGTGCTCGGATGGGAAGCCAACAACGGCATCGTGACGCGCACTGGCGAGGGGGGAGACCTCACCACCGATGCGCAGTACACGAATTTCGAATTGTCGCTCGATTGGCGCGCGCCGGCGAAGGGGAACAGCGGGGTGATTTACCGCATCGATCCGGCCGCCAACCTGTCGTACGAGAGCGGGCCCGAGATGCAGATCCTCGATGATGCCGGCCATCCAGACGGCAAGTCGCCGCTGACATCGGCGGGTGCCGACTACGCGATTTATCCGGCGCCGCGCGGCGTGGTGCGACCGGCCACCGAATGGAACAGTGCCCGTCTGATCGTGAACGGACGTCACGTAGAGCACTGGCTCAACGGCGTCGTGATGGTTGAGTACACGCTGGGCTCGACCGATTGGGTCGAGCGCGTCGCGCGCAGTAAGTTCGCCACCGCTAAAGGCTATGGAATCGCCCCCCGCGGGTTCATCGCTTTGCAGGATCATGGAGGGCGTGTGGCCTTCCGCAACATTCGCATTCGGGAGCTGCCGTGATGGGCACGAAGTTTCGTCTGTCCGTAATGATGTTTCTGCAGTACTTCGTTTGGGGCGCCTGGTACGTGACCATGGGCACCTACATCACGCAGACGCTGCACTTCACCGACACGCAAGTGGGCGCCGCCTACGGCGCGATGGCCATCGCGGCCATCGTGTCTCCGTTCTTCATGGGCATTGTGGCCGACCGCTTCTTCGCCAGCGAGAAGCTGCTCGCGATCCTGCATATCGGCGGCGCGGGGCTGATGTATCTGCTCTCGCAGCAGACGCAGTGGAGCGGGTTCTATCCCATCCTGCTGGCGTATGCGTTCTGTTTCATGCCGACGCTGTCGCTCACGAATTCCATCTCGTTCCACAACATCAGCGATTCAGCGCGCGACTTCCCCATCATCCGCGTGTTGGGCACCATCGGCTGGATCGCCGCCGGCATTCTGGTGGGGAAAGTGCTGCAAGCCGATAAGCTGGCGCTCCCCATGCAGCTGGCCGCCGGCGGCAGTCTGCTACTGGGCGTGTTCTCGCTGATGCTCCCGCACACGCCGCCCAAGGCCGCGGGCCAGGCGTTCAGCACGCGGGACGCGCTGGGACTCGACGCGCTGCAGCTGCTCAAGCACCGCGACTTCACCATCTTCGTGGTGGGCTCGTTCCTGCTCTGCATTCCGCTGCAGTTCTACTATGCGTTTGCGAATCCATATCTGAACGAAGTCAACGCGCCGGACCCGGCGTTCATTCAGACGTTCGGACAGATGTCGGAGATCGGCTTCATGCTGCTCCTCCCCTTCGCGCTGCGGAAGCTCGGTATCAAGTGGATCATGCTGGTCGGCATGTTCGCCTGGGCGCTGCGCTACTTCGCATTCAGCCAGGGCGCCAACGGACCGGTGATGTGGATGATCTATGCGGGCATCCTGCTGCACGGCGTCTGCTACGATTTCTTCTTTGTGGCCGGCCAGATTTACACCGACGAACGCGCGGGTCCGAAGGTCCGCGCCGCCGCGCAGGGATTCCTCAATCTCGTCACCAACGGCGTCGGCTACTTCGTCGGCGCGTCGGTTTCGGGGAGCGTGGTCAGCAAGTACGCCACGGGTGGCAACGGCAACAGCCCAGCGTCGCACGACTGGGTGCTGGTGTGGCAGACAGCCGCATTCCTCGCCCTCGCCGTTTTTGTCGTCTTCCTGTTCCTCTTCCGTCCCGCTCCGTCGACCGCGAAGACGGTCGAAAACTGAGGCCACACCGTGACGGTCGATCCTTCCATGATCCTCGTTGAAGCCTGCTGCGACTCGCTGCACAGTGCGCGCGCGGCGCAGGCGTTCGGCGCCGGTCGCGTGGAGCTGTGCGGTCCGGGCGACGGCGGCACGACGCCATCGCTCGGGCTCATCGCCCGCGCCCGCGACGAGCTGCAGATTCCGATGCACGTGATGATCCGTCCGCACACGGACGGCTTCGTGTACCGTGACGACGACATCGACATCATGCTGGACGACCTCGTCGCCGCCAAGGCACTGGGCGCCGAGGGTGTGGTGTTCGGACCGCTCTACAGCGACGGGACGGTGCAGAAGGAGCAGATGGCGCAGCTCATCTCGGCCGCTCGACCGATGAAGGTGGTATTCCACCGTGCCTTCGACCGGACACCGGACGCCATGGCTGCGATGGACACGTTGCTCATGCTCGGCGTGGACTTCGTGCTGACGGCCGGCCACGAGAGCACCGCCCTCGCGGGCGCCCCGATGCTGCGCGCACTGCAAGAGCTCGCCGGCACGAAGCTCACCGTGCTCGCGGGCGGCGGCGTTCGCGGCCACAATGTGCGCGATCTCATCGAGCAGGCCGAGCTTCGTGAAGTGCATGCGCGGGCGACCGACCCGATGATCGTGCGCGACGTGATCTTGGCCCTCAATACGCCAACGCTGTACGCGTCATCGCTCCCGAGATGATCCCCCGCCATCTGCCCCGCCATCTGCTACGCGGCGTCGCCGCGTCAACCGCGCTCCTGGTTGGACTGAGTGCGTCGGTGCATGCTGCGCCGGCGGTCGACTCCGCGGTGTATGCGGTTATCCCGCGGCCGGTCGTACTCACGCCACACGCGGGGCACTTCACGCTGACGGCGAAGACGAGCGTGCACGCGGATCCGGCGTTTACTGCCGTCGGTCATCGCTTCGCGCGCGACATCGCGAATGCCACCGGGTTCGATCTAGCAGTCGTGTCATCCAGCGCCGCCGCGCCCGATGTGATTCGGCTGGTGCGGGTGCGTGGCGCCGACACCACCGCGTTGGGCGCCGAGGGATATCGCCTTGATGTGACGACGACCGGCGTCACGGTACGGGCTGCGCATGCCGCCGGCGCGTTCTACGCGCTCGAAACGCTCAAGCAGCTGCTCCCGGTAGCCATTTTCCGTGACGCACCGATAAGCGGCGTGCGGTGGGACGCCCCCGCCGTCCATATCGAAGACACGCCACGCTTTTCGTGGCGCGGCGCGCACCTGGACGTGTCGCGCCACTTCATGCCGAAGGAATTCGTCAAGAAGTACATCGATCTGCTGGCGCGCCACAAGATGAATCGCTTTCACTGGCATCTCACCGAAGACCAGGGATGGCGCATTGAAATCAAGAAGTATCCACGGCTGACCGACGTGAGTTCGTGCCGCACGCAGACATTGGTGGGGCCGCACGTGTCGGATCCGGCCAAGCAAGTGTTCGACGGCAAGAAGCACTGCGGCTTCTACACGCAGGATGATGTCCGCGAGATCGTCGCGTATGCGGCGCAGCGCTACATCACCGTGGTGCCGGAAATTGAAATGCCGGGACACGCGCAGGCTGCCATCGCCGCCTATCCCGAACTCGGCGTGCGTCGTGATACCACGGTGGGTGTGATGCAGGTGTGGGGCGTCAGCGAATTCATTTTGAACGCCGACGACAGCACGGTGGGCTTTATGCAGGATGTGCTGCGCGAAGTGCTGACGCTCTTTCCGGGGCCGTACATCCACGTGGGTGGCGACGAAGCGGTGAAGACGCAGTGGAAGGCCAGCCCGCAGATTCAGTCGCGTATCAAGGCGCTGGGGCTCAAGGACGAGCACGAGTTGCAGAGCTGGTTCATTGGGCAGATGGGCACGTTCCTCACCAAGAACGGTCGCCGCCTAGTGGGCTGGGACGAGATTCTCGAGGGCGGGTTGGCCGAGAATGCCACCGTGATGTCATGGCGTGGCATGGACGGCGGTATTGCCGCGGCCAAGGCCGATCATGATGTGATCATGGCACCCGGTAGTCACACGTACTTCGATCACTATCAGTCGCGCGACCGTGCGAAGGAGCCGTTGGCGATTGGCGGCTTCCTGCCCATGGACACCGTCTATGCGTTCGAGCCGGTGCCGGCATCACTCACCCCCGCCGAGGCGCGGCATGTGCTTGGCGCGCAAGCGCAACTCTGGACGGAGTACATCCAGGACGCTAAGCAGCTGGAGTACATGGCGTACCCGCGCATGAGCGCACTCGCGGAAGTGCTCTGGACCACCACGCCGCGTCGTGATTTCACCGACTTCATGGCGCGCATGTCGACCCACGTGCAGCGGCTGGACGCGCTGGACGTGAACTACCGGCGTTAACGCGAAGGGTCGGCGACGGCATGAATGCCATCGCCGACCCATTCACGGACGCGGTCTCGGACGCAGTCTCGCGCGCTGCTACTGCGGCCGCATCAGCGCGGCTTCCACGTCCCCTGTGCCACCTGCGGCACGAACTTATCGAGTCCGCGCGGCGGGAACTCGAGCGTCTTCCCCTGCTCGGCGCTCATGTAGGCCGTCATGAGCAGACGCACGACATCGAGGCCGTCATGGAACGTGAGCAGCGGCTTCTCCTTGCCGAGGAACGCGCGCACGAAGTGTCGGTCTTCGGCTTCGTAGCCATAGGCGATGGCTTCGTTCACCACCACGGGCATCTGTCCCGTTTCGGCATTCTGCTTCTCCACGATGTCTTCGCCCGTCTTGCCCTTCACGGCGCGCGAGAAGAACAGATCCAGCCCTGACTCGAGCGAGTTCCATTTCATGGAGTACTCAGGGCCGAGCAGCTCCGCCGAGAGGCGCAGGCCGGGTCCGACAAAGCTCCAACTCGTGGTGGCCTCACCGATGGCCATGCCGCCGTCCGGCGTTTCAAATTCTACGGTGACACTCGCAAAGTCTTCGGACGGTGTCTTCAGATAGTCCACACCCATCGTCTTCTTGAGCTGCGCCGCGTACGCATTGCGCGACCACTTGAGTGACGCGATCTGCCCCGTGACGCGCTTGGGCACGAGCGTCGACAGCGGCTGCCCCGGCGGCGTGAGCAACTGACGCACTACCAGCAGGCTATGGCACATCATGTCGTTCAGCACGCCGCCACCCTGCTGCGCACCATTCCAGAACCACGGCATGTGCGGTCCGCCATGTTCTTCGGCTGCGCGCGCGAGATACGGCCGTCCCGTGGTGGAGGCACCGCGCGCCCAGAGCAGATGGTGCCCCGTGCTGACCTGCGGCGCGAAGTACTGGTTCTCGAGGTAGCCGTGCATGATGCCGGCCTTCTCGACCATCTTGATGACGGCTTTCGCTTCGGCGACCGTGCGCGCCAGCGGCTTTTCGCACGCGATGCCTTTGAGCGTGCCCTTCCCGCTGGTGACGGCGTCGCAGATTTCTTCGACGTTTTCGATGCGCGCTTGGTTGGGCCCGTTCAGCCAGATGGCATCGATGGCGGGGTCCGCGACCATATCGGTGATGCTCTTGTACGCTTTGCACGCACCGAGGTCGAGCTCACGCGCGTATTTCGCGGCCGAGGCGGCGTTCTTGGCGTTCGGGCTCCACACGCCCAACACATCCGCGTCGCGGACGTAGCGCAGCCCCTGCATGTGGAAGCGCGCGTTGAAGCCGGAGCCGACGAAGCCGATACCGAGGCGGGAAGCAGACATGGCAGACGGGGGAAACGGGTGAACGAGAGCGGACGACAACGGATAGGGCGATGGACTACGACGGCCGCGTGCTTTCGCGCTCGCGTTCGCGTTCGCGATCTACGAGGAGACGCCGCAGGATCTTGCCGGACGGTGACTTCGGAATGCTGTCCACAAACTCTACGCGACGCACCTTCTTGTAGTGCGACACGTGTGCCGCGACAAAAGCCATGACGTCGTCGGCGGAGATGGGGGCTCGCGCCACGATGAACGCCTTGGGAATTTCACCGGCTTCTTCATCGGGCACGGGAATGACGGCCGCGTCGGCAATGGCCGGGTGCGTGACCAACAGCGCTTCGAGTTCGGCGGGGGCGACCTGCAGCCCCTTGTATTTGATGAGCTCTTTCACGCGATCGACGATGGCAAACCAACCGCGGTCGTCCACCACCGCGACATCACCGGTGCGGAACCAGCCATCGTCGCTCAGGCAGGCGGCGGTGGCCTCGGGCTTGTTGAAGTAGCCCTTCATGACTTGCGGCCCGTGAATCCAGAGCTCACCGCGCTCACCAACCGGCACGTCGTCGCCGGTGAGCGGATCGACCAGACGGCAGACCGTGTTGGACAGCGCGGGGCCGACCGACGAGGGCACCGGCGTCTCGCACTCCATGGGATGCGTGTGCGTGACCGGGCTGGTCTCGGTGAGGCCGTAGCCCTGTCGCACGCGACATCCCAGCCGCTGCTCCACCGCCACCGCGAGCTCACCGCCCAGGGGCGCGGCGCCGCTGAAGACCGTCTGCAGCGCGCTCAGATCATAGTTTGCGACCATCGGGTGCTTGGCGAGCGCCAGCACGATGGGCGGCACCACATTCACATACGTGACGCGATGATCCTGCAGCGTTTTGAGAAACAGTTCAAGTTCGAACTTGGGCAGGGACACGATGGTGGATCCCTGCACCAGCGCGCCGCCCAGAATGACCACCATGCCGTAGATGTGAAAGAAGGGCAGGACGCCGACGATGGTATCGTCGGGGGTCAACATGGGCACCGGCGCATGCATCTGACACAAATTCGCCACCAGATTGCGATGCGTCAGCATCACGCCCTTCGGGATCCCCGACGTGCCGCTGGAGTACGGCAGCACGCACACATCGGTGGCCGGGTTGATCGCCACCTCCGGCGGCGTATCGCCGTGCGCGAACAATTCGGCGTACGGCACAGCCGGCGCGTGTTCGCCGAACACCACGATCTCACGCACGGTGCCCGCTAGGCGTGCCGCCGCCGCGCACTTGTCGTACAGGTCGGGCACCGTGAACAGCATCACCGCGCCGGAGTCGGCAAACTGTACGCCGATCTCTTCGGCCGTCGCCGCCGGGTTGACCGTCGAGCAGATGGCCCCGATGGAGACAATGGCATAGAACACGACCGCGAAATCGGGCGTGTTGGGCGAGACCAAGCCCACGACATCGCCCTTGTGCACGCCATGCGCCGCGAGACCGGACGCGACCTGCCGGATGGCCGTTGCGAGTCCGGCATACGTGTACGAACGCCCGCTGGCCCCGCACACAATGGCCGTCTTGTCACTCAGCGTCTTCGCGTGCTGCAAGACAAACGGGACCAGCGGCGTGTCGGGAATGTCGATATCGGGATACGGACTGCGAATCATCATGCGGGCGTACCTTGAGGGCGAGAGATCGACACACGTCGTGATGCGGTGCAACGAGCGCGCGGAACTACCAGAGTCCGACTTTCCCCTTCACCGATTCAATGATCGCGGCGGGATCGTAACCTACGCCCTGTTTGAACACCATATGCACGTTGCGCACGTCGCCGATGCGCGCCGCGGGATTACCGTTCAGCACGACCAGATCGGCCTGCTTGCCCACGGCGATGGAGCCGACGAGATCGCTCCGGCCGAGATACGTCGCGCCGTTGAGCGTGCCCATACGAATGGCTTCGAGCGGCGTGAAGCCCGCCTCGACCAGCAGTTCGAGCGCGCGCTGATTGGAGTAGCCGGGAATCACGCCACCGCCGCCGGTGGGATCGGTGCCCACCACCAGCGTACCGCCCGCTTTCACGAATGCGCGCTCCATCGCCATGTCTTTCGGGAACGCCGTGAGATACGGCGACTGCGTGTTCTTGGCGGTATTGGCGTAGCGGCGTTCGAACTCGTCCCGCAACGGCGCGATCAGCACATCGAGTCCGGGCGGCATGGGGCGTCCCGGCGTGAACGTCTCGAAGATGGTGAGCGTGGACGTCACCACCACCTTGCGATCGATGAGGTACTTGAACAGCGCCTGCACCTCGGGCGCTTCCGGATTGAGCGCCGCCATGGTGGTCTGCGCGGCGCCGCCGCGCGACACGCACTGATCGAGCGGCTTGTTGGGCACGAAGTCGTTCATGGCGAAGAAGCCATGCTCGAGATCATCGATGCCCGCGTCCGCCGCCTCGCGATACGTCACCGAACACAGATGGCCCGTGACCTTCATGCCGCGTGCATGCGCCGCCGAGGTCGCCGCCTTCAACTCGGCGCGGGTGATGTTCATGTACGCCTTAAACGACGTCGCGCCCTCGTCGGCCCAGTACTCCACGTGCTTCCGCGCGCCCGTGGAATCCTTGAGGATCTGCACCTGCGCGAAGTTCATCCCCGGCCCCTCGAGGTACGGTGCCGTCGCATCAATCCACGGCCCCGCCTTCTCGCCCTTGGCAATGGCCTTCGCCACCAACAGATCGCTGTAGCCGTTCATGTTGCCGCCGGTCCGCATGGACGTGACCCCACCGGCGAGATACAACCGTGAAAAACTTTCGGTGAGATTGCCGTAGATGCCGGGGCCAGTGGGATAGAACAGGTGCTCATGCACCATGACCATCCCCGGCATGACGCTCTTCCCCGTTAGGTCGACCACCTGCGCGCCGGCCGGAATGCGCACCGTGGCGGCGGCGCCCATCGCCACGATGCGTCCGTCGCGCACCACCAGCGTTTGCGCCTCACGCGCCGGGGCGCCGGTGCCATCGATGACGCGCACGTTGGTGAGCGCGAGCACGGCGGTATCGACGCGCACAAACGAACGGACTGCGGGACTGATGGGCGCGCGTTGCGCGACCAGCGGCACCGTGGTGGCCAGCGAGAGCGCGAGCCACGCCGGGCCGATAAAACGTCGGGCGCAGAGAGTCATGGGCAGCCGGTTGGGCGAGAGACGATGGATGCGGCCGAAGTCAGAGCGACTTCATGGCGGCGGCGCTGGCGGCAATGGACACCAATCCGTCCTTCGGATTGTCATGCTCGATGTACCAGTGCTTGAGCCCCACCTTGCGACCGGCGGCGATGATCTGCTTGAAGTTGATCGTGCCGGCGCCGACTTCCGTCATCGCCAACTCCGGGGCGGGTGTGGCATCCTTCACATGGCAACAGACGATGCGCTTGGGATGCGCGGCGATGATGGCCATGGGGTCCTGCCCCGCCTTCACCGCCCAATACAGATCGAGCTCGAAGTCCACGAGCGCCGGATCGGTGTTCGCCAGCAAAATTTCAAAGCCGTTCAGGCCGCTCGCCTGCGGCGCGAACTCGGCATCGTGATTGTGATAGCCCATGCGCAGCCCCGCCTTGCGCGCGAGTTCGCCGCTGCTGTTGAGCCGATCGGCGAGCCGCTTGTACCCGCCCTCACCGCGGAACTCCGCGCCGAAGGACGGCACAATCACCCACTCGTGTCCCATCGCCTGTGCCATCGCGAACTGCGGCTCCCACTCGGCATCCGTCTTGGGCAACCCGATGTGCGTAGAAGGGGACGTCATACCATGCGCCTTCATGCGCTCACGCCACCACTCGGCCGACTTGTTGTAGTAGCCGGCGAATTCGAGCTCGGTGATGCCCGCCGCCGCAATGGCCGCGATGGTGCCTTCGAGATCCTTCGCCATCGCGCTGCGTACCGTGTAGAGCTGCAGGCCGATGTGGTTGATACGTCGGGCCTCGCTCACCGCTGCGTCCGTGTCGGGCATCATCGCGGCCGCCGACGCAAGATGCGGCAGCAGCGCGCTGCCGGCCACGCCGGCCGCCAGCAGGCGGAGCGTGTCGCGCAGGGCATCGCGGCGCGAGAGCGCCGTTGGGGAGTGCTCGTCATGCGTCATCAGCCTGTTCCTCGCGGGAAGCCAGTGTGGTCAGTGCATCGCCAGTCACACGGTAAACGGTCCACTCGTCCTGCGGGGTGGCGCCGAGTGTCCGGTAGAATCCAATCGCATCGGTGTTCCAGTCCAGCACCGACCATTCGAGTCGACCACAGTCGCGCGCCACGGCCAGTCGGGCCAGATGCTGCAGCAGCGCCTTGCCCACGCCACGCCCGCGCATGGCCGGCTGCACGAAGAGATCTTCGAGGTAAATGCCGGGGCGCGAGAGGAACGTGGAGTAGTTGTGAAAAAAGAGCGCGAAGCCCGCCGCCACGCCATCGACATCGGCAATCACGACCTCGGCGTACGGCCGCGCGCCGAAGAGCGTCTCGCGCAACTGCGCATCGGTCGCCACGCATTCGTGGCGCAGCCGTTCGTAGTCGGCCAGCCCTTCAATGAGTTCGCGAATGAGGGGCACATCGTCGACCGTCGCCGCACGGATGGCGACAGAGGTCGGATGAGAGGCATCGGTCACGTGGCGTACTCCGTCAGCGGCGGTGATGAATCCAGGTGCGAGCACCGCGCGTGAGCACGGACTCGTACTGATGCGTGCGAACGCGCACTTCGGGCACGAGATCGAGCGCCATGCGCGCCACCACCAACTCGCTCACCATCGGAATGCGCTCTTCGAGACTTTCCAGCGTCCAGGTGGTGCCCTCCAGCGGGACGCTGAGCGTGCGAATGGGCGGCGTGCTGCGCCCGTGCCCCAACTCGCGCAGGCCGTCGCCCGTCATCTGGATGAGCGAGTCGCCCCCCACGACGGCACGCGACGGATTGGCCGGGACGGGGAGAAACCAGACTTCGACGAACTTGGTCTGCGGCAGCGGCACGGGGGTGATCTCGAACGCGCCGGCTCCGGGGAGCGGCGCCGACAGCCCACGCAGCAACGCGCGTGCAATGCCGTTCACCCGCGCGGTGTCGACGGCGTCGCGGGTGATGCCGCTCCGATCGCCTCGCACCGCGTACTGCAGCCGCACCGCGATCCCGGTGTTGGTCAGTTCACCGAAGACGCCACGCCATTCGCCACCCTGCTCGATACACGCGATGGACCACGTGCGCGGCACCTGCCCCAGTGCGCCCGCGCGCAGGGCGTTGACCGTGCTCTGCAAGCACCGGAAGTAGCCGATCGCGCTGACCGCCCGCACATCGCGCTCCGAATAGAGCCCCTCAAACGTCTCGGGCACCTTGAGCGTCTTGGGCATCTTGGAGAGATCCGGGCGACCCACGGGCCCCTTGGGGGCGCCCTTGGGGGCGCCCTTGGGCTGATCGATGATCGCCGGCGTCCGTGGCGGCGCCTTCGCCGAACCGACCTGGGCACTCACTGGAGCCACCAGCGTGGCGACGAGCGCTATCGCGCGCACGCTCGGCAGAACGATCGCGAGCAACCGCGACACGGACGTGGAGCACCGCAGGATGACTGGCCGTTGCGCGTTCATTCGAGTGAGCATCCGCTCAATCTACGGGCCGCCGCACGAGCCGGAAACCGCAGTCCCCGGCCGGTCGCGCCGTCTTGTGCGCCCTAGACGCCGCGCCAGCCGGCGGCAACCTGACGCGCGAGCACCGCCATCTCGGGGAAGTCCTGAATGGCGTCGTAGTACAGGCGCTGGAACGCATCGCCTTCGCCGTTGGCCTGCAGCAGCATGCGTGCCCGCTCGAAGAGCGTCTGGCCTTCGGCCACGCCAAGCCGCGACTTCTTGTCGCTGGTCCGCTCATCGATCATGAGCACCATCTGGGCCATCGGCCGCAGCCAATCAAACCAGGGATCCGCAATCACGAGTTGTAGGAATGCACTGTTGTTGGCCACACGCCCGTGGGCGCGTTCGTAGCGAATACGCTCGATGGTCAGGAGCGCGCGATGCACGCGGAGGAGATCGAGGCGAATCGCCTCCAGGCGCTGCAGGTCATCAGCACTGGCCAGCGGTTCGGCAACCGGGAGGTCTTGCGGCAGTTCGGACATAGGATCGCGCTCACGGTGTCGTCGAGGGAAAACAGACTCTCGTCGAAAGTGATACACGGGGCGTCGGCGTACAAGCGCCGCGGAAGGCGCGAACGGGCGCGTGTGGGGCCGTGTGGCGGTGAAAATGCGAGAGGGCGCCGATCGGCAAATTGCCGACCGACGCCCTCTCGATTCCGTCAGAAGGATCCCTTCAGGCCGAGGTCATCGGCCGGTGGTGATCAGACCGATTCCATCTCCCACATCTCGACGGGCGAGCGCGTGGCCTTCTCGGCGCCCGAGGACTGGCTGCCCTTGGACGACTTGGCCGACTGTGACCGTGCGAACTGCTTGGCCTGCGAGGCCTTCGCCGGCTGCGGCTTGGCGAAGGACTTGGCCGGCTGCGGCTTGGCGAAGGACTTCGCCTGCTGCGGACGGGCGTGCTGGCTGGGCTCCGTGTGGCGCTGCGCCGAGTGGTTGAGCGCGAAGCGGCTCACCATACGATGGAGCGAGTCAGCCTGGCCGGTGAGCTGCTGGGCAGCAGCCGCGGACTCCTCGGAGTTCGAGGCAGACGACTGCGTCACCAGGTTCATCTGGTCGGTACCGCCCAGAATCTGGCGGATGCCCTCGGCCTGCTGCGCGCTGCTGTCCGCGATGGTCTGCATGGCGGCCGAGACATTCGACACGGTGGTCGCGATTTCGGCGAACTGTGCCTGCGTCTTCGCATTGAGCTCCGCGCCCTTGGCCGCATCGGCCATGGAGCGTTCGATGACGACGGCCGAGCGCTTGGCTTCCTCGGCGCTGCGGAGTGCCAGCGAGCGCACTTCGTCGGCGACGACCGCGAATCCACGTCCGGCGTCACCGGCACGGGCGGCTTCGACGGCGGCGTTGAGGGCGAGCAGGTTGGTCTGGAACGCGATCTCGTCGATGGTGCGCATGATGCGCGCCGTCTCGCCGACCGACGTCTGGATGGCCACCATGGCGGCGTTCAGCTGCTGCATCTGACCCGCGCCGCTGTCGGCCGTGGTGCGTGCCGCTTCGGTGAGGGCCCGGACGTTGTTCGCTTCACGCGCACTGTCGCGGGAATGCGAGTCGAGCTCCTGCAGGCTGGCGTTGATCTCTTCCAGCGAGCTGGCCTGCTGCGACGCGCCGTCGGCCATGGCCTGGCTGCCGGCCGCAATCTGCTCAGCGGCCGCCGTCACTTCCTGCGAGGCGACGAACACTTCGCGCATCGCATCTTCCAGCTGGTCGAGCGTGGAATTGAGCGCCGACGTGAGCTTCGCATGGTCGCCACGATACGAACCGGCGACGCGGACCCGCAGATCGCGCTCTGAGACCTTGCCCAGCACATCCGTCGCTTCGATGACCGGGGCCAGCGTCTCGTCGAGCATGGTGTTGATGCCCTTCACGAGGTCCTGATACGCGCCCTCGAACACCTCATCGTTGGCCCGGACCGTCAGGTTGCCACGCTGCGCCGCTTCGATCAATGCGCTCACTTCCTTATCGAGCTTCCGCAGCGTTTCCGCACTGCGGTTGACGCTCTGCGCGAGGATGTCGGCGTCGGAACGCGGCTCGACCGTCTTGGTCAGGTCGCCGCGGCTGAGCGCATCGGACGCCTCGGCCGTCTCACGCGCGAACGCCGTGACGGCGCGGAACGAATCGGCGAGGACGCCGATCTCATCACCCGACGTGAACGTCATGTCCGACGAAAAATCGCCAACGGCCATGGCCTTCGCGTGCTCGGCCATCTGCGTGATGGGCGCGCGGATAGCGGCGATAATGGCCCGCGACACCAGCACGACGAGGATCACCGCCACGAGGCAGAGCAGCGCGAGCGTGGCCTTCACCGTCTGCGCGGTCGACGCTGACGCGGCGCTCAGCTCATTCGAGCTGGCATCGACGCGGTCGCCGAGCTTGTCGAGCTCGACTTCGAGCTGCTTGAACGTCTTCTCAAGCTCCTCCGCCTTCTGGACCGTGAGGCCGGCGGTTGAGCTGTCCTGCGCGAAGGCCATGCGCGACACATCAGCGGCGAGCGCCGTGTAGCGCTTCACGATCGGAAACGCATTTTCCGCAATCGCGCGAACGGTGGAATCGCCGGCGTAGAGCCGCACCGAGTCCATCATGGTCAGCATGCGCTCGCCGTTGTCTTTCACCTCGGCCTGCACCTCGGCCGACGTGCCGGTCAGTCCGAGCGAGACGTTGAGGCGCGACATATTCGCAAGACCGCGAAGGTTGTCGTGCATCATGTCGGAGAGCATGGCATTGCGCTGCGTCGATACGGCTCCATCGAGCTGCGCGGTCGCCGCCGACAACTTCGAGAGACCGCTGTAGCCAGCGACACCAGCGACTATGGTCGCCAATACGCCAATCAGACCGATCGCAATAAGCTTCTTGGACAGAGAGAGAGAACGCAGCATGGGTATGTCTTGGGACTATGAGGAAAGGGCGCGAGGGCCCGTGGAGTGCTCGAGGGTATCGGCACGTTTCGTCCCGGACTTGAATGGAGACGGACACGTTCATCCGTTTTCGCGGAACATTCCATTCCGTGGAATACACAGCCCACTCAACGCCTTGCCCCATCGCATTTTCCAATACTTGTGAAGGATCCGGGCTCATGTATGTTCTGCGTTCACGCCAGACCGTGCCGTCGTTCCCCTGCTCCCGTCCCCGAACGTGTCGACCACCAGACGCTCCCTGCAGGCTGTGATGTGGAGTGCCCTGAGCGCGGTGCTCAGCCAGAGCGCCCTCGGCCAGAGCGCCCTCGGCCAGAGCGCCTTCGCGCCATCGTCCCAGAGCGGCCACGTGCCAGTGGCGCCCGCCGTGCGCGCCGCGTCGTCGC
>CALQGY020000033.1 GCA_943330235.2 Candidatus Kuenenia stuttgartensis
ACGATTTCCTTTGCGAGCCGGTCGGGTGCCCAGGACATCAGGGTCGCGGCGCGAAACCCGCCACCCTTGGCGACGAGGCGCTGGGCGTAGAGGGCGCGAGCACCTTTGTGATTGACGATGGCGTGCTGCACGAGAAAGACGCGGCGAGCCGCCGGGAGGGCGCGATAAAGAGAAGATTTCGACATGGCGGTCAAACTAACGCAGCGAGGCGCGTCTGGGGGGCTGGGTGGTGCGACCGGTGCGTGCCGACCTTGCCAGTAGCGCCGCGCGCCGTCGGTTGGCTAAGTTGAAAGGCTGTCCCTCGCCCGCTGGATCGCGGGCTCTGAGTGCGTCCCGGAAACGCCGTGGGCGCGATGAGCTCAGGAGGTGGTGCGGCACGGCCCGTTCGCGGGCGTGCGGAGCGCCGCCAGAACATCCATCGCACACAGGAACTCGAAATGGCCGTACGCATTCGCCTCCGCCGTGAAGGCCGGAAGAAGACCCCGATGTACCGCATTGTCGTCGCTGAATCGACGTTCCCTCGCGATGGGCGTTTCATCGAGATCATCGGTCAGTATCAGCCGCGCAATGGCGGCGAGAACGCGATCAATCTCAAGATCGACCGCGTGAACTACTGGATGGACAACGGCGCGTTGCCGTCGGACACCGTGCGTTCGCTGCTGCGCCGCGCCGGCGTGATGAAGACGCGCCACGAAGCCCGTCTGGCCGCCAAGCTGCAGGCCAGCGCGGTGGCCATGCCGAACGTCGAAGAGGCGTAAGCTGGTCGAATACGCGGTGGTCGGCCGAGTGCGTCGCGCGCATGGGGTGCGCGGCGCGTGGGCCGTCGAAGTGATGACGGATGCGCCGGACGCGATTTTCGCGTCCGGCGCGATCGTTTTTGCCGGTGACCGAGCGGGCGCGCTGAGCAAGGGCGCGGACGGTGCGCCGGTGGCGTTGACCGTCGAAGACGGCCGCCCGATGAACAAGGAGTGGCTGGTCCGTGTGCGCGAGATCAGCGATCGCGACATCGCCGACGTGTGGCGCGGGCGCTACCTGCTGGTGGACGTCGCGCGGATCCCTGCGCCCGGCGAGGACGAGGTGTACATCTTCTCGTTGATCGGCATGAAGGTCGAGGTCGCGGGGCAAGGCATGGTCGGCACCGTACGCGATGTCTACGACGCGCCGCAGGGGCTGCTGCTGGAGGTCGAGACGGCCACCGGCACGCCGCTCGTACCGTGGCATCCGGAGATCATCGAGCGCATCGATGAAGAGGCGCGCGTGATCGTGCTGAAGCCGCTTGAGGGGCTGCTGGACTAGCTTCGCTCCCATGCTGCGCATCAACATCGTGACCATTTTCCCCGAGTTCTTTGCCGGGCCGCTGTCGCTGAGTATTCCGGCGCGGGCGGCCGGCACCGGCGGTGTGTCGTACCGCGTGGTGGACTTGCGCGATTTCACGCACGATCGCCATCGCACGGTGGATGACTATCCGTTTGGCGGCGGCCCCGGGATGGTGATGAAGCCGGGGCCATTCTACGAGGCGGTTGACGCACTCGCGGCCAAGGCGCCCATCGTGATGCTCTCCCCGCGCGGAAAGCGCTTCTCGCACGCCGATGCGGTGCGCTTTGCGGAAGGGACCGAGCTCACCCTGCTGTGCGGCCACTACAAGGACGTGGACGAGCGGGTCGCCCAGCATCTCGCGACGGAGGAATTGTCGCTTGGCGACTTCGTGTTGAGCGGTGGCGAGCCGGCCGCGCTGGCCATTGTCGACGCCGTGGTGCGGCTGCTGCCGGGCGCGATGGGGGACATTGAGAGTGCGCGCACCGATTCGTTTTTCGGTCGCGGCATTAGTGCACCGAGCTACACGCGGCCCGCCGAGTATGCCGGCGTGAGCGTGCCAGAGGTGCTCATGGGCGGCGATCACGCGAAGATCACCTCGTGGCGTGATGCGCAGAGCCTGGAACGGACGCGCGAGGCGGAAGCCCGCGACCGCCTGGCGTGGGCCGAACGAGAAGCGGCCATTGCGGTGCGCGAGGCGGCGATCGCCGAGGCGGAGCGGTTGCTGGCGGAGAAGGCCGCGCGGAAGGCGCGTAAGGGCAAACGACGCACCTGACGTACCGCGGACGCGTGGAGGCGCTGCGGGGCCGCCACGCGCGTCAGGTTGGCATCACGGTCGCGCGCGTGTTCCGCTGACCGGGGTAGAGGCGGGGGCGTCCATCATCGGCAGCTGACGGGTCAAGGTTCCGGTGAGTACATCGCCCGACGCCTGCAGCGTCCACGTGCTCGTGATCTTCTGCACGTGTTCCTCACCGTTCATGTTCAACCGCGCTTCCTGCTGCTGCGTGAAGGTGGCGGTGCCATTGGCCACGCGTCCGCCAAAATTGGCGATTGGGACCGCTGTGCCATCCGGACGCGGGGGGAGCACCAGCTTGACGATGAGGGAGTCGGCCGATGCGGCGATGATCATCCGGCCCTTGCCCATGATCTTGGTGACGACGTCGTTCTCAATGTTCTCGCCGCGCACGTACTCAATGTCCCAGGCGCCGATGACCGACGGCGCCGCCTGAGCCTGCAGGGGGGCGACGAACGTGGGTGCAAACACGGTTGCCGCGAGCAGCAGCGTTCCGGCGGTGAGTCGGCGAGTCATGGATGCCTGCGTGGTGGGGGAAGACGAACCTGCCGCTGCAATCTGACATGGGGAAAGGGCACGGGCTATTCTTCCCGCCATGCCTAGAACGACCGATGTGGTGATCTGCGGTGCCGGCATTGCGGGGGTTGCGGCTGCGCATGCGCTGGCGGTGACGCACGGCGTGCGGAATGTCGTGCTCGTGGACGAGCGGCCGCCGCTCACGCTCACGAGTGACAAGTCCACCGAGGCGTACCGCAACTGGTGGCCGGGCCCGGACGATGCGATGGTGCGGTTCATGAACCGCAGCATCGATCTGCTGGAGCAGTGGGCCGATGCGAGTGACAACCGGTTCCTGCTCAACCGGCGCGGCTATCTGTACACCACTGCCGATCCGGCGAAGGCGGCGCAGATGCGCCTCGACGCGCAGCGTGCGGAGCTTCAGGGGGCCGGGCGGGTGCGCGAGTATCGCTCGGTGGCGGATGCCGCGACGTACCGGCGCAGCGAGTCCGTGGGGTACACCGACCATCCAACGGGGGCGGATCTCTTTCTCGATGCGGATGCCATCGCCGAGCACTTTCCGTTTTTGTCGCGTGATATCGTGGCGGTGTTGCATGCGCGCCGCTGCGGCTGGATGAGCGGCCAGCAGCTCGGGATGTATCTGCTGGAGGAGTCGCGTGCGGCCGGCGTCACGGTGCTGAACGGACGCGTGGAGGCCGTGGATGTGCAGCACGGACGCGTGGCCGGTGTGACGGTGGCGGGGGCCGACGGCACGACGACGCCGCTCGCGACGCCGGTGTTCGTCAACAGTGCAGGGCCGTTCGCGCGCTCGGTCTCGGCGCTGCTGAACATCGACCTGCCGCTGTTCTCCGAGATGCATCTGAAGGTGGCGTTCGAAGACACGCTCGGCGTGGTGGATCGTGGCACCGGCCTCGTGATTTTGGATGACGCGCAGTCATTGGCGTGGAGCGACGACGAACGCGCCGAGTTCGCGGCAGACGACGAGACGCGCTGGCTGACCGAGCCGCTACCGGCGGGGATTCACCTCCGGCCGGAAGGCTACGGGCAGAGCCGCACCATGCTGATGTTATGGGACTACCACAGCGCACACCGCTTTGATGCGCCGGTGTTGCCGTTGCCGGATGATCCGTTCTATCCCGAAGTGGTCATGCGCGGCATGGTGCGCTTGGCGCCGGGGCTCGCGGCGTATGTCGATCGATTGCCGCCGGTGTATGTGGACGGCGGGTACTACACAAAGACCGCGGAGAACCGTCCCCTCATCGGACCGCTGGCCGTCGAGGGGGCGTATGTGAACGCCGCCTTCTCCGGCTATGGGCTGATGGCGGCTCCTGCGGCGGCGGAATTGCTCGCGGCGCAGATCGTGGGGAGTGCGGTGCCCGACTACGCGGGGGCATTTGCGCTCGCGCGCTACAACGACCCACGCTACCGCGCGATGCTGGCCGACTGGGGGAACACCGGCCAGCTCTAATCGCCGCGTGCGGCGCGTGAGCCCGTGCTAGCCCGCGATTTCGCGGATGGCGCGCACGAGCGTGTCGAGTTCTTGCGTGGTAGTGAATAGCTGCGGCGCGATGCGTACGCCGGTCACGCCAGCGGTATCGATGGCCACCGTCCACACTTTATACTTGTCGAACAGGACCTTGGCGAGTTCGCCCGGGGGCATGCCGACAATGCCGACGTTCGCGATGGCGCCGGTTCGCTTGGGATCGGTGGGCGTGAATAGCACCACGTTCTTGTGCCCGCGCACCTTGGTGGTCCAGTACTGCTGCAGCCAGCGCAAGCGCGCTTCCTTACGCGCAATCCCGATGCTCTCGTGATACGCGATGGCGTCGAGAATGGTGAGGTCGGTGTGCACGGGATGTGTGCCCGTGTGATTGAGTTTGCGGATATCGTCCACCGCGGCCCCCTCATCGCCGAACATCGGCCACAGCGCGGCGATGCGGGACTTCTTGACGTACAACATGCCCGCCCCCAACGGCGTGCCCAGCCACTTATGCAGGCTGGCGCCGTAGTAGTCGCAGTCGAGATCCGGCATGCGGAAGTCGAACTGCGCGAAGGCGTGCGCGCCGTCCACCATCACGGGAACGCCCTTGGCGTGCGCCATATCGCAGATCGCCCGCACCGGCAGCACGTGCCCCGTGATGTTGATCATGTGCGAGATCATCAGCAGCCGGGTCTTCGGCGTGATGGCATTGGCATACACCTGCACGACCTCCGCGTCGGACCGCGGATCGAACGGCACCGTGACGGCGGTGTTGGTGATGCCCCAGCGACGCCCCATGAGCTTGAACTGATCGAGCATCGCGCCGTAATCGTGCACCGCCATGACCGCGTGGTCACCGGGCTTCCAGTCGAAGCCGGCAATGACCGTGTCGAGCGATTCGGTCGTGTTGCGCGTGATGATGAGTTCATCCGCGCCGCACCCAGCCATCTGCGCCAGCCGTTCCTGCGCGAGCCGCTTGTTGTCGGCCTGCACCGTGCGCATATACCGCGCGGCTAAGACGTTCACTTCTTTCACGTGCGCAATGAACTTCTCGAGTACCGGCTCCGACTGCATGGAGTAGTAGCCGTTCTCGAGGTTGATGTACGCGGGGGTGAGCAGATACTGCGATCGCAGCGTGTCCCAGAAGTCGGCGCGTGCGGCGAGATCCGTCGCGGATAACCGATTGAACGCGGCGAGTTGGCTCGGCGCGAAGAGGAGACTCAGCGAGGCACCGCCCAGAGTACGCACGAAGTCACGCTTGAGCATGGAACGATCCGGAGAGAGGGGCGAACGGGCGGTCAGGGCTGCGTGGCGGGGCGACGCTTCATCAACGCTTCGATCTCACCGATTTCACGCGGCACCATCGAGAGGCGCTCAAGGCCCTTGTCGGTAATGAGGTAGTCGTCCTCAATCCGGATGCCGGTGTTTTGATATTTCAGCACGGTCGCGCGCACCTTGGCGATGAAGACGCGGTTCTTGGGCGTATCCGGCAGCACATCCAGGGCGCGCGTGCTGATGTAGATGCCGGGCTCGATCGTGAACGCGTCACCCACCTGATAGGTCGCCGCGGCGCCGGTACCTTGGATGGGATCGTGGACCTCGAGACCGATGCCGTGCGAAATGCCGTGGATCATCCACAGGTTTGACTGTTTGCACGGCGCGGGATTGGCTTCGCAGTTCGACGGCCACGGTGGATCGAACATGGCGTCCACGCTCTCCACCAATCCGAGGGCCGCGAGTCCACGGGCGCGCACGGCCACCGAGGAATCCGTCGCCGCGCGCACCTTCATACCCGGCTTCGAGAATCGTTCGGCGATATCCTGCGCGTCGCGCACCAGCTGGTACAGCTGCCGCTGCTCCGGTGTGTACGTACCGCTGACCGGTATGGTACGGGTGATATCGGCCGCGTAGCCGTGAAATTCTGCAGCGGCATCCATCACGACCAAGTCGCCGGGCTTCACCGGATCGGAATCCTTCATGTAATGCAGCTGCGTGCCGTTGATGCCGGAACCCACGATGGAGCCGTAGGCCGGACGCGCGGCGCCGCGTCGCGTGAACTCATACTCGAGCGCTGCGCGTAGCTCGTACTCATGCAGCGGGTTGGCCGTCAGCATCGCTGCGCGATGGCCTTCGGCGCTGATCTCGGCGGCCTGCCGTATGAGCGCCTGCTCGGCGTCAGACTTCTTCGCGCGCAATTGCAGTACCAGCTGGATGCCATTCCGGACGTTCAGCGACGGATGCTTGGCCACCAGCGTTCGTATGGTCGCCTGCCCGCGCGTGAGCGAGTCATCGCGCGCGAAGTCCATCGTCTCGACGTCCGGGATCTGATAGAACGGAAGCCCAGTGTCGGCGAGCGAATCGAGCACAAACGCGAGCGCGCTGAAGACGCGCGCCGGCATGCCCGTGCGCGCGACACTGGTGGCGGGCTCGGTGCGACGGCCGTAGTAGAACGCGGTGCGCGGATCGATGGGCGAGAGAAACAGCGTACTCTGCGCTTGCTTGCCGCGCACCACCATCACCAGCGCGGCGTCGGGTTCGTCGAACTCGGTGAGATAGCGGAAGCTGGGCAGCTGAAAAAACGTCGTGAAGTCGTGGACGAGTTCACGGCCGCCGAAGGCGACCACCACGCCGCTGTCTACGCGAGCGGCGAGGGCGGCACGACGGGCGGCGGTTTCCGCCAGGGTGATCGTCGGCGCGACCGCGCCGCGGGCGGTGGATGGTGCCGGCGTCCGTGACTGGGCCAGCGACGGCGAGGCCGTCAGTGCCGTCGCGAGGGCGACGAGCGAGAGCGTCAGGGCGCGCATGAAGTCGGATTGAGGGGCGAAGCAATGCGGTCGGTCGGATGCGGGCGTGCCGCGGGACCGACGCGACTCCCGAGCATGGATGTAGAGAATGGTTCCCCACGGAGAGGACCGTCAAGGCCGTACATCACCCGTCGCTCCCGGAGACTCGTGATGCCGGACGTCTTCCGGCACCACGGTCCCTGTGTAGGTTCGTGCGATGACTGCTACCCTCGCTCCCGCCGCCTCCGACGATTCCGGCCTGTTCGGCTGGTGGCGCGTCGCCGCTCCGCACTCCCGCAAGGCGCTGATCGCTGCCTCACTCGGCTGGGCGCTCGACGCCTTCGATGTGATGCTGTTCTCGCTCACGCTGTCGGCGGTGATTGCCGAGTTGGGGCTGACGAAGACACAGGCGGGGGCGCTCGGGTCGATCACCCTGCTTGGTGGCGCGGTGGGCGGCCTGATTTTCGGCCATGTCGCCGACCGATACGGACGCACCCGCGCCATGATGGCCAGTGTGCTGCTGTACTCGGTGTTCACGGCCCTCTGCGGCCTGTCGCAGACGTTCTGGCAGTTTGCCGCGTTCCGCGCGCTGCTGGGCTTGGGAATGGGTGGCGAGTGGGCCAGTGGCGCCGCGCTCGTGTCGGAGACGTGGCCTGCGAAGCATCGGGGCCGCGCGCTCGGATATATGCAGAGCTCGTGGGCCATTGGCTTCGCCGCAGCGGCGATGGTGGTGGGCTATGTGTTGCCGCGTTACGGATGGCGTGCCGTGTTCTTCGTGGGGATTCTGCCCGCGTTCTTTGTGCTGTGGCTGCGCGGGAGCGTGGAGGAACCGGAGGCGTGGCGTGCGATGCAACGGGTGCGCTTGGCGGGCGGTGCCGCCGCGCGCGCCAGCGGGAGTGTGCTGGACATCTTCCGCGGCAAGATGCTCGGACTGACGTCCATCGTGACGTTCATGAACGCGTGCGCGCTGTTCGGCTGGTGGGGCTTGAACGGTTGGGTGCCGGCCTACCTCTCACTTCCCACCACGCAGGGCGGCATTGGACTCAGCACCGAGAAAATGTCGTGGCTGGTCGCGTTCATGCAGGTGGGCATGTGGCTGGGCTACGTGACGTTCGGGTACGTGACCGATGTGATGAGCCGTAAGCGCGTGTACGTGTTCTATCTGCTGATGGCGAGCCTCTTACTGCCGCTATACGGGTCCATGACGAATCCGATGATTCTGCTGTTCCTCGGTCCGCTCGTGGCGTTTTTCGGCACGGGATTTTTCAGCGGATTTGGCGGCGTCACGGCGGAGATCTACCCCACGGCTTTCCGGGCCTCCGCGCAGGGCTTCACGTACAACATCGGCCGCATTGCGAGTGCGGCCGCGCCGTTCACCGTGGGCAAGCTCGCGACGAGCATGGGCTTTCAAGTGGCCTTCGCCGTGGCGGGTTCGGCGTATCTCCTGAGCGCCATGTCGTGGGCCGGCATTCCGGAAACGCGCGGACGGGAGCTCCAGTAGGATGCGATTCTCCTCTGGGCAAGCACTGCGCGATCAGCCGTTTCAGGCGGTGACGTTGTTCGGTATGTCGGGCGTGGGCAAGACGACGTTGGCCGGCATCCTGCAGCAGGAAGACTGGTTCCAGTACTCGGTCGATTATCGTATCGGCACGCGGTACATGGACGAGCACATCGTGGACAACTTCAAGCGTGAAGCGATGAAGGTGCCGTTCCTGCGGCAGTTGTTGCGCTCGGACTCCATCTACATCCGGTCGAACCTGTCGTTCGAGAATCTGAGTCCGCTGTCCACGTATCTGGGGAAGCCCGGCGATCCGGCGAAGGGCGGCATTCCGTTTGCCGAGTATCGTCGTCGGCAGGCGCAGCATCGCGCGGCGGAGACGCGCGCGTTGCTGGATGTGCCCGAGTTCATTGAGCGGGCGCACGACATCTACGGCTATCACCACTTCGTCTGCGATTCGGGCGGCAGCCTGTGTGAAGTGGTGGATGTTACGAACCCGGCCGACCCGGTGCTGTCCACGCTCGCGCAGCATACCATGCTGGTCTACATCGAGGGGAGCGAGGCGCACACGCGAGAACTGGTGCAGCGGTTCCGCAAGCATCCCAAGCCGATGTACTACCAGCCGGAATTTCTCGACGCAGCATGGGCGGAGTACAAGGACTTGTGCGAAGTGACGGACGACGATGCCGTCGATCCCGACGACTTCGCGGCCTGGGGATTCGAACAGCTGCTGCGGCATCGCGTGCCGCTCTACGAGGCGATCGCCAAACAATACGGGTACACCATCCGGATGGATGATGTACCCGCGGTGCGTTCGGAATCGGACTTCTTGTCGCTGCTGCAGCGCACGATCGACGCGTCACCGCGCTGATCGTGCGCGCTGATCGTGCGCGGAGCTCCTGCTAGGCCATCTTGGCTTGCAGGCGACGGTCGATGGCATCGAGGAACGCTTCCGTGTGGAGATACGGCGCGTCCTTGCTGATGAGAATCGCCAGGTCCTTCGTCATCTCGCCCGCTTCCACCGCTTCGATGCACACCGCTTCGAGCGCTTCGGCGAACCGAGTGACCTCGGGCGTGCCATCCAGCTTACCGCGATGCGCCAGGCCACGCGTCCACGCGAAGATGGACGCGATGGGATTCGTGGAGGTCTTGTTGCCCTTCTGGTATTCGCGGAAGTGACGCGTCACGGTGCCGTGCGCCGCTTCGGCTTCCATGGTCTTGCCGTCGGGCGTGAGCAGCACGCTGGTCATCAGGCCCAGTGAGCCGAAGCCCTGCGCGACGATGTCCGACTGCACGTCGCCGTCGTAGTTCTTACACGCCCACACATAGCCGCCTTCCCACTTGAGCGCCGACGCCACCATGTCGTCGATGAGCCGGTGCTCGTAGGTGAGTCCCTTGGCATCCATGTCGGCCTTGAACTCGTCCTGATAGACCTGCTCGAAGATGTCCTTGAAGGCGCCGTCGTAGGCCTTGAGGATGGTGTTCTTCGTGCTCAGGTACACCGGGAAGTTGCGCTGCAGGCCGTAGGTGAGGCTGGCACGCGCGAAGTCACGGATGGAGTCGTTGAAGTTGTACATGCCCATCGCCACGCCACCGTCAGCGCCAAACTTGGCGACCTGCATTTCCATCGGGGCGCTGCCGTCGTCGGGCGTGTAGGTGATCGTCACCGTACCGGGGCCCGGCACCTTGAAGTCCGTCGCCTTGTACTGGTCGCCATGGGCATGGCGGCCGACCACAATGGGCTTCGTCCACCCGGGCACGAGGCGCGGGATGTTCGAGATGATGATGGGCTCGCGGAAGATCACGCCGCCGAGGATGTTGCGGATGGTGCCGTTGGGGCTCTTCCACATCTTCTTGAGCCCGAACTCTTTCACGCGCGCCTCATCCGGCGTGATCGTCGCGCACTTCACGGCGACGCCGTACCGCTTGGCGGCTTCGGCCGAGTCGATCGTGACCTGATCGTTCGTCGCGTCGCGATGCTCCATGCCCAAGTCGTAATAGTCGAGTTGGACGTCGAGGTACGGGAGGATCAGCTTGTCCTTGATGAACTGCCAGATGATGCGCGTCATCTCGTCGCCGTCCATCTCGACGACGGGGTTTACAACCTTGATCTTGGCCATGACGGTGCGTGGCGCCGACCGGCAGGCCGTCGCACAGGCGATCGGCCGCAGACGGCTGGGAGTGGGGAGTGTTCCAGCTATCCCGAAATGATACCGTGCGTACGTCGGAGACGCATGGGGTGGCTCGGCGAAGGTGCGCGATCGGGAGGCACGATTCCCCGCGGGTCGCCACAGGCTCTGGCCGGATGGCGCGGGAATCGGTAGCATGGGCTCGTGCGGACGCCCGTGCGGTTCCGAGGCGTCGATCGCTCCACCTGGCTCCACCCCGTTCGCTTTCCCTGGACTCTTCGATGACTCATCCGCAGGATCGTTCGACGCGTTTGCGTGGCCTCACGCCTCCGGTCATGCTTGCCGCGATGGCGGCCGTCTCCCTCGCCGTGCATCCGATGCGGCTGGAGGCCCAAGCGGCGGGCGGGACGCGCTTGCTGCGCACACCGTCGGTCAGCGAGAAGCACATTGCCTTCGCCTACGCGAACAACATCTGGGTCGCGGACCGGGCCGGTGGCGCGGCGCGCCGCCTGACCAGCTTTCAGGGGCAGACGCAGAACCCCAAGCTGTCACCGGACGGCACGCAGATCGCGTTCAGTGCGGAGTACGCGGGTAACACCGACGTGTATTTGGTGCCGGTGGATGGTGGGCAGCCTACTCGGCTGACGTGGCATCCCGGGGCCGATCTGGTGCAGGGGTGGATGCCGGACGGGAAGAGCATTGTGTTCTCCTCCCCTCGGGCGACGTGGGCCGCTAACGGCCAGCCGCGTTTCTGGACGGTGCCGGTGACCGGCGGCGTGGAGACGGCCATGCCGATGCCGCGCGCCAATCAGGGCAAGGTCTCGCCGGACGGGGGCCGTGTGGCGTACCGCATGCCGTCGTCGTGGGATGAAGAGCGGCGCAACTATCGGGGCGGACAGAACCGGCCCATCTGGATCATGGACCTCAAGTCCTTCGCTCTCGATACGACGCCGTTCGCGGGGTCGAAGGAGATGGATCCGGCGTGGGTGGGTGACGTGGTGTACTTCCTCTCCGACCGGGATGGCGTGTCGAATGTGTGGTCCTACCACACGAAGACGAAGGCGCTGGCGCAGATCACGAAGTTCACCGATTTCGACGTGAAGTCGCTGGACGCGGGCGCCGGCGTGGTGGTGTTCGAGCAGGCGGGGTATCTGCACGAGTACGATCCGAAGGCGGCCAAGACGCATGTGGTCAGCATCACCGCGGCGGGCGATTTCCCGTGGATGATGGCCCAGTGGAAGGACGTCTCGTCGCGCGTGACGAGTCTGGCGCTGTCCGCCACGGGCAAGCGTGCGGCGGTTGAGGCGCGCGGCGAGATCTTCACGATCCCGGCCGAGAAGGGCGACGTGCGAAACCTCTCGAATTCGGGGGCGTCGGCCGAGATTGCGCCCCTCTGGTCGCCCGACGGGCGGTCGGTGGCGTACTTCAGCGACAAGTCGGGCGAGTACCGCTTGATGATTGCCGCGCAGGACGGCATCACGCCGCCGCGCGAGATCGTGCTGCCCGAGCCGAGCCGTCCGTACTCGCCGGCGTGGTCGCCGAACGGGCGGAAGATTGCATTCCAGGATACGCATTTCCGCATCTGGTTGGTGGATGTCGCGACGGGGACGGCGAAGGTGGCCGACAACGATCCGTACTTCATGGCGGATCGGTCCATTGTGCCGGTCTGGAGTCCGGACTCACGCTGGATCGCGTATCCGAAGCGCTTGAAGTCGCTGTTCCGCGCGCTGTTCGTGTACGAGGTGGAAACGGCCGCGGTCAAGCAGATCACGGACGGCATGGCCGATGCGACGTCGCCGGCGTGGGACGCGAGCGGCAAGTATCTGTGGTTCTTCGCCTCGACGAATTTCGGCTTGAACTCGTCGCTGCTGGACATGTCGAAGTACGACCGTCCGGAGACGCGGGCGCTCTACGTGACGATGCTGACGAAGGGTGAGCCGTCACCACTGTTGCCTGAGAGCGACGACGAGCGCGTGCGGGCCGACAGCGCGCGTGTCGGCGGAGACAGCGCGCGGGCCGTACCGGCGATGGCGGCGGGCATGCCAGCGGCAGCGCCACGGAATGTCGCCATCGATTTTGACGGCATTCAGCAGCGCATTGTGGTGGTCGGGAGCGTGGCGGAGCGCGACTACAGCGACCTCCGTGCGGGGCCGGCCGGTACGGTGTTCTTCCTGGAGTCGGTGCCCGCGGCGGGCACGGGGAATGGCGCGGCCGGCGGCAACACGCTGCATCGCCTGCAGATGAGCACCCGTCGCGCGACGCCGTTTGCCCAGGGCGTGGCGCAGTATGTGGTGAGCGGCGACGGACATAAGCTGCTCTATCGCACCGGTGGCGCGCAGGGCGGATTGTATCTGGTGGACGCGGACAAGGCGGTGCCCACCGCTGGCATGGGTAAGCTGAATGCGACGCTGCGCGCGTATATCGATCCGCGCGAGGAGTTCCGGCAGATCTTCAACGAAGGGTGGCGGAACGAGCGGAACAACCTGTACGTGAAGAACATGCACGGGTCGGACTGGGCGGCCGTGAAGAAGATGTACGAGCCGTTGCTGCCGTTCGTGATGCATCGCGCCGATCTCAATTATCTCATGGACAACATGGGCGCGGAGATCGCGATCGGGCATTCGTACGTACGCGGCGGCGATATCCCCGATGTACCGAACGGCAGCGGTGGGTTGCTGGGCGCCGACTTCGCGATCGACAACGGGCGCTACCGCATCGCGAAGATCTACGACAGCGAGAACTGGAATCCGGAACTGCGCGCGCCGCTGGCGACGCCGGGTGTGGCGGTGAGCACGGGTGATTACATCCTCGCGGTGAACGGCGTGGAACTCCGTGCACCGGAGAGCATCTATCGACTGCTGGACGGGACGGCCAATCGCCAGACGGTGCTCACGGTGAACGGACGCCCGGACATGACGGGAGCGCGTCAGGTGACCGTGATGCCCATCGCCAACGAGCAGGGATTACGCACGCGCGCGTGGGTGGAGCACAACCGTCGTTTGGTTGACTCCGTCTCGAAGGGCACCATCGCGTACGTGTATCTCCCGAATACGGGACAGCCCGGCTACACGAGCTTCAACCGTTACTACTTCGCGCAGCAGGATCGTCAGGGCGTGGTGGTGGACGAGCGCTACAACGGCGGTGGCTCGGCGGCTGACTACATCGTGGATCTGCTGGGGCGCGACTACGACGGCTATTTCAACAACCCCGTCGGCGATCGCTATCCGTTCACCAGCCCGGCCAACGGTATCTGGGGGCCGAAGGTGATGATCGTGAACGAAATGGCCGGCTCGGGCGGCGATCTCATGCCGTACATGTTCAAGCGGCGGAAGCTGGGGCCGCTGGTGGGGATGCGGACGTGGGGCGGTCTGGTCGCGACGACCGATACGCCGGCGTTCGTGGATGGCGGGTCGATGATCGCGCCGCGCTTCGGCTTCTTCTCACGCGAGGACAAGTTCGCGGTCGAGAACGAGGGCGTGGCGCCGGACATCTCGGTCGAGAACTGGCCGAAGGACGTCATCGCTGGGCACGACGCGCAGCTGGAACGCGCGGTGGCGGAAGCGATGCGGCTGCTGAAGGAGAAGCCGACGGGTCGCGCGAATCGGGAGCCGGTGTCGCCGACGTGGGGGAAGCGGGGCGGGAAGTAGGCGCGGCGGGAAGTCGGCGCGGCGGACGGACCGCGAACTGCTGTTGACACAGAGGGCGCAGAGGGCACAGAGGGCACAGAGGACCGACCACTGTGCCCTCTGCGTCTTCTGTGTCTTCTATGCCTTTCGGGCGCCCTTAGAGCACACGGGACGGTGCGCTATCGCGGGGTTTGTACCGCCTCGTACTCTTCCGTCGGCAGTTTGAAGAGCTGTGCGATTTTCGGGTCGCCGTCGATGCCGAGCACGCGCTGTGCCACGTATTCCCCGACCACCGGGCCAAACTTGAAGCCTTCGGCCTGCCCGACGCCGGCGATCCAGGCGTTCTTGTTGCCCGGGACGCGGTCGATGATGAAGTTCGCGTTGACGCTGGATTCGTAGTGGCACGCGCGCGTCTCGAGGAGGGGCGCGTTGGCGAGCAACGGGAAGCGCGCCGCGAGGAAGCGCCGAGAGCCGTCGATGCGATCCTGAGACGCCCAGCGGGAGCTGGTGTCGGGTTCCTGTTGGGCCGGATCGATGGGGGCCGCGGCGGTGGCGGGTCGCGCCGCTGAGGCGGCGGCGGCCGTGTTCGCGGCTCCAGCGATAGGCGGGGCCGCGTTGGTGCCCGGGGCGGCTGGCGGCGCGATGGCGCCGCGCACGCGGAATCCGCGGCTGTCGACCGGCAGCATGGGCCAGCCCGTCACGCCCGGGAAGTTGAAGCTGGGGAGATTGGGGTAGGTAAAGCGCGGGTCGGCGACCGGCACGCCGAAGTAGCAGACGTAGCCGAGCGGCACGCGCATGCGGTTTTCGAGGTACGGGAAGAGCTTGCGCAGCCAGGGGCCGCAGGCGAACACATACGAGTCGCCGCGGACGACGGTGCCGTCTTGCAGGATCACGCCCTGCAAATCGCCGTTCTTGGTTTCGGCCAGCCGCACGCGATCGACGATCAGTTTGACGCCCATCTGCTGGCCGATGGCCGCGATGGCCTGCGTGGAGGCCCGCGAGCGGATCACGCCGGCGTCGGGCTCGGTGATGGCGATGGTAATGTCGTGCGCATCGATGACCGGATAGCGCTTGCGGACCTCGTCGCCATCGAGGACTTCGTGTTTGACCTTGTTGGCCGTCCAGTACTCGCGCGTTTTCTTGAGGAACGGTTCGTCGGCGGTTCGCATGATGACGTCGCCGGTCTGGTGGAAGAACTTGGTCTTGAAGACCGGTCCCCACTCGGCGTCAAACAGCGACCAGCGTTCGATGGCGGCGCGGGCCCACGGCGTCCAGAGTTCGCCGGCGGCGCGATCGCCGTAGGACGAGCGGACGCCGCGCGTCTCGTCGCCGCTGGTGGAGCGAGAGTTGCCGGGGCCGTACGCGTCAATGAGGGTGACGCGTGCGCCTCGCTCCCGAAGGTGGTAGGCGGTCCAGCCACCCCAGATGCCGGCACCGATGACGACGACATGCCCCACGCCCTTGTCCTTGGGGCCGGAGCGGCTGATGCCGGTGACCGGCTGGGCGTGCGCGAAGGTGGAGCCGGTGGCGCATCCGGAGGCGAGCAGCGCCCCCGCGCCAACGCCGGCGAGGCGCAAGAAATCTCGGCGCTGGATGGCATCGCCTGGGCCTTCGGTGGCGATGTCTGGCGCGCCGTCGGCGGCGCGCGCCGCGTCAATGGACGATTCTAGGGACACGGTGCTATTGTTGAGGGCGTTCGTGGGTGTGGCGCGGTCCGTCGGGACCGGTTCCGGAAGATGCTGCCGCGAAGATGTGAAGTTGCGGCTCGGGACGCAAACATCGCACACCCTCCAAAGCGCACGTGGTTCAGCGTTTCTTCCGACTTATACGTTTCCCCGCCATGATGCTCCAGCTTACGATCCCTTCGCTGTCGTTGTCCGCCGTCGCTCTTGCGGCCGCGCTGCGTGGCCCCGATGTCGCCCCGGCGCGCTCGGCGCATCATTTCCCACTGACGCATGCGAATGTGGCGGCGATCGGTGCGCCCAGTCGTACGACGGGCCATGTGACGCGAAACGACTCTACGCCGTTGTATACGGAAGAACAGGCAACGGCAGGTGCAGTGGTGTTCGGGAAGATTTGCGTCGAGTGTCATGAGAAGAAGGACATCGCCGGCGCGGATTTTCGTGCGAAATGGACCGGACGTCCATTGTTCGCCCTGTTTGAGTTGATCCGTACGACGATGCCGGACAGCAATCCCGGTGGGTTGTCGCGCGACGAGTACGCGGCGGCGCTCGCCTACATCTTGAAGCAGAACGGACTGCCCGCCGGTGCGATGACGGTCATGCCGGATTCAGCGGCGATGCAGGGTGCCATGTTGAGCCTTCCGCCGCAGTCTCCGTAATTCGGCCGTTTGCCGTTGTTGGTGTAGCGAAACTGGGCGGCCAGAACACGGGATCGCTCGGCTACCCTACGAATCGCTATTGACAGGCTCTGCTACCGTTCGTACGATGGCAGACTAGTACTCTCGTTCCATCCCTACCTCGCTTGACCAGGACGTGCGCGCTCACGCCGCGCGTCCTCCCGCCTAAAGAAATCGCCGTCGGGCGTTTGAGCGCCCGACCAACGCCGTCGCGTAGTCACTCTCGACAGGCTCCTCCGCCGGAGGCGCCTCTGCCGTCGACTACGTGCGAGGCCGTCCACATCCACGTGGCCGGCCGTGGATCCTGTCCATGGGGAGACGCCAGATGCAGCTGTTACGATGTGCCGGACATTTCGTTCGTGCGCGCGGGGGCTCGGATGACGCGAGTCCGCCGCGCCGTTCGTTCTCTACGCTCCGCCGAGCGCTCACCGCGGCGGTCGCGCTTACCGTTGCCGGCACGTCGCTGGCGGCGCAGGGCGGTTCCGTCTCGGGTCGAGTGACCGACGCGGCTACCGGCCAGCCGGTGTCGCAAGTGCGCGTGCTGATCGCGGGTACGACGCTGGGAACGCTGACCGGCGAGAACGGTCGGTATGTGCTGCGTAACCTGACGCAGCGCGGTCCGATTACGCTTGATGTCAATCGCATCGGCTATGTGGCGAAGAAGGTGCCCGTCACGATTTCCGCGACCACGCCGGCTGTGGCCGACGTCGTGATCACGCAGTCGGCGTTCTCTCTGGCTGCGGTCGTGACGACCGTGACTGGCGCGCAGCGCAAGGTTGAACTCGCCAACACCACGGCGCAGATCACGGTCTCCGATAAGCTGACCGAACTGCCCACCACCACGATGGCGAGCGTGCTCTCCGGTCGTGCGGCCGGCGTGCAGGTCAACTCGGACGGCACGACGGGCGGCGGATCGCGTATTCGTATCCGCGGTCAGTCGTCGCTGTCGCTGTCCAACGATCCGGTCGTCGTCATCGACGGTATCCGCGTGTCGTCTGGTGGCAATAGCTCGTCCATCGGCGTCGGTGGTGCCGGCCCGTCGCGTCTCGACGACATCAATCCTGATGAAATCGAGAGCATGGAAGTGATCAAGGGCCCGTCGGCGGCAACGCTGTACGGCACCGAAGCGGCCAACGGCGTGATCAGCATCCGCACCAAGCGCGGCAAGGCTGGTAAGACGAAGTACAGCGTCTACTCCGAGAACGGCTCCATCGAAGATCCGAACGTGTACCCGGACCTCTGGGCGCTGTGGGGCAAGTCGCCGGGTTCGACCACGAACCGTATTTGCCAGATCTCGACGGTCATTGCGGGCACGTGCATTGCTGACACCATCTCGCACGGCAACGTGCTGAACATCGCCGACATGACGCCCATCGATAAGGGCTCGCGTCAGCAGTACGGCGCGCAGATCTCCGGCGGTAACGACAAGGTGCAGTTCTTCGTCTCCGGCGAAACCGAAGGCGAGACGGGCATCTACAAGATGCCGAGCTCGGAAATCACGCGCCTCATGGCGTCGCGCGGCGTGGATGCGCTGCCCAGCTCGCAGATTCGTCCGAACGCGCTGGCGCGCAACACGATGCGTGCCAACGTGTCGGCGCAGCTGGCCGAGCACCTGTTTGTGCAGGTGTCCTCCGGCTACATCAACAGCACCTCGCGTCTGCCGCAGAACAACGACAACGGCAACGGCCTGATGGTGGCGGCGATTGGTGGCCAGTTTGACCGGAACCTCGTGACCAGCGATGGCGTGCCGTTGCGCGGCTACCGCTCGTTCCCGATGGGCGATGTGCTCTCGGTGACGACGTCGCAGGCGATCAACCGCTTCATCAACAGCGCCGCGGCGCAGTACAACCCGTTCTCGTGGCTCCAGACGCGCGCGACGGTCGGCGTGGACTTCACGGCGCGTGTTGACCAGAACCTGAACCGCGTGGGCGAAGGCCCGAACACGGGCACGGTGCGTCAGGGCAACATCACGAACAACCGCGCTGAGCTGAATCAGCAGTCGGTGGATCTCGGTGGCACAATCACCAAGAACCTGTTCTCGTGGATGACCACGAAGACGTCCTTCGGTATGCAGTACATCCGCAACTACGTCTCGCAGACGGGCGGCACGGGCCTCGGCTTGCCGCCAGGCGCGACCACGCTGACGGCCGCGGCTACGCGCAGCGCGTCGCAGTCCACGAACGAAAAGCGGACGCTCGGTTACTACGGCGAAGAACTCATCTCGGTCAACGAGAAGCTGTTCTTCACGGCCGGCCTGCGTCGCGACGCGGCCAGCGCCTTCGGTAAGGACTTCCGCGCCGTGTACTACCCGAAGTTGGGTGCCTCGTGGTTGCTGTCTGAGCAGAGCTTCTTCCCGAAGCCGCAGTGGCTTGGCTCGCTGCGCGTGCGTGGCACGTACGGCGCCTCCGGCCAGATCCCGGGCGCGGTGGACGCGCTGCGCTACTACAGCCCGTTCTCCACGACCCTCTCAACGGGTACGGACGCCCCTGGCGTTTCCATCGGCTCGCTGGGTAACGCGACGCTGAAGCCGGAATACTCGGCGGAAACCGAAACGGGCTTCGATCTGACGATGTTCAAGGGCAAGACCAACATCGAAGTCACGCACTACAGCAAGAAGACGAGCGACGCGCTGATCAGCCGTCGTGTCGCGCCCTCGCTGGCCGGCGTGCAGTCGCGTTTCGAGAACATCGGCGACATTCAGAACGCCGGTACCGAGTTCGTGCTCAATCAGAAGGTCCTTGATCGCAAGCAGCTTGGCCTCGACTTCACGCTGACCGCGTCCGCCAACTCCAACGAGTTGCTGTCGCTGCCGCCTGATGTGACGGCGCTGTTCACCGGTAACCGCAACACGCAGCGTAACCAGCCTGGCTACCCGCTGTACGGGTTGTGGGGCCGGAGCTACACGTACGCGGATGCCAACGCGGATGGGCGTCTCGCCTTCTCCGAGATGACGTTTGCCGACTCGGCGAAATTCATCGGACCGTCCTTCCCCACGAAGGAAATGGCCTTCTCGCCGAACATCGAACTGCTCAACCACAAGCTCCGCATCTCGAGCCAGATCGATCGGAAGTGGGGCAACCGCAAGTTCAACAACACGCTGCGTCACCAGTGTCAGGGTGGTTCGTCGTGCCGCGGTCTGTACGACCTCACGTCGCCGCTTGACGTGCAGGCCGGTGCCATTGCGGCGAACAGCTCGGCGGGCATCTTCACCTACATGTTCGAAGACGGCGCGTTCGCTCGCTGGCGCGAACTGTCGGTGTCGTACGACATGCCGACCAGCCTGGCGCGGAAGTTCAAGTCCGATCGCTGGAACATCGTCTTCACGGGTCGTAACCTGGCCAAGTGGACGAAGTACACTGGTGTGGACCCCGAAGCGACGGTCGGTAACGATGATGCCCGCGGTAACGAGGAGTACTTCTCGACCGCGCCGATGCGTGTGTTCTCGCTTCGCATGAACTTCTCCTTCTGAGGCACGGCAAACAGATGAACCTTTATTCCGTAGCGCGACGGCTGGCCAAGCCGGCCGGCGCGCTGGCGGCAGCGATTGCCGTCACGAGCTGCTCAAGCGACATCCTGAACGTCACGAACCCGGACGTGCTGAACTACGGCGAATACAACAGCCTGGTCGGTGCCACCCCGCTTCGTAACGGTGTGGTGCAGGACTTCGCCATCGTATTCTCCGGCAACGGCGACGGTTTCGTCGTCTCCACCGGTAACATGGCTGACGAGATTCAGGCAGCGGACACGTTCGACGACCGCCTGTTCCCGAATCAGCGCACCATGACGACGACGTTGCCGGCCATGGACACGTACTACCTCCAGATGCACCGCGCCCGTGCTGGTGCCACGCGCACGATCGCGGTCTGGCAGAAGTTCAAGCCGACGCAGAAGGACACCATCGCCGAGCTGTACGCCATGCGTGGCTTCACCGAAGACTTCTTCGCCGAGGGATGGTGCTCCGGCGTCCCGTTCTCGGAAGAAGACGGGTCGACGATCACGTTCGGTCAGCCGCAGACCACGACGCAGATTCTCAATCGCTCCGTGGCCAGCTTTGACACGGCACTCACGAACGCGGTCGGCACGAACGCGTACGCGACGAGCGTCAAGAACATCGCGGCTATCGGTAAGGCGCGTGCGTTGTTGAACCTCGGTCAGTACGCGGCGGCGGCTGCGGCCGTGGCCGCGGTGCCGACGGCCTACCAGTACAAGGTCTATCATTCGGCCGCGACCAGCCGTCAGCAGAACGGTATCTTCAACTCGGCCAGCCCGGCCGGTTCTCGCTACACGGTCGGGACGTTGGAAGGTCGGAACGGCTTGCCGTTCCTGACCACGCCGGCGGATCCCCGTGTGCTGTGGACGCCGTCCACGCGCATCGGGTTCGATGGTTCTTCCAAGAACCTGCCGGTCCAGCAGAAGTACCCGACGAACGCTTCGGCCGTGGTGCTCGCTGACGGTATCGAAGCCCGTCTGATCGAAGCCGAAGCGAAGCTGCAGGGTGGCACGCAGGCGGATTTCGACGCGATGTTCGCCGCGCTCAACACGCTTCGCGCCACCGGCCTGACGGCGGCCATCACGCCGCTGCCCGCTTCCCCGACGACCAAGGCCGACGCGGTCGACATGCTGTTCAAGGAGCGCGCGTACTGGATGTGGCTGACCGGCCACCGCCTGGGTGACCTCCGCCGCCTGGTGCGCCAGTACGGCCGTGGTACCGAAACGGTGTTCCCGACGGGACCGGTTGTCACCCGCCCGGGCACGAACTACGGATCGGACGTGAACTTCCCCGTGCCGTTTGACGAGACGAACAACCCGAACTTCAAGGGTTGCCTGGATCGTAAGGCGTAAGCAGCGGGTTGGATGGGATGCGGAACGGGCGGGCCAATATTGGCCCGCCCGTTTTGCATGCGGACTACGCCTTCTACTGATGGCTCAAGGCGGTAGGCTCTCAGCGTCCAGCGTTTCGCCGAGTGCGTCTCGCCGATAGGGATTCGCCTCCAGCCATCAGCCTACAGCCATCAGCCTGCAGCCTCTCGCCGGCGAGATCCCGCGCGTCGTGCCGTGCACCGACCGCGCCGCCACACCGCCGTCTGCGCGAACGCAAAACGGGCGGGCCAGTGATGGCCCGCCCGTTTTGCGTATCAACGTGCTGCGGACTATCGCCCGCCAGCCTTCTTACCCATCTCAACGGCCTTAAAGCCGGGCTCTCCCCAGCCGATCACGAAGACGCTGAAGCCCTGCTTCATGCGCATTTCAATGTCGGCAGTTGTCGCGGGAAAGCCGCACGCGACCTTGAATTCCTTGCACGCGGCCAGAACCTGCTGAATCGCGTCTTCCCATCCTTTCTCGTCAAACGTGCGCTTGCCGGCGGCGTCGGTGGTGGTGAACACGCCACGCAGCGTACCCGCGCCCGGGAAGAGCACGCCGATGCCCTTCACCGCGGCGATCTCGCGGACGTGAGCCAAACCCTCCTTGCTCTCGACGACGGTGAAGTTCACCAACTCGCCCTTCGGATTGAGCGGCCACACATCCGCTTTCTCCTTGTACTCCTTTTCGGGCATTCCCCAGCGTGCCGGCGCGTCACCGACGTTCTCTGGGCGTGAGCCGCCTTTGGACTTGAAGCGCATCATGTTGAGGCCGGCCTTGACCTCGTCCGCGCTCTCCACGCCGACGAACATCACACCCGTCAATCCGGTGTTCAGCTGCGCGGCGATCCGCTCACCGGCTTTGGCCTTGTCCGGCGCGATTTCCGGCGTCTTCACGAACAGCCCGTGCGTAAACTTCTTGCCTTGGAGCATCCCGGCGGCTTGCATGCCTTTGGCGAACTCGGACCAGGCAGGGAGGGCGCCCTCAAAGTTGCCCTCCATCGAGCCATCAAACACGAAGTCGCCATTCTTGTAGGCAACGGCATCGAGGGCCAGTTGCGCGGGCGTCTTCATGGAATCCGCTGGCGGCGCCGGCTGGCCCGGACGGACCCTCCGATTGGCCGGGGCGTACAACCCAAAGACCGGCTTGTTCGCGGCGAGCAGATCCACGACGGGATTCTGGTGCTGCTGGGCGAACGCCGCCTGTGGTTCGAGGAACACCGAGACGGCAGAAACCGTCAACATCCAGCGTATACGCACGTGGCCATCCTCCTGAGATTGGCAGCCCGAGTGGGCATCCAACGGAGCACCGGTGTACTCCGTAGGTGTTCATGACGCGATCTCTGTATACCTCATTCCGCCGAGGTTGCAAGGGATACGCATCGACCGTCCTTACGGTTGAGTCTACCACGGCGCTACCGTAAACGGTTGCGCACGCACATGATATGGTAGGCTAAAGTTCCCACCTTTGGAGGTCTGCCCTCAGACCTCCGCACTGACCCTGAGGACCGGGCATGAAGTCACACACCGTCGTCGCTGGCAGTCTCGGGCTGCTCCTCGCGGCTCTGCTCATTCTCGACAATCCGACCGCGCTTGAAGCGGCTCGGACTGTTCCTGTGGCGCTCACGAGTGCCCTTCGCCGCGATCCGGTGCGCGTGGCGTCGTCGCCCGCGCCGATCACGCGTTCACGCCGTACCTACGGTGTGCATGGGGCCCCGCGCCCCGTGCCGACCGCTCTGGCGCCCGACGCACTGAACGGCGTGGTGAAAAAGACGTGCGCCGGATGTCACAGTGAACAGCGCAAGCAGGGCAATCTGTCGCTCGCCAACTTCGACTTCATGTCCATCGCGGGAACGTCGCCCGATGTGGCCGAGAAGATGATTGGGAAGCTGCGGACGGGGATGATGCCGCCGCCGGGGCGTGCGCGACCGGCCGGCGATACGCTTGATGTGCTGATGACGTCGCTCGAGCGCATCATGGATGCGTCGGCCGCGAAATCGCCGAACCCGGGCAACCGCACGTTCCAGCGCCTCAACCGCGCGGAGTACGAGCGGTCGGTGCACGATCTGCTCGGCCTCGATATCACTGCCGATTCGTGGCTCCCGCTCGACACCAAGAGCGCCAACTTTGACAACATCGCGGACGCGCAGTTGCCGTCGGCGACCGCGCTCGATGCGTATCTGGATGCCGCCAGTGATATTTCGCGACTCGCCGTGGGCGATATGCGCGCGAGCCCCACGACGGCGTCGTACAAGATTGCGCGCCTCGCGTCGCAGACGGATCTGGTGGATGGCGCGCCGCGCGGCACACGCGGTGGCATCTCAGAAGTGCACAACTTCCCGGCAGACGGCGAGTACGTCTTCACGGTGACGCTGCACGCGATTCCGACCGGTCAGCTGTACGGATCCAACGCCCCGTTCGACGAGAAGATCGAAGTCTCGGTGAACGGCGAGCGGGTGGCCGTGCTTGATATCGATCGTGGCATGTCGCAGGCCGATCCGAACGGCATGGACATCAAGACCAAGCCGATTCCGGTGAAGGCCGGACCGCAGCGCATCACGGCGGCATACCTGCGCACGTTTGAAGGACCGGTGAACGACAACATCGCGCCCATCGGACACAGCATCGCCGATACGCAGATTGGGTCGCAGTCCGGCGTCACCATTCTCTCGCATATCCAGATGTTCGCGGTGACGGGGCCGTTCAATGCCACCGGCGTGTCGGAGACGCCGAGCCGTCGTCGCATCTTCACGTGCCGTCCGACGACGAGTGCGGAAGCGCGTCCGTGTGCCGAGCGCATCGTGGCGCGATTGGGCGCGGCGGCGTATCGCCGTCCGTTATCGCCGAGCGACAGCAAGGCGCTCATGACGTTCTACGACACCGGCGCAAAGGAAGGCGGTTTCGAGTTGGGTGTGCGGACGGCCGTTGAGGCGCTGCTGGCGAGCCCGCATTTCATCTTCCGCGCTGAAGAGGTCCCGAGCACCGCCAAGGCGGGCGATCGCGTGGCGGTGGCCGGTGTGGACATCGCGTCACGGTTGTCCTTCTTCCTGTGGGGCGCACCGCCTGACTCCACGCTGCTCGCGGTGGCGCGTCGCGGTGGGCTGAGTGATACGCTGGTGCTGACGGCGCAGGCCAAGCGCATGCTCGCGGATCCTCGTTCGGAAGCGCTCGCAACGCGCTTCGCGGCGCAGTGGCTGCGCCTGCAGGATATCGAGAAGGTGCATCCGGATGCGCTGCAGTATCCCGATTTCCACGAGCAGTTGGCGCTCGACATGCGTCGCGAGACGGAGCTGTTCTTCTACAACCTCGTGAAGGAAAATCGTTCGCTGCTGGAATTGTACACGGCGAACTATTCCTTCATGAATGAGCGGTTGGCGCATCACTACGGCGTGCAGGGCGTGACCGGCGAGACATTCCGCAAGGTCGCGTACGCCGACAGCACGCGCGTCGGCATCTTCGGGCACGGCTCGGTCTTGACGCTAACCTCGCATGCGAACCGCACGTCGCCGGTGCTGCGCGGCAAGTGGGTGATGGAAGTGCTCATGGGATCGCCGCCGCCGCCGCCGCCGCCAAACGTTCCGGATCTCGAGAAAACGGGGGACAGTAAGGACGGCCGCATGCTGACCACGCGCGAGCGCATGGAACAGCATCGCGACAATCCGTCGTGCCGCTCGTGCCACGCGTTTATCGATCCGATCGGTCTGGCGCTGGACAACTTCGATGTGAACGGGCAGTGGCGCATCCGTGAGAACGGCACGCCGTTGGATACCCGTGGCGACTTTTACGACGGGACGAAAATTTCCAGCGCGCTGCAGCTGCAGCGCGTGTTGCTCAAGCGTCCGGTGCCGCTGGTGCGCACGTTCGCGAACAACTTGATGGCCTACGCGATCGGCCGTCGCATCGAGTATTACGACAACCCCGCCATTCGGCGTATCGAAGTGGCGGCCCGGGCCAATAACTACCGGATCAACGATTTCATCCTCGGCGTCGTGAAGAGTGACGCGTTCCGGATGCGTCGCCTGCCGGTTGCCCAACTTACGCCAGGATCCACTGGTGCGGCGTCCGGCCGCGGCCAGTAGTCATCCTGCTCACAAAGTCACGGAGAGTACGACCATGCATTTTCTGAGCGGGAAGTCCATGCCGCGCCGCCAGTTCGTTCAGGGCCTCAGCGCGACGTTTGCGCTGCCGTACCTGGATGCCATGCTCCCCACCGGTCGCGGCGCCTGGCGCGCGGCCAACAAGGCCCCGCGCCTCGTCGCCATTGAAATGGTGCACGGCGCGGCCGGCTGTAACGAGTGGGGCGCCAAGCAGAACCTGTGGTCCCCGGCGGCCGCCGGTCGCAATTTCGATCTGAGCCCCACCGCGATGCATTCGCTGGACGCGTATCGCGAATACCTCACGATCATCAGCAACACGGACGTGCGCGAAGCGGAGCCGACGGCGCCGAATGAAATCGGCGGCGATCACTTCCGCTCCAGCGCCACGTTCCTGACGCAGTCGCACCCGAAGCAGACGGAAGGCTCGGACGTGCACGTGGGGATGTCGCTGGACCAGATGTATGCGAAGCGCTTTGGGCAGGACACGCCCATTCCGTCCATGCAGCTCTGCATCGAGAACGTCGACCAGGCGGGCGGCTGCGCCTACGGCTACGCCTGCGTCTACACTGACTCCATCAGCTGGGCGTCGCCGACGGATCCGCTGCCGGTCATTCGTGATCCGCGCGTGGCGTTCGAGAAGCTGTTCGGCGTGGGTGGATCGTCGGCCGAGCGCGCGGATCGTCGCCGCACGCGCCGCAGCATTCTCGACTTCGTGTCGGGGGAAATGTCGTCGCTCAAGTCGTCGCTGGGTGTTGACGACAAGCAGCGCCTCGACCGGTATCTCGAAGACATTCGTGAAGTCGAGCGTCGCATCCAGCGCGTGGAAGCGCGGAACTCCAGCGGTGAAGTGCGTGCGCTGCCCGAGGCGCCGGCCGGCGTGCCCGATTCGTTCTCGGAGCATGTCAAGTTGATGTTCGACATTCAGGCGCTCGCCTTTGCGGCGGACATCACGCGCGTCTTCTCGTTCAAGATGGGTCGCGACGGCTCCAGCCGCACGTATCCGGAGAGCGGCACGGACAAGCCGTTCCACCCGGCGTCGCACCATGGCGGCACGGAGAAGGGCGTCCGCGACTTCAACATGATCAACAAGTACCACGTCTCGATGCTGCCGTACTTCCTCGATAAGCTGAAGAGCATCACGGAAGGGGACAGCAACATGCTGGATCAGACGATGATCATTTACGGGTCGCCGATGGGCGATTCGAACCTGCACAACCATCGTCGGTGCCCGCTCATCCTGCTCGGTCATGCCGGCGGGGCGTTGGGCGGCAATCAGCACATCAAGGCGCCGGACGGCACGCCGATGGCGAATGCGATGCTCAGCATGATCCACACGTTGGGCATGGATGACGTCAAGCAGTTCGGTGACAGCACGGACGCTCTTACCCTGCGCGCCAATGTCTGATTCCGTGCGGGTTCGTCTGGCGCGCCGCCGACGCGGCGCCACCGTCGCGTTCTTGGCGGGGGCCGTGCTGTTGTTCAGCGCGGCCCGCACCGGACCGTCGCTCTCGTCCATCGCGGACGCCGTCATGCGCGGCGATACCTCGGCCGTGCGTCTGCTGCTCAAGCAGGGCGCCGACGTGAACGCGGCGCAGGCGGATGGGATGACGGCGCTGCATTGGGCTGCGTCACGTGGCGATGCCGACCTGACGAAGATGTTGGTGTTCGCCGGGGCGCGCGTGGACGCGTTCACGCGGAACGGCAACTACACGCCCTTGCACCTGGCGGCCAAGGCCGGCCGTGGTGGATCGGCCAAGGCGTTGCTGGCGGCGGGGGCGGATGTGAAGTTGGCCACCACCTCGGGTGGGGCCACGGCGCTGCACTTTGCCGCTGCCAATGGCGATTCGGAGACGGTCGCAGCCATTCTCGATAAGGGCGCGCCGGTCGACATTCGCGAGAGCGCCTGGTCGCAGACACCACTGATGTGGGCGGCGTCGTACAATCGCGTGAAGGCCATCGGTGTCCTGCTGAAGCACGGCGCGGATATCGAGGCCACGTCGAAGATCGAGGACATTCCGGCACGTGAGAAGTCCGACCGGACGATGTTGACGCTGCGTGCGCGGCGCGTGGCGGCCATGAAAGCGGCTGATGCGGCCCCGACGGCGGCTGGTGCGCTCGGCGCTGGAGCGCCCGGCGCCGGTGGTGGCCGTGGCGCGGGTGCGCCGGCGGCTCCGGCTGCTGCGGTGCCTGCGACGGCACCGATGGCGGCCGCACCGGCGGTGAAGGCCCCCACGGCCGCTCCAGCCGCGGCGAAGGGTGCCGCCAAGGCCACGGTGGCCGCAGCGGCCGAACCGGCTCCAGGGACCATCGTACCGCGTGCGGGTGGGCGTGGTGCGGCGCCCGCACCGGATGCCGGACCGGTGATCGGTGGCACGCAGGGACAGCCGGGTGATACCACCCGTGCGGCGACCGGCTTCAACAACCGCGGTCCGTCCTACGGTGATCTGATCGGCAACAAGGGTGGCCTGACGGCGCTGCTGTTCGCGGTGCGTGAAGGCAATGCCGAGTCAGTCGACGCATTGCTGAAGGCGGGTGCCAAGATCAACCACGTGAGCGACGGCGATCATACCAGCCCGTTGCTGATGGCGACCATCAATGGTCGCTTCGACATGGCGAAGATGCTGCTGGCCAAGGGCGCTGACGTGAAGATGGCGAGCGAGGCGGGTGCCACGCCGCTGTACGCGACGATCAACATCCAGTGGGCGGCGAAGTCGCTCTATCCGCAGCCGACGGCCCAGCTGCAGCAGACGACGACGCACCTTGAACTGATGGAAGCGCTGCTCAAGGCCGGCGCCGAGCCCAACGTGCGCCTCAAGAAGCACCTGTGGTACATGTCGTACAATTTCGATCTGCTGGGCGTCAACACCACCGGCGCGACGCCGTTCTGGCGTGCGGCGTACGGCACCGATGTCGACGCGATGAAGCTGCTCATCAAATACGGCGCTGATCCGAACATCCCGACGCTCAAGCCGACGGGCCGTCTGCCTGGCGACGACGGCGGCTCGGCGGATGAAACGACCGGCGGGAAGGATCCGTCGGGACTGGAGCCCGTTCCCGATGGCGGTCCCGGTGTCTATCCGTTGCACGCGGCGTCAGGCGTGGGCTACGGCGAGGGCTTCGCGGCCAACTCGCATCGTCATGCGCCCGACGGATGGCTGCCGTCGGTCAAGTACTTGATCGAAACGCTGCATGCCGACGTGAACCTGCGTGACTTCAACGGCTACAACGCCATCCACCACGCTGCGGCGCGTGGCGACGACGAACTGATCAAGTATCTGGCTGCCAAGGGCGGCGACATCATGGCGCTCAGTCGGCGTGGTCAGACCACGGCGGACATGGCCAACGGCCCTGTGCAGCGCATCCCGCCGTTCCAGGGGACCGTGGACCTGCTCGTGAAGATGGGTGCGAAGAACAGCAACAAGTGCAAGTCCTGCTAGGTTGACAGACCAAGGGCGCCGAGCGAATCTCGCTCGGCGCCCTTTTGCGTTTTACGGTGCGGGTGGTGACGGTGTGGCGTGTGCTAGTCGTCGTGGCTCAACTCGTACTCGCGTTGCGCGTGCATGCGTTCCGAGCCCTGCGACCTATCGCGGCGCTTGGCCGCTTGCATCGCGAGTCCGTGGGTCGAGGAGGTCTTGACGCTGGGGATCGACAGTTGCTTCTCCAGCTTCTCGCTTCCGCACTTGGCGCACACCGGCACCTGACTGCCGCGCACCAGCGCTTCGAACTGCTCACCGCAGTCGCCGCATATGAAATCGAAGATCGGCATGCTGTTTACGCTCCGTTCACCTGTGATTCGAGAGGATCTGATGTCCCGCTTGGCGATCCCCACGCTGGCCCTGCTATCCGTCATTCCCCTTACGATCACCGGCACGACGGCGTTGGCGCAAGGCACGCGTCAGCCCATCGTGCCGGCGGGTCAGACCGCGTCGCCGCTGCTGACGCCCGCCATTCGCGTTGGGAACATGGTGTTCGCCTCCGGCCAGTTGGGCGTGAGCCGCACGGCGCCTGACACCACCATTGAGGGGCAGACCACGTTGGCCCTTGAGAACACGAAGAAAGTCTTCGAAGCGGCAGGGACCACGATGGCGAATGCGGTCAAGTGCACCGTATTCCTGACCGACGTGAAGGACTTCGCCGGCATGAATGCGGCGTATCGCGCGGTGTTCACGTCATCCCCGCCGGCGCGCACGACGGTCGTGGTGGCCGCACTGGTTTCAACGGGTGCGAAGGTCGAAATCGAGTGCTCAGCCGCGATGCCCTGAGCGGCGCAGCGGCAGAATGCGGACGGGGCGCGGAACCTGAGTTCCGCGCCCCGTGTCGTTCTACGCCCCGTGTCGCTTACGGATTCTTGGGCCAGAGGACGCCCTGATTGGCGCGGGTCACGGAGCCGAGTCCCTTGTAGGCGAACTTCTGGAGGCGTTTGCCCTCGTAGGTCTCGGTGGTGTAGATGTTGCCCTTGGAGTCGGTCGCAATGCTGTGGACGGCGAAGAACTGACCGGGCTGACGGCCACCATCGCCGAAGCTCGTGAGAATCTCAAGCGACTGACGGTCCATGACGTAGACGCGCTCGTTCTTGCCGTCGGCGAGGTACAGATACTTCTGCGCCGCGTCGCGGGAGAAGGCGATGTCCCACACCGATCCGTCGCCACGCGTGAGCGGTGCGATGCGCACTTCCTTCACGAAGGAGCCGTCCTTCTTGAAGACCTGGATGCGGTCGTTGGGACGGTCGCAGACGTAGACCAGACCGTCGGTCGTGGGCTCGGCGCAGTGCACGGGATTCCGGAACTGCTTGATCAGCGGTGCGCTCGGATCGTACGGCGGGAGGCGCGTGTCGTCCGGACGGCCGCCGTAGGCGCCCCAGTAGCGCTTGAGGGCACCCGTGCCCATGTCGAGGACGGCGATGCGCTTGTTGCCATACCCGTCGGCGACGAAGGCTTCCTGCGCCTTGATGTCGAACGAGATCTTGGCGACGCGACCGAAGTGCGTGCTGTCGTTGCTATTCGGGGCCTGGCCGGGCTTGCCGATTTGCTGCAGGAACTTGCCGTCGTGCGTGAACTTGAGGATATGCGAATCCGCGGCGCCGTTGCCGCCGATCCAGACATTGTCCTTGTCGTCGACGGTGATGCCGTGGTTGGACGTGGGCCATTCGTAGCCGACGCCCGGGCCGCCCCACGCCTTGATGAGAGTGCCCTCCGCGTCGAACTCGAGAATCGGCGGGGCCGAGGCGCAGCATTCGCCGATGGGCGGGTTGGCCTTGGCGCCGGCTTCCGTGCGCTGATTGAGCGTGGAATCGCCACGGTGGATGATGAATACATGGTCGCGGCTATCGATGCCGACGCCGATGACCGAGCCGAGGATCCAGTGGTTGGGGAGCGGCTTGGGCCAGACCGGATCGACCTCGAATCGCGGCGCCTGCACGAGCTGTCGGTCGGCGGCGCCCAGCGTCGCCTGCGCCGCGCCGAGCGCCAAGATCCCGGCACCCAATCCCAGCGCGACGGCCACTCTCTTCGACTGCGTCATCCGTGTGTCTCCAACGCCCGGTGCCTCAGGGTCGGTGACCCGTGTGCACTGCGCGACGAGGTGGTATGTTCGTGACGAAATCGGGCGTATCCTTCCGATCGCCCGTACGTGACATAGAAGTATCCCGCCCCCCTCCGCCTGTCCAGCGAATCGTGCGTGTTTCGATGATCGAGTCCCTCGGCCGGTTGTGGCGCATGGTGCGTCCGTCCGTGCTGGCTGCGCTCGTGCTCGTGTCGGTGTGGCCGGCGACGCCGTGGGCGCATGAGGTTCCGCGGCGCGTGGCCATTCAGGCGTTCGTGCACCCTGAAGCACGGGTGGTGCGCGTGTTGGTGCGGGTGCCCGTCGAGGCCATGCGAGACGTGGAGTTTCCGCTGCGCGGGGCGTTTTTGGATTTGACGCGTGCGGACAGCACGCTGCGGGACGCGGCCCGACTGTGGGTGGCGGACGCGATGGCGGTCACGGCCGATGGGCGCGCGCTTGGTGCGGCGCGATTGGCTGCCGTACGCGCCTCGCTGCCGTCGGATCATGCGTTTGAGCGCTACTCGGATGCCGTCGCCAGCACCACGGGCGCACCGCTCCCGGTGCAGACGGACATCGCCGTGGGGCAGGTGATGCTCGACGTGCTGCTGGAGTATCCGTTGGGTGATGCGCGACCGACCGCGCGCTTGGCCATCGTGCCGCAGCTGGCGCATCTCGGGGTGAAGACCACGACGGTGCTCCGCTTTGTGCCGATCGCGGGCGCCGAACGGGCCTACGTGTACGAGGGCGATCCGGGCGAAGTGCAGCTCGAGCCCGCGTGGTGGCATGCGGCCGCGCGCTTTGTGCAGATGGGTGCGTCGCACTTGTTTGATGGGATCGACCATCTGTTGTTTTTGTTCTGTTTGATCTTGCCGGTGCGCCGCCTGCGTCCGCTGGTCGGAATTGTCACGGCGTTCACGCTGGCGCACTCCATGACGCTGGCGGTGTGCGCGCTTGGGTATGCCCCCGATGCGCTCTGGTTCCCTCCACTGGTGGAGTTCCTGATTGCGGGCTCCATCGTGTTCATGGCGATTGAGAATGTCGTGGGTGCGAAGCTCGAGCGGCGGTGGATGATGGCGTTCGCGTTTGGGCTGGTGCATGGCTTCGGCTTTTCCTTCGCCCTGCGCGACTCGTTGCAGTTTGCCGGCGGGCATCTGCTCACCGCACTGGCGGCGTTCAACATCGGCATTGAAGTGGCACAACTGCTGGTGCTCGCGATCGGCGTGCCGTTGCTCGCCGTGGTGTTCTCTCGTATCGTCGCCGAGCGGACGGGGGTTCTCGTCGGCTCAGTCCTTATCGCACACACGTCGTGGCACTGGATGATCGAACGATTTGACGCGCTCCGCGCGTACGCGTGGCGTTGGCCGGACTCCGGGGTTGGTCTCGCCGTCGGCGTGATCCGTTTCAGCATGGGTGTTCTGATTGTAGGCGGGGTCGCGTGGGCCATCTCCGGCGTGATGGCACGCCTCACGGCACCTCGGTCAGGCGCCGCGGCGCGCGTGCTGATGCTGCTGGCCGCCACGTCGCTGGGCGCGGTGCTGGTGGGCACGCCGCGTCTTGCGTTGGCGCAGAATGGCGGGCGCACCACCATGGCCGGCGTGTATTCCGCCGATCAGGCCGTGAAGGGGAAGGACGTGTTCAAGGGCACGTGCAGCGGATGCCACACTGTCGCTTCACACAGCGGGCCGGTGTTCGCGGCGCGCTGGGTGGGGCGTCCGCTCTCGGAATTTTTTGACTACCTCACGCGGCTCATGCCGAAGTCGGCGCCGGGCACCCTGTCGGAGGACGAGTACGTGTGGGTGACCGCGTACGTACTCAAGTTGAATGGCATGCCGCCGGGGCCCAAAGAGCTGGTTCCGGAGCCGGCGATTCTCAAAGCCATTCGCATTGACACGTTGCCGACAACGGGTCGTGGTACGCACGATGGGTCGCACGATGGGTCGCACGGATCGGCCGCGCACTGATTTAACGCTCGGTGTGGATGTCGACTAGGCGACAGGGCACGCCCATCGCGCGCAGTAT
>CALQGY020000034.1 GCA_943330235.2 Candidatus Kuenenia stuttgartensis
CTGGCGGCGATCGCGATGCCGCGGTTCCGCGAATCGAAGCGCTTGGCGTACCTCGCCGCGATGAAGGCGGACCTGCGCAACCTCGTCTCGTCGGCCGAGTCGCAGTATTCGCAAGACGGGAGCTACGCCAACTACACGGCACCGCGCGGCAGCGCCGGCGTGACATTGGCCTTCAGGCCCACCGTAGGCGGCTGGGAGGCTACGGCGACGCACGACGCGCTCCCCGGCGTGGTCTGTCGCATCGCCAACGGCGCGAATGCCATCGCGTTTACGGAGCCGACCTGCCAGTAACCGCACCGTGATGGCGGTGCCGCACATCAGTTCGCGGTCCGTTGCGGCGTCGGTGTTTCATCGCGTGCACGCCCGTTACAGCGCTGGCATAGCGCGCAATGCGGAGCCTCGATGCCAGTCTTGCAGCGTGCAAGAAGCGTTGCGAAACGAAAGAGGCGGGGAAAGGAATCGTGGCGCGGTGAAATGATGTAAGTGCTTGTCCCGCAACATGTTTCATTGTGGCTCGCGCCGTGGCCCGCAGGTTGCCTTATGAGACAGTGTCGCGCTGGACACCACATCACGGGCCAGCAGCGCACACCCCCCACAGGAGATTTTACGATGCCCCGCACTCGCAAAGGTTTTACGCTCATCGAACTGCTCATTGTCGTCGTGATCATCGGCATCTTGGCCGCCATCGCGATTCCGAAGTTCGCTGAGACGAAGGAAAAGGCGTACGTGACCGCGATGAAGTCGGATCTGAAGAACATGGTGTCGGCGGCCGAAGCGTCGTTCTCGGACAACAACACCTACGCCAGCTACACGGCGCCGACCGGTTCGGCCGGTGTGACGCTGACGTTCACGGGTTCGGCGACGGGGTGGTCGGCCACGGCGGCGCATGCGTCGACGGCCAAGCGTTGCACCATCGCGGTGGGATCGGCGGTGACGGCCGGTGCGGCGGAAGGCGAGCCGAAGTGCCAGTAAGTTTGGCCTGATGGTCCATCGGTCCTTGCGGACCGGTGTGCGAAAGGGAGTCGAGCTCATGCTCGACTCCCATTTGCGTTTCCGCCTGTGCCGGTCGCGCAATACCCTCGCGATCTGCGCGGTGTGCGGCAAAACGCCCCGGCTGGCAGCGGGCTGCTGTTCGGTATGGATCCCTAAGTTCAACAATGGTAAACGTTTGCGCGAATACGCGGCATTGGCATGCGCTTTGCTGTCTTGGACGTCACTGAGGCGCCTGGGCGAATGTCCTGCGCGCCGAATCCCCCTCTGGAGAGTCCCGAATGTCCAAGACCCGCAAAGGCTTTACGCTCATCGAATTGCTCATTGTCGTCGTGATCATTGGCATCCTGGCCGCCATCGCGATTCCGAAGTTCGCCGAGACCAAGGAAAAGGCCTACATCACGGCCATGAAGTCAGATCTGAAGAACATGGTGTCGGGGGCGGAATCGTCGTTCGCGGACAACAACACGTACGCCAGCTACACGGCGCCGACCGGTTCGGCCGGTGTGACGCTGACGTTCACGGGTACGGCGACGGGGTGGTCGGCCACGGCGGCGCACGCGTCGACGACCAAGCGTTGCACCATCGCGGTGGGTTCGGCGGTGACCGGCGGCGCGGCGGAAGGCATGCCGAAGTGCCAGTAAGCATGGCCTGACGGCGCGCGCCGGCTCACGGCGCGTTCCGGCTGACGGCGCTTTCCGGCTGACGGCGCTTTCCGGCTGACGGCGCTTTCCGGCTGACGGCGCTTTCCGGCTGACGGTGCGGTGCGCATACCACGGGGGGCGAGCGAGAGCTCGCCCCCCGTGTCGTTTCCGTCCGCGATGGCATGCGTGGCGCGATCGCCGCGATCTGCGAGGAATCGGGCGCAACGCGTGGCACCGCCGCGCTGGCCCCAAGAACGGGCATGTATAAGCGTATCTATTTCAACAACTTAGCCGTTCCGAATGTCGTGGCACCCCGTTTGCCATACTATGTCGTCGAAGGGTCGGGCGACTGTCCGGCACCGCAGACCACCCAACTGGAGTGTCTCACATGTCTAAGACCCGCAAAGGCTTTACGCTCATCGAACTGCTCATTGTCGTCGTGATCATCGGCATCTTGGCCGCCATCGCGATTCCGAAGTTCGCCGAGACGAAGGAAAAGGCGTACATCACGGCGATGAAGTCCGATCTGAAGAACATGGTGTCGGGCGCCGAAGCGTCGTTCTCGGACAACAACACCTACGCCACCTACACGGCGCCGACCGGTTCGGCCGGTGTCACGCTGACGTTCACGGGTTCGGCGACGGGGTGGTCGGCCACGGCGGCGCACGCGTCGACGACCAAGCGTTGCACCATCGCAGTGGGATCGGCGGTCAGCGGCGGTGGCGCCGAAGGCATGCCGGTCTGTCAGTAACCCCTGGGGGGGGAACGCATCGGTTCAGCTGAGCCGACGCTACGAGGGGCCGAGCAGCAATGCTCGGCCCTTTGTGCATTCCGTCGCCAAAGAGTTGCCGTTCGTGCGGTTCTGTATCATCGTCCGACGTGCTCCCTCCCCCGCTGCCGCGTATTCATCAACGACTGACCGTCGCCGTCGTCGGCGTCAGCGTGCTGGCGCTCATCGGCGTCATCGCGAGCATGTGGATCACCGAGTACCTGGACGCGTCGGTGCGTTGGCCCACGGTTCTGGTCTTGATGTTCCTCGTGTCGCTGCTGTGGACCAGTCTGATGCGACGACATGTCGTACGGCTGGTCGAGGCGCCCTTGGCCGATGTCGTCGCGGCCGCCGAAGCGATCGCCGGCGGCGAAACGTCCCGCCGCGCACCGCCAGGCGACACGTACGAATTTGACCAGTTGGCGACGAGCATTAATCGGATGACCGATCAGATGCTGGCCTCGCATCAACTGCGTCTTCGGGTGGAGAAGCTGGCGACGATGGGCCGCATCGCCGCGGGTGTCTCGCATGAAATCGGGAATCCGGTCTCGGCGATCGCCAACTATGCGCACGTCTTACGCATGCGGACGGAATCGGTCCCCGGGACGGCCGAACCGCTCGATGCCCTGGAACGGGAAATCGGGCGCATCGATCGGATCATGCGCGGTCTGCTGGACTATGCGCGTCCGCGCCGCCTGACGCCGAAGCCAATCGTTGTGGACACGGTCATCGCGGATGTCCTGCGTTTGCTGGCCGATCAGGGCGTCACGCGTCGCTCTCGTCTGACCACGGACTTCGGCGCACCGACCGGCTTGGTCTACGCGGAGCCGCACGATCTGGAACAGGTCTTTGTGAACCTGATGCTCAACGCTGTGGATGCGATGGATCACGAGGGCTTGGTGGCGGTCCGTACGCAAATCAACGCCGTGTCCGATTTCGGGGAGACGTCGGAGAAGCGGCGCACTGATGCGGCGGGCGGGCGGTGGACTCATCGCCCCAGCCGACGCGCGCTGGCATGGCTATCGCGACCCGAGGCGCCCGCGCGCTTCCTGCAAGTGTTGATCGCCGACTCCGGCACGGGCGTCTCGCCGGAAGACGAGGAGCGGATTTTCGAGCCGTTCTTCAGCACCAAGCAGCCGGGGAAGGGCACCGGACTGGGGTTGGCCATCGTCGCCAGCACCATCGAGAATCTGGGCGGGACGATCTGGGTGCAGCGCGCACGTGAAGGCGGCGCCGCGTTTGTCATTCTCTTGCCGCTCCACACCAGTGGGATGACGGCGGTTTCGAGCGCGACGCCCCCGGATGGGTGGCCCGTTGATGCCGATGAATGGTAGGCGCTGCGGTAAGACGATGAGGTGATGGCGGCGGCGACTGGTATGCTGCCGCTATGCGTTCCTTCTCTCGAAAACTCGCGCGCGCACGCACCGGCCGGCTGTTAGTCGAGTGTCTGGTGGCGTCGCTGCTGCTCGATGCGCTCGCCCTCGGTGTTGTCATGTTCGCGCGCGCGACGGCCACGGCCTCGCAGCGCGCGCTTGACACCACGGCGGCGTGGGCGGTGGCCCAGGCTGATCTCGAGCGCGCGCTCGTCGCCGGCTGCGACTCGACCGCGACGCCCGCGTTGCTCCCGCAGGCTGTGGCGCGCGAGGTCGATTTTGGCGCGTGGCGCGAGCGGGAGATCCACGTGGTGTTGACGCTCTCGCCGCTGACGTCGCGCGTGCCCGTGGCGCGCACCATGCACGCCGCGCGGAGCTGCCCATGACGCCCCCCTGCGCATGGCGTGCGCGCGCTGGGCATCGGAGCGCGGGCCATACGTTGCTCGAGGTCCTGATCGCGTTGCCGCTGATGGCGCTGTTAGGCGCCGTCGCGGTGCAGCTGCTCCTCACGATGCATCGCCGATCGCTGCACGATGACGGCGTGTTCGCCGCGTCGCGCGAGCTGCGGCATGGGGCCACGGTGCTCAGTACCGAGCTTCGGGGCCTCCGCGCCGCTGACGTGGTCGCGTGGTCCGATACCGCCATTGAGTTCGAGGGCACGGTGGGCGTTGGGGTCGTCTGCGCCCACGATGTTCCGGGTGCCATGGTCGCCGTCGCCGGCGGTGCGGCGGCCCTCGTCAACGGCATGCCGGACCCGCTGGACGTCGTGTGGAATACACCGCCGCAGCCCGGTGACCGTCTCCTCGGCTGGACCTCCGGCGCCAGCCTTACCGACCAGCCGATGGAGCGAGCGCTGACCGTGCGGTCCGTAGGAGCGGGGCGCCAGTGTCTCACCTCGCCGCTGCAGACCGTCGGTGCGGCGGGCGGGACGGCGATCGCCGTCGTGGAAGCGGCTGGCCGCGCGCTGGGCACCGGGACGCCCGTGCGAATCACGCGACGGGCCCGCTACGCGCTCTATCGCGCCGGCGACGGGGACTGGTATCTCGGGCGACGGTCATTGGGCCCCACCGGGTGGGACGTCATTCAGCCGGTCGTCGGTCCCCTGCTCGCGGCGCGGGCGCGCGGACTCCTCATCATGGTGCGCGACCGCGACGGCGCGCCGCTTGCCGCTCGGCAAACCGCGCCGACTACATCGCCTGCGACATCGCCACCGACATCGCCACCGACATCGCCAATCGTCGCGCCGGCCCGCGTCAGCGTGCAGCTTCGCGCGCTGCGGCGTGCCGGGCGGGCCGGAGTTGCGCAACCCACCGTCGATTCCATCGCCGTCGAGGTAGCACTGCGCGCCGATCGCGGCGGTGACGAATGAGCGCGGCGCCACACGACACGATTCATCGACCGGCCGCCCATCGCTGCGCGTCTCGCTGCGCGTCTCGCTGCGCATCTCGCTGCGCGTCTCGCTGCGCGCAGCGCCAGCGAGGCATCGTCGTGCCGCTGGTGCTGGTGGTCATGATGCTCGTCGCGGTCATGGCCGCCTCGGTGCAGCAGGTCGCCTGGCGCTCACTGCGTGCCGCCGAGAGCCGGTGGCGGGCGCAGCACGCGCAATATGCGGCGGAATCAGAACTCGTCCGCTGGGCATCGAGTTGGGCATCGAGTTGGGCGGCGGAGTCAGCGGCGCTCGTGCCCATTGGAACGCGGCGCGAGCAGACCCGCACGGAGGCCGATGGCTGGCGGATCCAACGGTCCGTCGTGCGCACGGGGGTGCTGTCCATGGTGGCGGTCGCGCGCGCCGAACGTGGCGCGTCCTCGGACACGCGAACCGCCGATGTATCGGGGGGGCGCCTGCGCGATGCGACACTGATCCGGCGCACGGTGTGGCGCGCCTTCTGGTTGGAGCCGCCGCCGCTCCCCATCCTCGGGGCGGGCACCATCCTGGGGGATGTCTCCGGCAACGCCTCAGGACTCAGCGGACGGGATATCGCCGAGCCCAGGGTCGCTGTGGCTGCGGACGGCGCGGGTGACGAGTGTGGTCCGCTCCGCGACACGCTGAGCCTCCCGGCGCTGGTCGCCTCCTCAGTTGATCGCGCAACCGTACCTGCCCCCGACACGCGTACGCTCGCACCGCTAACCGCGGACTCGGCGCGACAGACGTTCGACGCGGCCTGGTCGGCCATGCTCGCCCGCGCGGGCGCCGGGTCGCTGAACGGCGTCGGGGCCGTTTCGCCCATGGCCCCGTGGCACGCAGTCGTTCTACGTGGGGCCACCGGCGTGACGATTGCCGCTCCCTCTCGCGTGGTCGGCCTCCTCATGATTGAGGGCGACCTGTTGCTGCGGGCGCCGCTGCGCGTAGACGGGTTGCTGGTCGTGCGCGGCGCGGTGCGCAGTCCCGACGCGGCGCTTGAGGTCCGCGGCGCGTTGGTCGTGCGGGATGCCGCTCGACGCGGGACGGTGCTGGGCGAGGGGACGGTCGTGCGGTACGCGCCGTGTATGGCGGGTCGGGCGTTGGTCGCGGTGGCGCTGTCACGGAATGCCCCGTTCCGTGTCTGGAATAGCCCATGAAATATCCGTTCGTCCCACTTAAGGCCGAGCGCTTAGGAAACGGTGCCTGAGGGCCGACACTATCACAAAGTCAGCATCCGGACCCGGTAGAACCCCTCTGCGAAGCGTTACCTCGCGGGACGCCGGTCGTTAGTGGAGTGAATGGATCGGAATGAACAGGTCGTCGTGCTCGTGCCATCGCGTCTCGTCGACGCGTCCGGTGCCACGGTGATCACCACAGCGTAACCCCCCAAGCCATGGCGTTCTTCGGTCGCAAGAAGCTGACCGTCGGTCTCGATGTCGGATCTGGCCTCGTCAAAGCGGTCGTCATCGATCACACGAGCGGCTCTCCCGAGCTCGTGAAGGTCGTGGTGACGCCGCTGGCCGACACCGCGATCGTCGAAGGCGAGGTGATGGACCATGCGCTGGTCGCGGACGCCATCCGCCAGACCATCGATGCCACCGGCGTGAAGACCAAGCAGATCGTGTCCGCCGTCGGCGGACGTGATGTCATTGTCAAGAAGATCCAGATCGAGCGCGTGAAAGATGCGCAGGCCCGGGAGCTGATGCGCTGGGAAGCGGAACAGCACGTGCCGTTCGATATGGAATCCGTGGAACTCGACTTTCAGATCCTCGATCCGGATGCAGAGGGTCTCGAGATGAGCGTGTTGCTCGTGGCGGCCAAGCGCGAATTGGTGGAGGCGAAGCGCGACCTGTTGACCGACGCCGGCGCCGCGCCAGCCGTGATCGATGTGGATGCGTTCGCGCTGCACAACGCGTTCGCGCTCAATCATCCGGACGCGATGCGCGGCACGGTGGCACTGCTCAACATCGGCCACGAAGCCACCAACCTCAACATCCTCGACGACGGTATTCCGATTCTTACGCGTGACCTGACGGTCGGCACGCGGCGGTTTCGCGAGGATCTGCAGCGTGATCATGGCGAGAGTGCCGATGACGCCGAAGCGTTGTTGCGTGGTTTCGATCGCACGATCGCGCTCGACGGTGTCGCCGCGCTCCGCGGTGAAGAGCTCGCGATCGGCATGGAGCGGGCCGCCACGTTTCTCGCAACGTCCTCGCGCAGCTTCGGACAGCTCCGGGCCATCTATGTCTGCGGTGGCGGTGCGCGAGTGCCCGGTTTGTTGGGATGGCTGGCTTCCCGCATGCGCATCCCGGTAGAGCTGGCCAACCCGCTGGCGCGTCTCACCATTCGAGACGGCGCCATGGAGTTCCTGTCTACGGACGAAGTCGCACCGCTGCTGATGCTGCCGGTGGGACTCGCCCTCCGCGCTGCGGCTTGAGGATCGACCTATGATGATCGAAGTCAATCTCCTCCCCGGCGCTAAGAAGACGACGCGTGGTGCCAGCGGATTCGATGTCGCGAGCGTGCTCGCCAACCTTGGCGCGCGTGTCCGAGATCCGTGGTTGGTCGGCGCGGCAGCCTCTGTCGTGATCGCGGTGGCGGTGGTGGGCATCCTGTTTAACTCGCAGAACGCTCGCGCCGCCGAGGTCAACGGCCAGGTCGAGCGCGCGGTGCGCGATTCGACGCGTTTTGCGCGCGTGCTCGAGGCGCGTCGCAAGCTGCAGGCCGAGCGGGACTCCGTGCACCGCCAGTTGCAGATCATCCGGACCATCGACGATAACCGTTACAACTGGGCGCATATCCTCGATGAAATCAGTCGGGCGCTACCGGCGTATACCTGGCTGACGACACTGGAGCAGACGAGCAAGGCGCCGTTGCCGCCGGGCGCCGACACCTCGAGTGCCGTCGCGCGCTCCGCGCAGGCGCTGCCTGCGAAAGCGCCGAAGGAGAAGAAGGTTGGAGCCGCCGTTGAGGACTCGGTTAATGTGCACCCCGAACTGACGTTCCGGGTGGTCGGCCAGACCGTCGACATCCAGGCGCTGACCATGTTCATGCGTCAGCTCGAGAGCTCGCCGTTCATCCAGCGCGTGTCGCTGACGAAGTCGGAAATCGTCATCGCCGACGGCAAAGACGTGACGCAGTTCGAGCTCTCCGCTTCGTACGAAGTACCACCGGCCGGGGTCGTTCGGACCTCGCCGCTCGTCGTTCCGGTTCGCTGACCCGAGGATCTCATGGCACTCCTTCCTTCATCCCAGCGCGACCAGATCAAGTTCATGATCGGCTTTGCGGCGGTGGCCCTCGCGGTCGCCTACTACGTGTATCCGTACGCGAAGCGCGATGAGCAACTGACGGCCGACACCGAGCGTGCGGCGCAGCTCGAAGAGGCGAATCAGAAGGCCGCGCGCGAATTCGCGAGCGGGAGCATCGAGCAGCTGCGTACGCAGGCCGCTGAAAATCGCTCGGCGCTCATTGTGATGCGTCGCTTGGTGCCTACGAGCAACGAAGTGCCGGCGCTCCTCGAAGAAGTCAGCACCGCGGCACGCCGCGCTGGGCTCGACGTTGGTGGCGTCATGCCGGAAGCGGTCATCCCCGGCGAGAAGTACGACACGTATCGCTATACCGTGACCATCATCGGTGGGTACCACCAGTTCGGCGAGTTTCTGGCCAACGTCGGCTCGCTCGCCCGCATTGTCGCGCCGGTGAACTTCCAAATCGTCTCCAACGCCCCTGGGCGGATGCCGTCGGTGAAGTCCGCGGACAAGAACGCGATCGCGTCGACCATCACGCTACAGACGTACGTCGAACGGACAGCGCCGGCCAAACCGGCTTCGGCGAAGGAGCAGACCTCGTGAGGCGAATCATGTTGTCGCAGACGCTGGCCGTCGCGTTCCTCGCGCTCGGTGCGGCACCGATGCAGGCACCGCTGCTGGCCCAGGGCACGCCGCCCGCGGCCACCGTCACGCGCGAATCCGCCGGCACGATGGGGCCAAGCGCCGCCGCGCAGAAAAAGGCGGTGCCGACAGAAATCACCATCCAGCGCGAAGTCTTCAGCTACACCAGCAGCGGACGTCGCGATCCGTACAAGTCGCTCATGTCCTCCAGCGATGTCCGCCCGTTGCTCTCCGATCTGCGGCTGGTGGGCGTAGCGTTCGATCCGGTGGGCAATAACTCGGTCGCGGTGTTGCGCGACACGTTCTCGAAGCAGCAGTACCGCGTGCGAATTGGTATGCAACTCGGTCGCCTTCATGTCAGTGCCATCAAGCAGAAGGCCGTGGTGTTCACGATGGAAGAGTTCGGATTTAATCGCACGGAAACGCTGCCCCTGAGCAGTGACACGACGAAAGTGAGGAACCCATGATGGGACCGACTACCGTCGCGGTGATCACCGCGGCACTTGCACACACGCTGTTGGGCAGTGCCCCGACTGGCACCATTCCTCACCGTCTCGCATCGCCGGCCGTGAACACGGTCGTGACCTCGGCGTTCGTCCATGCTGGCACGCACACGGATGACGTCCCCGTGCTGCGCCGTGTCTCGCGGATCAGTGTCGGACCGGCCGCCACGGGCGCCGAAATCGTAATCGCTATCGATTCCGGTGTCGCCGTGCATCATTTCCTGTTGGACGGTCCGTCTCGCCTGGTCGTTGACCTCGGCGGCGCCAGTCTCGCCGTACGCGGCGGGACCTATGACGGCCAGGCCCGTGGGGCCATTCGGAATGTGCGCCTCTCGCAGTATCGCCCGGACACGGTGCGCCTCGTCATCGATCTCGATGCCGCCCGCACCTATACCGTGGAGCAGAACGGCCGCGAAGTCCGACTGAACGTGGCGGGCCCGCAGGTGGCCGTCGCGCTCTGGCAGACGAAGTCGGTGAGCTTCGACGCGCCAACCCAGGTGGCCGCCGGTCGTCTGGAATACGCGACGCCCACCGCCGCACCGCTGAAAGAGAGCACCAGTGCCACGCCCGTCAGCGGTTCGCTCGCCGAACAGTCGCGTGGGGTGGTGTCCAAGGCGGAGCCCGCGTCCAGCGGGGTGATCCCGACGGCAAGCACGTCGGCAACCTCGTCGGAGTTGGCGCAGGCCAAGGCCGAGGGGAAGGCGGAGGCCCGTGCGGAAGCGCTGGCGGAAGCGCGCGCGGATGCGAAGGCCATCGCCGATGCGCCCATCACCGGACGCGCCGGCACGATGACGCGCAAGCAGATGCAGCAGCCGTCGAAGCCGCGCATCACGGTCAGCTATGACGGGACGGACATTCGCGATGTGATTGCGGCGTTCGCCACGTTCTCCGGGCGCTCCATCATCGTGGGTAAGGACGTGACGGGTGCCGTCACGGCCGACATCACGGACAAGCCGTGGGACGTAGCACTGCAGGCCGTGCTGCAAGGGCAGGGGCTCGCGGCCACGGAAGATGCCAGCGGCATCATTACGGTGGACAGCTATCGCAACCTCGCCTCGAATCAGTCGCTCGAACCGTTGGTCACGCAGATCATCGACGTGAACTACGCGAAGGCCTCGACGCTGCGGCAGACGGTGCAGGCGCTCTTGGCACGCGATTGCACGGGGCTCAGCACGTTGGCGACCGGCAAGGAGCTGGGCATGCCGATGAATCAGAGTGCGCAGAACGGCGGCGCGGCCAACCAGGTCAGCGGTCAGGGGTGCGTGGTGCGCGGCTCGGTGGCGGCGGACAGCGCCACGAACAAGTTGATCATCACCGAAGTGCCATCGCGTTTGCCGGAAATCGTCGCTCGCTTGCAGGAGCTCGACGTGCGCACGCCGCAGGTCGCCATCAAGGCGAAGATCATCTTCGTGAACCGGACCGGGATTCAGGACATTGGGCTGGCCTACGATCTTGGCACCGGCACGAAGCAGTTCTTCCAGCAGCTGGTGCCGCGTACGGATCCGAGCACGCTCAAGCCCATCGACACCAACGGCGACGGCGTGCCTGACGCCACGGGTGGCGGAACGCCGTTCAACGGTCCCGCGCGCATCGCACTTGGTGGCAACGCCATCGCCGGCATTGCGAACGCGAACAACGCGATCAAGCCAAACGCGCTCAATCTCATCTACAGCACCGCACTGGGCCGCTTTCAGCTCACCGCGTTCCTGAACGCGCTGCAATCGTCGTCGTTGGCCGATGTGCAGTCGGAGCCAAGCGTGACCATTCTGAATAACCGCACGGCGACGATCTTCGTCGGACAGGAAATCCCCATCCGCGTAATCGATGCCAGCTCCGGCGGCGGCGCGCAGGGCGGCGGTGGAGGTGGCGGCGCCCAGGGTTCCCCGAATGCGCAGGCCTTCTTCCCCCGGGCCACGGTCTCGAAGGAAGAAGCGGGCATCAAGCTCACCGTCACGCCGCAGATCACGAACAACCGCATGGTGCTGCTCGATCTCATCGCCGAGAACTCCAGCGCGGAGATCTCGAACACCGACGTCGGCGTGATCTTCAATCGGCAGAAGGCGGATTCGAAAGTGCTCGTCGCGGACGGTGAGGCGGCGGTCATCGGCGGTCTGACGGTCACCGAGACCACGCGCTTCCGCAGCGGCATCCCGGTGCTGATGAACCTGCCCTTTGTCGGACGCCTGTTCTCGCAGAACTCCAAGAACGAGACCAAGCGCGACCTGCTCATCCTGGTCACGCCTCACATTCTGGAAGACGGCAGCACGCCGCCTTCCGGCCGCTGATCGCGAGGATCTTCGACTCATGATTCCATTCACTCCGATCCGCGCACGCGTCCGCGCACGCGCGCGGATCCGGCCGGCCGCGGGACCAACGGGCATTGCCCGCCGCGCGCTCGTCGTCATCGGCGCGGTGCTGGCTCTTGACGCGTGCAATGGCGATGCGGTGATCGATCCGCCGTTCCCGGATGTGGTCAAGCCACGCGTCTCATTGGCCAAGGGCACGAACCAGACGGACACCTCGCTCGTCCTCTCGGTCAACGCCAGCGACAACATCGGTCTCAAGACCATCCGCGTCACCTTCAGCGGCGGCGTGTTGGCCGCGTATGACACGACCTTCACCAGTGCCGTCCAGGCGGCCAGCGTTGCCCTCTCGGTCCATGTGCCGTCCACCGCCCCGTTGGGGTCAACGGTGAACGTGCGCGCTATCGCGATCGATGGCGCGACGAACATGTCCGATACGGCGCGGCTCGTCATGACGGTGGGCAATCTCGAGCCGCCCCTCGCCCTCATCACCAGCCCCGCCGCCGGTTCGCCGGTGGTCTCGGGCAAATCGTTGGTGTTTTCCATCGCCGCGCGTGCTCGCTACAAGATCCGCACGCTCGGGTATCAGATCACCGGCGCCTACGCGACGCGCGACTCCGTGCAGTACGGCGCGCCACTGCGCGATTCCATCGCCTTGCTCGACACGCTGGCGTTGCCCGATTCGGTCAAAGGTTCCGTCATCACGGTCACGCCGTTTATCGTCGACTCCTTGAATCAGCGCGTGCTCGGCGCGGCCGTTTCGTACGCCGTGCAGAACGCGGCCACGTCCACGACCGTGCCAGTCGTTCAGGCCGGCACGCCGGCACGTCTCGAAGTCAGCGACACGATCTTTGTCGAAGCCACCGATCCGGTCGGCATCGCGACGCTCGGGTATGAAGTGCGCACGATGACGGGGGCATTGCTCACCGCCGATTCGGTGAGTTCGACCGGCGCGTTCTCCACGCTCGTCCGCACCTTCCGTACACGGTTGCCCATTTCGACCTTCCCCACGAACGTCACCGTGACGGGGTTCGCCCGCAACACGAACGGCCGTCGGGACGTCACGCGCTACTCGTCGGGCGCCGCGCGGCTCGACACGGTGCAGGTCGTGGCCGGCTTCACCAATCCGCTGCCCAGCGGCGGCAAGATCGCCGACGCGCTCTACTTCCCGCGCACGGACCGGCTGTACCTCACCAACATCGATCGCAATCAGGTCGAGGTGTACAATCTGGCCGACTCGTCGTTCAAGGCCGGCATCAATGTGGGTTCGCGTCCGTGGGGCATCAGTGCCTGGCCGCGCAACCGCGATGGCGTGATGGCGGATACGCTGCTCGTGGCCAACTCGGGCGGCACGAACCTCAGCTACGTCAACTTGAACGCCGGGACGACGGGCCGCGAAGTGTTCCGCTATTCGCTGCCGAACATCGTGGCGTACAGTATCACCACGGTGAAGTCCAGCACGACGGATCAGCCGATCACGCAGCGCACGGTCTATGACTTCAGCGATCGGCCGCAATACATCGCGACCACCTGCACCGGTGGTACCGCACCGGGCTCGCCGTGTCAGGACGTGATCGCGGTGTATTCCACCACGCCCACGCCCGGACAGTCCTCACCGTTCGCCAATCAGGGGACGATGCGCTGGGAGAATCTCTCCAAGCGGACCTCGCACTTCTTCTTCGAACAGGCGATGGGTCAGTCGGCGGGGCGTTCCGATACGCTCGAAATTGAGCGGTTCGCCGCCGCCGGGTTTGGCAGCGATTCCCTCCTGTTGCCGGCCAAGCAGACCATCGGTACCGGTCCGACGGCCTTCAACTACTCGGTCGTGGTGCGTCTCGACCAGCTGGCCTTCCGCGACACCACGTTCGTGCGCAACTCCGGCAACTTCCGGCGCGCCGTCGTGGGAGAAGGGGGACCGGTCCTCGGGAGTCGCGCGATGATGTACGATGCCACCAGTGGCTTTGATCTCACGCCGCCAATCCCGGTGATCGATCGCGGCCTCTCACGGCCGCTCGACGTCACCGACTTCATTGCCAATACGTTCTCCCGTGTTCAGGGCGTCGGCATCAACTTCGACGGCGAACTGTCGGCCGTGAAGGGTGACTCTACGTACATCTTCGACCGCACGCTCCGTCTGCAGGGCATTCTGCAGTCGCGCTCCAGCGGTGGTGGGCTCGATTTCCACCCGCTGAACACGGGGGCGAATTCCACGCCGCTCCGTACACGGTTGGCGTTCGTGGCCTCCAGCGAACCGGTCATCGACATCTTCGACACGTTCTGTTATCAGAAGATCGCCTCGGTGCCCATTCGCGATCCGATCATCGGACCGGTGCGCGCATCGATTCGTCCCAACGGACAGATCGTGCTCATCGGCGCCACCCTGCGTGGTGTGACGTTGGTGGCGCTGCCGGACACATTCACGACCACGTGCCAGTAGTACGCTGACGCGCGCCACCGCGCGCCACCGCGCGCCACCGCGCGCCACCACGCGCAGTCGTCACACCGCTGCCTCAACGGCCGCCACGCACGCCGTCTTCCTTCGGGAGGACGGCGTGGGTGCGTTTTGGGACCGTGGTGAATACGTTGACACATGCTCCGCTTTACGACTGCCGGCGAATCGCACGGCCCCGCTCTGGTGTCCATCCTCGAAGGCATGCCCGCCGGCGTTCCGCTGCTGGCCGCCGACGTCGACGTTGAACTCGCACGCCGCCAGCAGGGGTACGGACGTGGGCGGCGCATGCAGATCGAAACCGATCGCATGGAGTTTCTCTCCGGCGTACGCGCCGGCGAGACGCTGGGCTCGCCCGTGGCGATGCTCATCCGCAACAGCGATTGGAAGAACTGGGTTGAGATCATGGACCCGGCACCGCGCACCGAGGACGCCGACGGGCCGCGCAAGCGTGAGGTCACCCGTGTGCGCCCGGGGCACGCGGATCTGACGGGCATCCTCAAGTACGATCGCAGCGACGCGCGTGACATCCTGGAACGGGCATCCGCCCGCGAAACCACGGCGCGCGTCGCCGCAGGGGCCGTCTGCCGCGTGTTACTGCGCGAAGTCGGGGTGCTGGTTGGTTCGCACCTTGTGCACCTCGGTGGCGTCGATGCGCAGCGCCCCGACGTCATGCCGATCGACTTGAATGCCGCCGCCGACGTCTCCCCGTTGCGCACGCTCGACGCCGATGCCGAGCAGCGGATGATCGCCCGCATTGACGAGGCGAAGCGCGAGGGGAACACCCTCGGCGGCATCTGCGAAGTGGTCGTGACCGGCCTGCCGGTCGGCCTCGGCTCGCACGTCTCCTGGGATCGTCGCCTCGACGGGCGGCTTGGGCAGGCCATGCTCTCCATCCCTGCCGTGAAGGGCGTGGAAATCGGTTTGGGGTTCGAAACGGCACGCCGCACGGGCGCCGAGGTGCACGATGAAATTGAGGCGGCGCTTGGGCGCACGCGGGCGGGGCATGTCCGCCGCCGGACGAACCGGGCGGGCGGCACCGAGGGCGGGATGAGCACCGGCGAAGAACTCGTGATCCGCGTGGCCATGAAGCCCATCGCCACGCTCATGCGGCCGCTCGGCACGATCGACACCCGCACCGGCGAGCACGCCATTGCGGTGGCCGAGCGCAGCGACGTGACCGCCGTGCCGGCGATGGGGGTGATCGCCGAGGCCATGGCCGCCTTCGTGCTCGCGGATGCGCTGCTGGAGAAGTTCGGTGGCGACTCCATGGGTGAGGTGCGCCGCAATCTCGACGCCTACCTCGCTCGGCTCGACGAGCGCGTGGAGTAGGGGCCGATGGCCGAACTCGACGGGGCGTCGCGACCGGCCTCAGCGCGACCGGCTTCGGCCCTACCGGCCTCGGCGCGACCGGCCTCGGCCAGGCTGCCGTTGGACGGGCATCTTGTCCTGGTCGGACTGCCGGGGTCGGGGAAATCGACCGTTGGCCGGGTGGTGGCGCGCGTGTTGGGGCGTCCCTTCCTCGATTTCGATCTCGAGATCGAGAAGCGTGCGGGTCGCTCGGTGTCGCGCCTCTTCGCGCAGGAGGGGGAACCGGCCTTCCGTGCCAGAGAGGTGGCCCTCACGGAAGAGCTCGCAAGCGCCCCTCCCATGGTGCTCGCTCCCGGAGGGGGCTGGATCACGAATGTCGGCGTGGTTGCCCTCATCCGGCCGCCCGGTCGTATCATTCATTTACTGATTTCGCCGGACGCCGCGCTCAAACGTCTCACCCGGTCACGGGTGTCCCGTCCATTGCTCCGAACCGCTGATCCGGAAGCCGCGATGAATCGGCTTTGGGAGACCCGCGCGGGGCTCTATGCGCAGGCGGATCTGGTGATCGATGTGGAAGTCGTTGATTCTCAACAGGTTGTGGAACAGATCGCGGCGCTTGCCCGTGACTTGACCGCGGGACTAGGTTAGGAAATGGACGATCGTTGGACGCCAGTGGTGGAAGATTTGCGCGAGCGCTTCGCTGCCGACACCGATGTGGTCGAGGTTGAGGCCTACTTGTCGTCGCAGGGGTACGACCGGCGACAAATCGGTGAGATCCTTTCTCTTCTTTATAGCGATACTGCGGCGGTCCCCGTCTGGGACGGCGCGGTGCAGGCGCGTGAGGCGCCCTTGCGCGTGCAAGGGCCGCATGAACGCGGCAGGTTCACTGCCGAGGCTTGGGGATACCTGGTCATGCTAGGGGGATCCGGCGCGGTGAGCCTTCACGATTTCGAGCAGTTGGTCGAGCGGGCGCTGACGCACGTGGACGGTCGAATCGGATTGCAGGAAATCCGCGCCATCGCCGATGAAGGCGGTTTCGACGATTCCACCGCGGGTGGCGATCGCACGCAGGTACACTGAGCTGATGACAACTAAGAAGGTTTCGAGTTCCTCGACGACGCGGGCACCTGCCAAAAAGGTGGCCAAGAAGGCGACCAAAAAGGTTGCCAAGAAGTCGTCGGCCGCGAAGAAGGTCAGCGCCGCCGTCGACAAGACGGCCGCGCTGATTGCCGTGCCCCGTACGGCGGTCGCGAAAGCCCCAGCCAAAACGACGGCCAAAACGACGGCCAAGTCCGCGACCAAGACGGTGGCCAAGTCCGCGGCCAAGTCCGCGGCGAAAAAGACCACCAGCACGCGGGCGCGATCCCGGATGGCGGCCAGCGTCCTCGAAGACGAAACCGATGACGGGAGTGTGCCCGTCGGCGGGACGTCGCTGGTCATCGTCGAGTCGCCGGCCAAGGCCAAGACCATCGGCAAGTATCTGGGCCGCGGCTACACGGTGCGGGCCACGGTCGGACACGTGCGCGACCTCCCGGCCAAGAAGCTGGGAATCGACATCGAGAACGGGTTCGCCCCCGACTATGTCACCATCGAGGGCAAGGAAGACATCCTCACCGATCTGAAGCGGATCGCGAAGGGCGCGAGTGAAATCTTCATCGCCACCGACCCTGATCGCGAAGGGGAGGCCATCGGGTGGCACGTCGAACAGTACTTCACGCAGCCGAAGCGGCACGCCGTCACGGCGCCCATCCGCCGCGTGATGTTCCACGAAATCACGAAGGACAAGGTGAAGGAGTCCATGGCCAACCCCATGGACATCGACACCAAGAAGGTCGAGGCGCAGCAGGCACGTCGCGTCCTTGATCGTCTCGTGGGCTACAAGGCCAGTCCGGTGCTTTGGAAGACGGTGAAGAAGGGGCTCTCGGCCGGTCGTGTGCAGACCGTCGCGCTCCGCATCATCGTCGAGCGCGAGCGCGAGATCCGCGCCTTCAACCCGGTGGAGTACTGGACCATCGCCGCCGACCTGCAGAAGGGCGCGCAGGCGTTTACGGCCAAGCTGCATCATGTCGACGGCAAGAAGCCCGAACTCCCCACTGGGCCGGACGCGGAGCGCATCCTCGCCGATCTCAATGGACGCAAAGCGTTCACCGTCACCGAGGTGAAGCGCCGCGAACGCCGCAAGAATGCGGCGGCGCCGTTCACCACCTCCACGCTGCAGCAGGAAGCCGCGAAGAAGCTGGGCTTCGGCTCCAAGCGGACCATGCGGCTGGCGCAGGATCTGTACGAAGGCATCGATGTCGGCGGCGAAGATGGGGCCGTCGGCCTCATCACGTACATGCGTACCGACTCCTCGCGTGTCTCCGAAACCGCCGCCGGCGCCGCGCGCGACTGGCTGCGGGCGGAACATGGTGAGGCGTATCTGGCCCCAACGCCGCAGCTCTATCCCAGCGCCAAGGCCAATGCCCAGGACGCGCACGAAGGCGTCCGCCCCACCGACCCGACGCGCAAGCCCGACGAGAAGCTCGCCAAGAAGCTCACCGCCGATCAGTTCAAGCTCTATGAGCTGATTTGGAAGCGCTTCATGGCATCGCAGATGGCCCCGGCCGTCTTCGATACCACCACGGTGGACTTCGACATCCCAGCCGCTGGGCATCAGTATCTCTTCCGCGCCACGGGCTCCGTTGTGAAGTTCGACGGCTTCCTCAAGCTCTACCGCGAAGCGCGCGAAGAAGGGGACAGCAAGGCGCTCGAGGACGAGCAGGCGCTGCCGTATCTCGAGCTCGCCGAGTCCGTGCCGGTCAAGGCGATTACGCCCACCCAGCACTTCACCGAGCCGCCGCCGCGCTTCTCGGAAGCCTCGCTGGTGAAAGAGCTCGAACGCCTCGGTATCGGGCGTCCGTCCACCTACGCCTCCATCATTTCCGTCCTCGCGGACCGTCGCTACGTCGAACTGACGCAGCGGCGATTCTTCCCGACACCGCTCGGCGAGACCGTCGAGAAAGTCATGGTGAAGAAGTTCCCCGACGTGTTCAACGTCGGCTTCACCGCGCAGATGGAAGAAGAGCTCGACAAGATCGCTCTGGGCGAAATCGATTGGGTGCGTGCCCTCGGCGATTTCTGGACGCCGTTCCAGCGCACGCTCAATGACGACGATCTCGACGCCCTCATCGGCGAGGCGTACGACCTGTCGGCGCTCGCCACCGAAAAGTGCCCCGATTGTGGTGGCAAGCTCGTAGCGAAGGGCGGCTTCTTCGGCCCCTTCGTGGCCTGCGAAAACCACCCCAAAGTTTGCAAGTACACGCGCCCCATCAAGGGCGAGAAGAAGCCGGCCGAGCTCACGAAGTACATGTGTCAGGAGTGCGGCGAAGCCATGGTCATCCGCCATGGCCGCTCCGGCGATTTCCTGGGGTGCAGCAAGTTCCCCAAGTGCCGCGGCACGCGCTCCATGCCTACCGGTGTGCACTGTCCGAAGGACGGCGGCGAGATCGCCGAACGCCGCAGCAAGAAGCGCGGCAAGGCGTTCTACGGCTGCGAGAACTATCCCAATTGCGATTTCGTCGTGTGGGATAAGCCGGTCCTTGAAACATGCCCGGACTGCGGATTTGTCGGGGCGGAAGCCAAGAGCAACAAAACCCGCGGCACCTACCGGAAGTGCCTCAAATGCACCAACGAGTGGGACGTCGCCTCGCCGGATGATGTCGAGGTGGTCGCCGAAGTGGCCTAGGGTACGGGGGCGGTGGATCGTGAATCGATCTGCCGCCCTCTCGCTTATCGCACAACGCGCTAAGTTGGACTGCATGAGCACTCGCGAGACGGTAACGATCATCGGCGGTGGACTCGCCGGCAGTGAAGCGGCGTGGCAGCTCGCCGAACGCGGTATCCCCGTGCGCCTGCACGAAATGCGTCCGGTCCGCGGGACCGCGGCCCACCGCACCGATCGGCTCGGTGAGCTGGTGTGCTCCAACACCTTCAAGAGCACCGAAACCAGCAATGCGCATGGCCTGCTCAAGGCCGAGATGCGCATGCTGGGCTCAATGATTCTTGAGTGCGCGGACAACGCCCGCGTACCCGGCGGCACGGCGCTCACGGTAGACCGTGAGATCTTCGCACAGCATGTGCAGGCGCGTATTGAGGCGCAGCCGCTCATCACCGTCGTGCGCGACGAGTGCACCGAAATCCCCGACGTCGGCATCATCGCCACGGGGCCGCTGACCAGCGATGCACTGGCCGAACGCATTCGCGAACGACTGGGCATCGACTCGCTCGCCTTCTACGACGCGATCGCGCCCGTCATCGCGTTTGAATCCATCGATCAGTCCATTGCCTTCCGCGCCTCGCGCTGGGGCAAGGAAACCATGGCCGACGCCGGTGCCGAGGGCGCGTATCTCAACTGCGCGTTCACGCGTGAAGAGTACGAGGCGTTCATCGACGCACTCACCACCGCCGATCAGTTCACGGCGCACGAGTTCGACGCCGTGCCGTACTTCGAAGGGTGCATGCCGGTGGAAGAGATGGCCCGTCGTGGTCGCGAATCGCTGCGCTTCGGCCCGATGAAGCCCATCGGGTTGCAGGACCCGCGTTCGAGCACGCGTCCGTGGGCCGTCGTGCAGTTGCGCATGGAAGATCGCGGCGGGCGCATGTGGAATTTGGTGGGCTTCCAGACCCGTCTGCGCATTCCGGAACAGCAGCGGGTGTTCCGCATGATCCCAGGGCTCGCCGAGGCGGAGTTCTTGCGCTTCGGCTCCATTCATCGCAATTCGTACATCAACGCGCCCGCCACGCTCTCGTCGCATTTGTCGTTGCGCGACGCGCCGCAGACGCTGTTTGCGGGGCAGCTCACGGGCGTGGAAGGCTATACCGAGTCGAGTGCCACGGGCTTGCTGGCCGGCATCAATCTGGCGCGCATGCTCGCGGGCGAGGCACCGGTGGTACCGCCGCCCGCAACGATGATGGGCGCCCTGTATCGGTATCTGCGCGAGGCCGACCCGAAGCACTTCCAGCCCATGAACGCGAACTTCGGCCTGCTCGATGAGCTGGAGAACGCGTCGCGTGAACTGCTGCGCGACAAGGCGAAGAAGCGCGAAGCCTTCGCGGCGCGCGGACTCGCGGCCATGACCGCGTGGTGCGAGGAACATCAACTGCGCGCGGGGCTCACGCCCCAGCGAATGGATGCATCGACGGACGTCGCGGGATGAGCAGCGACGGGCGCGACGATGCCGTCGCGGACGCCGCGCCGCCGGCCGGTGAGGCCGCGCCAACGGTGCCGCTGCCGGTGGAGATCGACGAGTATCTCGTGCACCTCGTGAAGGAGCGCGATCTCTCGCCGCACACGGTGAACGCGTACCGGCGCGATCTGCGTGAATTCTGCACGTATCTCGCGGCGCTGAAAGGCACGGCGGGGTGGGACTGGAACGATATCGGCCGCGTGGAAATGCGCGGCTTCCTCGCGCACTCCACGCGGCGCGGACTCGCCAAGCGCTCCATCGCGCGCGCGCTGTCGGCCGTCCGGAGCTTCTATCGCTGGATGCATCGTGATGAACGCGTGGACGCCAACCCCGCCCGCGCGGTGGGCTCGCCACGCTTGCCGCGCACGCTCCCGGCGTACCTCGACCGGCAGCAGGCCGACCTGCTGCTGCAGCACGCCACCACGCGCGCGCAATCGGGCGACTTCGGTGATGTGCGCAACCTGGCGATGCTGGAGCTGTTCTACTCCAGCGGCCTCCGCCTCTCCGAACTCCGCGGCGTCGACCTCGGCGATCTCGATCTGGTCTCGCAGCAAGTGAAAGTGCGCGGCAAAGGGCGCAAAGAACGCATCGTGCCCGTGGGCGATCACGCGCAACGCGCGCTGCGCCAATACCTGCTGCTGCGCGATCGCCAGATCAGTCAGCTCGGTGGCGCCAAAGCCGGACGTCTCGCGCGCGGTGCCGTCTTCCTGAGCGAACGCGGCACACGTCTCTCACCGCGCGGCATTCAACACGCGATGGAGAATCTGCTCGCCGCCGTGGACGAAGGCGCAGGCCTGAGCACGCACTCGCTGCGACACTCCTTCGCCACGCACATGGTGGATGCCGGCGCCGATCTGCGCGCGGTGCAAGAACTGCTGGGGCACGCCAGCATCAGTACGACGCAGATCTACACGCACACGAGCGTGGATCGGCTGAAAAAAGTGTACCGGCAAGCCCATCCCCGCGCGTAGCGCGAGGAGAACTGCCACCACGTCAACAAGGTGAAAACGTGAATGCGATCAGTCAAAGTTTCACCGATCACGTTGACGTTTCACCTTGTTCGCGTGTTTGATGTCAGGGCGTCCCACCCTCTAAAATCGTCTTCAGCCGCCCCGCATCCAGATTCCCCCCGCACAGGACAATCCCCACCGTCTTCCCGGCCAGCCGCGGCGCCAGCGCCCGCAGCCCCGCCAGTCCCGTTGCGCCCGCGCCCTCGGCCACATTGTGCGTAATCCGCAGTAAGTCGCGCACGCCCTGAGCGATGTCGTCCTCGCTCACCAGGACGAAGTCCGTGAGCCCGTCCCGCAGCGCATCGACCGTCAGTTCATACGTCGAGCCCGTCGCGATCCCCTCGGCGAACGTGTGTACCGCCTGACCGACACGCGCCACGCCATCGCGCCACGCATCATGCTGCGCCGACGCGCCCTCGCTCTGCACCGCGTACACCTCGAGCGCGGGCTGCATGTCGCTGCGCGCGACGATCGCGCCTACGCATTGCGAGCCGCCGCCCAGGGCGAGGATGATCGCGTCCAACGCCGGCACTTGCTCGAGGAACTCCGCCGTCATCGTGCCCGCGCCCGCGAGCACATCGACATTGTTCGTGGAGTGAATACGCGTGAGCGCTTCGGTCGCCACCAGCTCGTCGCAGCGCGCAATCGCGTCGTCGTACGTCGCGCCCGTCTCAACCAATCGCGCGCCGTACGAGCGGATGACGGCGCTCTTCTCCGGGTTGTTCCCCTCGGGGACGCAGATCGTGACCGGAATCCCCAGTCGAGCACCCGCCCAGGCCAGCCCCTGTCCGTGATTGCCCGTGGAGGCGGCGGCCACGCCGCGCGCGGCGGCGGCGGGATCGCGTGCCAAGAGGGCGGTGAGCGCTGAGGTCGCGTTCCGCACCTTAAAGGTGTTCACCGGCAGATGATTCTCATGCTTCACCCAGACGCGAATGCCGTGCCCCACCAGGTCGTCCAGCAGCGGGTAGGACATGGCCGGAGACGCGGGCAGATGCGGGCGTATGCGCGCGCGTGCGGCGGTCACATCAGCCATCGCGATGGGCGCGGGGCGGGGAGACGGGCTGGAAGTCACGCGGAGTCCTCGACGGTGGGGGTGCGCAGTAGATTAACAACATGGCACTCCCTCAGATGCGCGCAACAACCATCCTCGCAGTGCGCCGCGACGGCAAGATTGCGATCGGCGGCGACGGACAAGTCTCCGTCGGCGACACCGTGGCCAAGTCGCGTGCCGTGAAGGTGCGCACGCTCAAGGGCGGTCGTGTGCTGGCCGGTTTCGCTGGCTCGGCCGCTGATGCGCTCACGTTGTTCGAGAAGTTCGAGGAGAAGCTGGAGCGCTACCCCGGCAACCTCGCGCGCGCGTCCGTCGAGTTGGCCAAGGAATGGCGCAGCGATCGTGTGCTGCGCCGGCTTGAGGCGTTGCTCGTGGTGGTCGACGCACAGAGCGGCTTCATGATCTCCGGTAACGGAGAACTCATCGAGCCTGATGACGGCATCCTCGCCATCGGCAGCGGTGGCGCCTACGCGCAGGCTGCGGCGCGGGCGCTGCTGCGCGAGACCACGTTGTCGCCGCGCGAGATCGTGGAGAAGGCGCTCACCATCGCGGGCGAGATCTGCATTTACACGAACACCAACATCACGGTGCTCGAGCCCACGCCGTAGCCGTCCACGTCTGCCTACTTCGTCGGCGTGAACAACCAGCTCGCCTTCAGAAAGAACCCGTCATTTACCCGCCGCAGCTGGTCAAACTGCAGCGCGCCCGGCTCCGTCATGCTGTTGCCGTACCCCGCAAACAGCACCGTCCCGGGCCGCGGACGGTACGAGAAGAGCCAGTCCGCCCGCAGCAGGTTGGAGGAGCGGGCCACCGACGTCGTGTAGCGCCCGTTGCTCTGCTTGATGAGCAGCGGCAACCCAGTGCGGTAGTCCGCCAGCGCCTCACGCCGGTTGGCTTCGTACTGCGCAATGACGCGCACAAAAATGGGCCGCGCCACCTGGTACTCCATTTTGAGGCGCGGCACGCGCTGCGAAAACGTGGAGCGACCGTCCGCCCTGCGGATGAACTCACTGCTGGCATAGGTCGCATTGAGGCGCACCCGTTCGTCCGGACGCAGGTCCAGCGACGCCGTGTACGCCGTACGCCGCACACGCGACGTCTCCAAGAAATCCACGTCACGCGCATTGGTCACCCCCGCCGACGCCGCGAACCGTCGGTACTGCGGCGTGGATACCGAGATGGCGCCGCTGGCCGTCGTGATGGGCGCGGCCGGTACGAACGCGTCGGGCGTCGCGGTACCGTTCTCGGTGGCGACACCCGCATAGGCGGCCGGATCAAAGCGATAGCGGTTCATGCTGGGGTTGAGCGACACCGACCAGCCGCGACGCAGCGTGAACGAGTTGTTCATGCTCACCTTGCCTTCCAGCATGCTCTTGGCGTCAAAGAAATCGCGATAGCGCCAGAGCCCCGTCGCCGACACAAACCCCATGTACCGCTCGATGAGGGCGCCTTGCTTGCCGAAGAGCGTGATCCGGTTGGCCGCATTCGGCTGCACAAACCCTGTGCGCGCGACAAACCCATTGTCCGCGCGGAAATCGGGCCGGATGCCAATGAGGTTGTAGTGATAGCCCCAGCCGCGCCCCGTGCGGTCCACCACCCCCTCCCACAACGCACCACTGCGCGACACCCCCGCGGTTCGCGACTGGCTGCCCGCGAACTGCAACTGCGCATAGTACATCTTGCCGAACAGCATCTTCACATCGCCGCCTAGCACGCGGTTCTCGTTCCCCTGGCTCACCCGCTCGCTATACACCAGCCCCATCGTCGACTGCTGGCTGAAGTCGCGCGTGACGCGCACGATGTCCACCAGCGGACGGTTCTTCGGGCCGGTGCTCGCCGCGGCGTCAATGGCCGACAATAATGCGAAATTCGTGCGCCCCTGACGCGCCGTCAGCTTGAGCGCCGCATCGGGCTGCACAATGCGGCGCGTGTAAATCAGCGTGTTCGGCACGTTGAACTGGTCCGATCCCTCCACAAAAAACGGGCGGCGCTCGGGGTACAGCAGCGCGAAGCGGGTGTCCGCGGCCACCTGCGTGGCGTCGGCCTCCACCTGCGAAAAATCGGGGCGCACGGTGCCCACCAGCACGATGTTGCTCCCCAACCCCGCGCGCACCGTACCGCCCAGACGCGGCGCATTGGAATAGCGCCAATCGGCGTTGTTCGGCGCGCAGCAGGCCACGCCGCTGATGGTGCTCGTCAGCTCAGGGTTGAGCGTGACATCTACGCCGTGCTTCATGTCCGTTAGCTCCGTCAGCACCCCTTCCTGCGCGATGAACGACGCCTGACCGCGACGGGCCGGCGTCCATGTTTCCTCGTAGCCGGAGTGCTGCACTTTGCGCACGATCTGAATGCCCCAGCGCTGCCCGCCACCAGCCGGGAAGCGCAAGCTGCTGAACGGAATACGGATTTCCACCTCGTACCCCGTCTCCGTGACATGTCCGCGCGACTGCCACTGAAAATCAGCACTGAGATCGTTCTGCCCCGGCGAGATGTTGGCGCCTGGGGTAAACCCGCCGGCCTCGTTCTTCGTGCCGTCCGCCTGAATCCCCAGCGGATTCACGATGAATACGAACGCCCGCCGCCGCTCCTCAAACGTGTCGAGATGAATCTCGACATTGTCATCGGTGCTCACCCGGTCACGCTCGGCCAGCGTCGCGCGCACCGCGCCGTGCGGCTCGAAGGCGCGAATGCCGAAGTGAATGGCAGTCGCGGAGTACCACACAAGCACGTCCGTCGAGTCGGGCGCAGGGCGCTGATCCACCGGCTGGTACAGCGAGAAGCCCGTCAGGTGTCGGGCGCGCTGCCACACGGGTTCGTCCAACAGGCCGTCCACGGTAATGGTGGCCTCGATGGGCCGCGACATCGACACGCGCGTCGCGCCGGACCGTGCGTGAAAAATCAGCGAATCGGTCTGGACCGAGACGGGCGTGGTCGCGGCCATCTGGAGCGCGACACCAAGAAGCAGGCTGGCAAACATCCCCGAAAGCTAGTCGTGTGGGCCGCTCGATCTACCGCGACCATCCACCGTCACACGCGATCGCCACACGCGACCGTCACACGCGACCGCCACACGTCCTCGGCCATTCGCGCGCATGGGCCCTTCGGCGCGCTCGATCGGGTGGTTACCCTTCGCCATGCCCTCTCCTCGTACCGAACAGGCCATTGCACGGCTCGCCGACCTGACCCCGCGGCAGATCGTGGCGGAACTCGATCGCTACATCGTGGGACAGGCCGACGCGAAGAAGGCCGTTGCCATCGCGCTGCGGAACCGCTGGCGTCGTCAGCGCGCGCCGGAGTCCATCCGCAACGAAATCGCGCCCAACAACATCATTCTCATCGGCCCGACGGGCGTCGGCAAAACCGAAATCGCCCGTCGTCTCGCGAAGCTGTCCGGCGCGCCATTCACCAAAGTTGAAGCCAGCAAGTTCACGGAAGTCGGCTACGTCGGTCGCGACGTGGAGTCGATGGTCCGTGATCTCGTGGAAAGCGCCATCGACATGGTGCGCAGCGAGCGCGAATCCGAAGTGGAGGATCTCGCCAACAGCAAGGTGGACGAACGTCTGCTGGATCTGCTGGTCCCGGCGATGGAGGCCGCGCTGCCGGCTGAGCCCACCGCCGAGCAGCGCGCCGAACACGATGCCACGGTGGAGCGTCATAAGCGCACGCGTGACAAGCTGCGGCAACTGTTGCTTGATGGTCAGCTCGATGGCCGCGAGGTGGAGCTGGAGGTCACACAGTCGGCGCCGGGGGTTCCCGACCGCATGACGCCGGGCGCGCCGGAGGGCATGGAGAGCATGGCGGAGTGGTTCCGCGACATGATGCCCAAGCGCAAGAAACGGCGCACGGTCAAAGTGCTGGAGGCGCGTCGCATTCTGCTGGATGAGGAGCTTGAGAAGCTCATCGATCTGGATGACGTCACCGGCGACGCGCTCGAGCGGGTCGAAGCCATGGGCATCATCTTCCTCGACGAAATCGACAAGATCGCCGGCGAGCGCGGGCAGGGCGGGGGCCCCGACGTGTCACGCGAGGGCGTGCAGCGCGATCTGTTGCCCATCGTGGAAGGCTCCAACGTGCAGACGCGCTACGGCATGGTGAAGACCGATCACGTGCTGTTCATCGCGGCCGGTGCCTTTCACGTCTCCAAGCCCAGCGATCTCATCCCCGAGCTGCAGGGGCGGTTCCCCATTCGCGTGGAACTGCAGCCGCTCACGGAATCGGACTTCGTGCGCATCATGACGGAGCCGGAGAACGCACTCACCAAGCAGTATGCCGCGCTCGTGGAATCCGAAGGCGCCTCGCTCACGTTCCTGCCCGATGGCATCGCCGAACTCGCGCGCGTGGCAACCCTCGTGAACATGCGCATGGAGAACATCGGCGCGCGCCGTTTGCACACGGTCATGACCACGCTGCTGGAGGACGTCATGTACGAGTTGCCCGATCGCGGCACCGCGCCGGTGACCGTGGACGCCGACATGGTGCGCGAACGATTGAAGTCCATCTCCGAAGACGAAGACCTGCGGAAGTACATCCTGTAAGACTTACTCGCCGCTGTCCTTCATCGCGTGACGCGTCTCGGGCATGGTCCAGTACACGAGCAAGCCGGCAAACGCGCACGCGGTCACGTACACGTAAAACCACTCCTCGTGGCCGGCGTTCTTAAACCACAACGCGAGGTACTCGGCGGTGCCACCAAAGAGCGCCACGGCCACCGCGTACGGGAAGCCCACGCCAAGCGCACGCATGCCGGTGGGAAACAGTTCGGCCTTCACGACGGCGTTGATGGACGTGTACCCGCTCACGGCCAGCAGGGCGAGGCAGAGCAGCAGCAACGCGTCGCCGGTGGTATGCGCCTGCGCCAGCGCGCGCATGAGTGGAATCGTGCCGATCGTACCCAGCACACCGAACGACATCAGCACCGGTCGGCGCCCCACCTTGTCAGACAGCGCGCCCATGATCGGCTGCACCAGCATGAACAGCGCCAGCGACGCCGCCGACACCAGCGTCGCGTCGCTCTTGGTGAATCCGGCGGTGTTCACCAGAAACTTCTGCGCGTAGGTCGTGAAGGTGTAGAACGCCACGGTCCCGCCGGCGGTTAAGCCAACCACCGTCAGCACGGCGCGTCGATGTTCGCGCAGCCCCGCAAGCCCAGACGGCTTCTGCCCTGACGCGGCGCGCGCCGCGCGCACGGCTTCAAAGTCATGCGACTCTTCCATCGACGTACGCATCTTCAACGCCACGACGGCGCACGCGGCGCCAATCACGAAGGGCACGCGCCATCCCCACGCATCCAATTGCGGCGCGGTCAGCGTACGCTGCAACACGAGCAGCACGCCCAGCGCCAGCAACTGCCCCATGATCAGCGTCACGTACTGGAAACTCGACCAGAAGCCGCGGTGCGTCGCGCCCGCCATCTCACTCAGATACGTCGCGCTGGCGCCGTACTCGCCGCCCACGCTGATCCCTTGCAGCAGCCGGGCCAGCACCAGCAACACCGGTGCCGCTACGCCAATCGTCGCATAACTCGGCGTGATCGCAATCAGCAACGAGCCGCCACACATCAACAACACCGAGGCGCTCAAGGCCGCTCGCCGCCCGTGCTTGTCGGCATATCGTCCCAACAACCATCCACCCACGGGGCGCATAAAAAAGCCCACCGCGAACACGGCGGCGGTGTTCAGCAGCTGCGCGGTCTGACTGGCCGGCGGGAAGAACGCCTGCGCGAAATACAGGGAGAAGGCGGAGTAGACGTACCAGTCGTACCACTCCACCAGATTGCCAATCGAGCCACCAAGAATGGCGCGAAGGCGCTGACGGGAGGACACCGGCGCGGGAGACGGCACGGTGATCGGCGAAGGCGAGTGCGAAGGCGAGTGCGTAGGCATGCGCCAAGGTGCCACCGGGAACGCCCGCTGTCGACTGGCGTCAGCGGAAATCCCCGCCGATGCCCCGGCCGACTGCCGCGACGGGGTGCCCCACCGCCTCCGTACCGCATAAATTCCCACATCCGAAAAGAGGGCGCGGCCACCGCATGGTCGCGCCTTCGCCGTTCCGGCACCTTGCTTCGGCATACCCCATCGGCCATGTCCCTGCGCCCGCATCGCGATTTCCTCAACATCAGCGACTTCTCGGCTCACGAGACGTTCGGCCTGTTCGCGTTGGCCGAGCGTATGCGCGCCAAGACGTACGATCGCCGGCCGCTCACCGGCATGGCGCTCGCCATGATCTTCATGAAGTCGTCCACGCGCACCCGCGTGTCGTTCGAGGTGGGCGTCACGCAGCTCGGCGGGACGGCGCACTTCCTGTCGCCGCGTGACGTGCAGATCGGACGGGGGGAGCCCATCGAGGACACCGCGCGGGTGCTGTCGCGCTACGTCGATGGCATCATGATCCGCACCTTCGCGCATGCCGACGTCGAGCGGTTGGCAGAATATGCAGGCGTGCCGGTCATCAATGGCCTCACCGACCTCTCGCATCCCTGTCAGATCCTCGCCGACATCCTCACCATGCGGCAGCACCTCGGCGAGATCCGCGGTCGCACGGTGGCCTGGATTGGAGACGGCAACAACATGGCCAACTCGTGGATTGAAGCCGCGGCGCATCTGGGCTTCACGCTGCGTCTCGCCTGCCCGGAAGGGTACGATCCCGATCCCATCTTCATGGCGGCCGCCGCCGCGGGCGATGTGCAGCTGCTGCGTGATCCGCGCGAGGCCGTCGAGGGCGCCGATGTCGTCACCACCGACGTCTGGGCCTCCATGGGGCAGGAAGAGGAACAAAAGCTCCGCGAGCAGGCGTTCCACGGCTATCAGGTGGATTCGGCATTGATGGCACGTGCCGCCTCCCAGGCCATCTTCTTGCACTGCCTCCCCGCGCATCGCGGGGAAGAGGTGTCGGCCGATGTCATTGACGGGCCGCAGAGCGCGGTCTGGGACGAAGCCGAGAACCGTCTGCATATCCAGAAGGCCATTCTCGCGGTGCTCATGGGCCGCGAAACGCTCTGACCCTTATCGACACCCCACGCATGTCCATGCCGCAAGCGGGCGATATCGCCCCAGACTTCACGGTACTCACCGACACCGGTGACTCGCTCACGCTCTCGGCGCTCAAGGGGCGCCCGGTCGTGTTGTACTTCTATCCGAAGGACGACACCTCCGGCTGCACCGTTGAAGCCTGCGAGTTTCGCGACCTCTTTCCGCAGTTCGACGGACAGCAGGCCGTCATCCTCGGGGTCAGCCCCGATCCGGTGAAGTCGCACGCCAAGTTCAAAGCCAAGTTCGAGCTCCCCTTCACGCTGCTGGCCGATACCGAAAAGGAGATCGCGCAGGCGTACGACGTGTGGAAGGAGAAGTCCATGTACGGCAAGAAGTACATGGGCGTCGAGCGCACCACGTTCGTCATCAACGCCGCGGGCGTGGTGGCCACGGTGTTCCAGAAGGTCAAGCCGGCCGGTCACGCGGCTGAGGTCCAGGCGGCGATCAACGCGCTCTGACCGCGCATTCTGTAAAGCGATGCAACGTGGCAGGGGCTTGGCGGGTGCCGAGTCGCTGCCACGTTGGCATTCCGGGGCGTCGGTGCTGCCATTCGAGACGTTATTCGCGCATGTTTCTGTATCGGCCGATCTCCGGCCGAGCCAACCGGACCCTGCCTGATGACTGACAACGCTGCCGGCGCGCTCAAGCGCACCCCGCTCCATGACGTTCACGTCGCGCTCGGCGCGAAAATCGTCCCCTTTGCCGGCTATGAAATGCCGGTCCAGTACCCTCAGGGGATCACCGCCGAGCACAAAGCCGTCCGCGACGGCTGCGGCATGTTCGACGTGTCGCACATGGGTGAGGTGATTGTACGCGGCCCAGACGCCATTCGCTTCGTGTCGTCGGTGACGAGTAACGACGTCGCGGCGCTGGCCATTGGGCAGATCCAGTACTCCACCCTGTTGCGCGCCGACGGCACCATCGTTGACGACTTACTTGTCTACCGATATGCCGATCACCTCATGCTGGTCATCAACGCGAGCAACCGGGACAAGGACCTCGCGCACCTGACGGCGCATCTGGCCGGTTTCGATTGCACCATGACGGACATCAGCGACAGCATCGCGCTGCTGGCCATTCAGGGGCCCAACGCGCAGGCGGTCGTGCAGTCGCTGACCGGCACGGCCCTCGATGCCATCAAGTACTATCGGTTCGCCGAGGGACAGGTCGCCAACATGCCGTGCACCATCTCGCGCACCGGCTACACGGGCGAGGATGGCTTCGAGCTGTACTTCGACGCGACGCAGGCCGTGGCCATGTGGAACGCCGTGATGGCGACGGGGCAGGTGACCCCCACCGGATTGGGCGCGCGCGATTCACTACGCCTTGAGGCCGGGCTGTGTCTGTACGGGCATGAGCTGGATGACCACACCACGCCGTTGGAAGCGGGGCTCAATTGGGTCGTCAAGCTGGCCAAGGCGGAGCCGTTTGTCGGGCAGGACGTGCTGCGGCGTCAGCACAACGAGGGGACCGACCGCAAGCTCGTGGGATTCATCATCGATGAACGCGCGATTCCGCGGTACGGCTATCCCGTGGTGTACGGCGGCGTGCCCTTCGGGACCGTCTGCAGCGGCATCATGAGTCCCACGTTGGGCGTGGCTATCGGCACCTGCTTCCTCCCGTCGGCCGCGGCGGTGGTGGGCACCACCTTTGAGATTGACATCCGTGGGAAGATGCTGTCGGCCCGCGTGGTGAAATTGCCGTTCTACAAGAGGCCGGCCAAAGCATGACCGCGCGCGCTGCGGCGACGCGGCGTGCCCGGAGTGGCGACGACTCGCCCGGAGTCGTCGCCATCCTGATGAGTGACGTGGAGCCGGCTGTCCGGCTCAATGCCGCCCTTGAGTCGCTTGGCTACGAGACCGTCACGATTTCGCCAATGGATGACGTGCGCGGCGATCTTCGCCGCGCGGCCCCTGACGTGCTCGTGCTCACTGGGGCGCTGCTCGATGCCGCCAACATCGCGCTGGTGCGCCAACAGCTGTGGGACGGCGTCCCCGTGTTGGGCTTTTCCGACGTGTCGGATGCCGCCATGTCCGAGCGGCTGCGCGAACTCGGCTACGCGGAAACCTGGGCCAAGCCCGTGCCCATCGACGAGGTGGTCGACGGCGTGCGCCGTCGCCTTGAACGCCAGCGACTGGCGCAGCTGACCGGGCTGGTGGGCGAGTCGGAGCCCATCCGCGAAGTGCTGGTGAAGATCGAACAGATTGCGCCTGTGTCGAGCACGGTGCTCATCGAAGGTGAGAGCGGCACGGGCAAGGAGCTCGTGGCGCGGGCCATTCATCGCCTGAGCCCGCGTCGTGCGAAGCCGTTCATTGCGGTGAACGTGGGGGCGCTCCCAGAGACGTTGCTGGAGAGCGAACTGTTCGGACACGAGAAGGGCGCCTTCACCGGCGCGGCTGAGCGACGTCTGGGGCGATTTGAGCTGGCGGACACGGGTACGCTCTTTCTGGACGAGATCGGCGAGGTGCCCTCCAGCACGCAGGTGAAGTTGCTGCGGGTGTTGGAGGAGCGCGAAGTCACGCGGGTGGGCGGATCGCAGGCCATCCCGATTGACGTGCGCGTGGTGGCGGCGACCAACCGCCCGTTGCGCGAGCACGTGGAGGAGGGCGGGTTCCGCGCCGATTTGTACTATCGCCTCAACGTGCTGCGCATCTATTTGCCGCCGCTGCGTGAGCGGCCGGATGACATCCCGTTGCTGGTGCGTCGGTTCGTGTCCGAGTTTTCCCGTCTGCACGACCGGCCGTTCCACGGTATCGCCGCGGGGGCCATGGAGCTGCTGGCCGAGTATCCGTGGCCCGGCA
>CALQGY020000035.1 GCA_943330235.2 Candidatus Kuenenia stuttgartensis
AAGAAGCGGAAGGTGCGCTCATGGATTATGAAGGCTTCGTCGCGTCCGGAACGATGCTCGGCTCGGGTGGCGTCATCGTATTCGATGATCGTCAGTGCATGGTGAAGCAGATTGCCCGCCTGACGCGGTTCTATGCGCATGAGAGCTGCGCCCAGTGTACGCAGTGCCGTGAAGGCACCGCCTGGACGACGCGCATCATGGAGCGTATCCGAGACGGGGAAGGCACGATGGAAGATCTGGACACGTTGCTGTCCATCGCCGAGAACATGAGCGGTAAGACGATTTGCGTGCTCAGCGACTCCTGCGCGACGCCGGTCACGTCCGGCATTAAGAAGTTCCGTCACGAGTTCGAGGCCAAGATCGCCGCGAACCGCAGCATGGTCACTGTGCCGGGGGCGTTCCGCGCCTCCGCGGCCTGAGGTAGTCATGGCCGACGTGAAGATGATTTCGCTCACGATTGAGGGCCGTCCGGTTTCGGTCCCCGACGGGATGTCGATTCTGGAGGCGGCGAAGACCGCGGGCGTGCTGATTCCGCACTACTGCTACCATCCGGGGCTGCCGGTTGCCGGTGTGTGCCGGATGTGTCTGGTGGAGGTGGAGAAGTTTCCGAAGCTAGCGCCGGCATGCGCCACGACCGTCATGGAAGGGCAGGTCGTGCATGTGCATTCCGCCAAGGCGCTTGAAGCTCGTAAGGGCGTTCTGGAATTCCTGCTCATCAATCATCCGCTCGACTGTCCGATCTGTGATCAGGCGGGCGAGTGCGAGTTGCAGGACTACACGTTCGCCGAGGGGCGCGCCGACTCCCGCTACCGCGAAGCCAAGCGCTTCACGCCGGTTGAGGATTTCGGCGGCGACGTGTTGTACGTGCAGAACCGTTGCATTCTCTGCACGCGCTGCGTGCGCTTCATGTCCGAAGTCGCACAGGAGCCGGTGCTGAATGTGTCGGAGCGCGGTGATCGGGCGTTCATCGGCAAGGCGGAAGGGCACGACCTCACCAATCCGTGGGCGGGGAACGTGGTCGATCTGTGCCCGGTGGGCGCGCTGCTCTCCAAGGACTTCCTCAACAAGGCCCGCGCGTGGGAGCTCGATCGCGCGCCGACGATTTGCACCGGCTGCAGCCAAGGGTGCAACGCCGTCGCGGAGACGCGCGACAATGTGCTGGTGCGCTTGAAGCCGCGTCCGAATGAAGCGGTCAACCAGTACTATCTCTGCGACACCGGTCGAGCGAGCTATCGGGAGTTCAACCGTCGCGACCGCGCCGAGCAGCCATTGGTGCGCAATGGGCATACGCTGCAGCTGTCGGAGTGGGAGGAGGCTATCGCGGCGACCGTACGCGTGATGAGCGGCCGGCGTCTGCTGGTGCTGGCGTCTCCCAATCTTTCCAATGAGTCGCTCTTTCTACTTGAGCGTCTTCGTGCCGTCGCCGGCGGCGCCGGTGTGTTCCGGGTCAGTGTTGGCGAGGAAGCACCGCTGCCCGGTGCGCCCGATCTCGCGCTGCGTCGCGAGCGTGCCGCCAACGCCACGGCCGCGCGTCTCCTCGGGTTCTCTGAAGTGTCATCGTTGGCGGATGTGCTGCAGTCGGGTGACGCGCTGGTGATTGTCGGCGATCCGTTGGACGGCGTTGATCCGTCCGTCCTTGATCGGGCGGCGTCCATCGTCTACATCGGGAGCATCCTGCCCGACGTGCTCACCGCGCGCGCAGTGGTCGTGCTGCCCGTGACGACCGTGATGGAGGAGGATGGCACGTTCACCAACCTCCGCGGACGCGTGCAGCGATACATGCAGGCCAAGGCCGCGCCGGGTGTTGCGCGCCCGTCGTGGTATGTGCTGGCTGATCTGTTGGCCGCGAGTGGCGGCGCGGGCCAGTACTTCCGGCCGGCCGACGTGTTCGCCGCGCTCGCCACGAGCCACACCGCCTTCGCCGGATTGGATTTCGAAGCGCTGGGGTTGTTGGGTGCGCCACTGGTAGCGAACACCGATGCCGCTCCGTCTGGAACGTCAGCGCTCGAGGCTGCGCGATGATCGACCTGTCGAGTCTGTTCCCTCGCGCCAACCCACAAGAAGCGCCGGCGGCGATCGGGACCTTCGTCTTGGCGAGTAGCCTGAAAATTCTGATCGTGTTCGGGATGTACCTCATCGGCGTCGCGCTGCTGACGCTGATCGAACGCAAGCTGGCCGCATGGATTCAGGATCGGCGCGGTCCGAACCGCGCGGGGCCGGGCGGTATCCTGCAGCCGGTCGCCGACGGCATCAAGAACTTCATGAAGGAAGAGACCAATCCGCCGCACGCGGACCGCTGGCTCTTCATCATGGCGCCGGCGTTGGCCTTTATCCCGTCCATGCTGACGTGGGCCGTGCTGCCGCTGGCGGCGCCGCTCCCGACCCCATGGGGACTGATCGAGATGGCGGTCGCGCCGCTCCCAGTGGGCTTTCTGTTCACGCTCGCGATCTCGTCGCTGGGCGTCTACGGCATCGTGCTTGCCGGGTGGTCCTCGAACAACAAGTACGCGATGCTCGGCGGACTCCGTTCGAGTGCGCAAATGATTTCGTACGAGATCGCGATGGGCATGTCCACCATCCCCGTGATCTTGCTGGCAGGGAATGTTTCGCTCACCGCCATCGTGCAGCAGCAGGCCCACATGGGCTGGAATGTGCTGTCGCTGACGGTGGCGTGGTTCACGTTCCTCGTCGCCGCCTTTGCCGAGACCAACCGTCTGCCATTCGATCTTCCCGAGGCGGAGTCGGAGCTGGTGGCCGGGTATCACACCGAATACAGCGGCATGAAGTTCTCGATGTTCTTCATTGCCGAGTACGCGAATATGGCGACGGTCAGCGGTTTGACGGCGGCCCTCTTCTTCGGCGGTTGGGACATTCCCTTCACGCAGTGGGACAACGTGGCGCCGTACAGCGTGATCAAATCGCTGCTGACGTTCCTCATGTTCATGATGAAGACCGGCGCGTTTGTGTTTCTCTTCATGTGGATCCGCTGGACGTTGCCGCGATTCCGCTATGATCAGCTGATGTCACTCGGTTGGAGTGTCATGTTGCCGGTGGCGCTGGCCTACATCCTGATCATCGCCTCGGCCACCCTGTCGCTGGACGCGCTGGGCATTTCGCGCGGGCCGCTGTTCTCGTTGTCGCTGTTCGCGCTCAACGTCGTGTTGCTGGTCATCCTGTTCGGATGGCTGGATCGTGGCCGATTGATCAGCCCGGCCAGCGCCCGCGTTGGACCGGTGGATCTCGCGCGGCTTCGGGCCCGCGGGCTCGACCTGTCGCGCCGGCAGTTGGCGGAACGGCCGTTGCAAACGCTCGCGGCGACACCAGCCGCAGCTCTATCCGCGTTGGTGTCGGAGAACGTCGACTGATGGCTATTGGCGTGAAGGTGCTCAAGCGACCGTTGGAGCGCGTGAGCTATGTGCGGGCGACGCTCAAAGGTATGGCCGTGACCCTCAAGCACCTTGTGGATCCGCACAAGGTCACCATGCAGTACCCCGAGACGAAGTGGGATTTGTCGCCGCGTTGGCGCGGCACCCATCGCATGCTGACGACGGAAACCGGTGCCGCGAAGTGCGTGGCCTGTGGCCTCTGTCCATCGGTGTGCCCAGCCAACTGCATCAAGCTGGTGCCTGGCGAGGACGAGCAGGGTAACCGCTATCCGCTGGTGTTCGAGATCGATGAGTTCCGCTGCATTTTCTGCGGCTACTGCCAGGAAGTCTGCCCGGAAGAGGCCATCCATCTCGGTCGGCATTATGAGAACGCCGAGTTCGATCGGGCCGCGTTCGTCTACGATCTCGAGCGATTGACCGCGCAGACCCATCCCGTCAGCGAGTTGTGGGATCCCGCCGACCCGAAGGGCGAATGAACGCCTTTTACCAGTTCAACTTCTATTTCTTTGCGCTGATCGCGATCGCGTCGGCGCTCCTGTTCGTCACGCGGCGCAATGCGGTGCCCGCTGCGCTCTGGTTGATCAACGTCATGTTCGCGCTGAGCGGACTGTACGTAATGCTCGACGCACCGTTTGTCGGCGTCATTCAGGTGCTCGTCTACGCCGGCGCCATCATGGTCGTCTTCGTGTTCGTGGTCATGCTGCTGAATCTCGGCCGCATCGGCGTCAGCGATATGCGGAAGGTCGGCCCACGGCTCGGTGCTGGACTGGTCGGCCTGGCGCTGTTGGCGAACCTGCTGGTCGTGCAGCGGGGCAGTCTCCCGCGTACCACGCTCGCCTCGGCGTCGGAGAACGTCGTGACCGCCGTGGCGGCGTCGCTCTTCACTGATTATCTGGTCGCGTTCGAGCTGACCAGCGTCATTCTCCTCGTCGCCGTCATCGGCGCCGTCCTCCTTGCGAAGAAGCGGACGACCGCATGATCGCTGAATCTCTGATCGTCTCCGCCGTCTTGTTTGTCATCGGCGTGATTGGTGTACTCACGCGGCGCAACGCGCTCATTCTCTTCATGTGCGTCGAGCTCATGCTCAACGCCGTGAATCTGTCGTTTGTGGCGTTGGCCAAGATGCATGGGGTGGCCGGCCACGTCTTCGTGGTGATGGTCATGACCATTGCAGCGGCTGAAGCGGCCGTTGGGCTGGCGATCGTCATCTCCGTGTTCCGCCACTTCGGAACCGTCGAGCTCTCCTCGCTACGGCTCCTGCGCGACTGATGCCCATGCTCTTTGCCCTGATGCAGGCGGTCGTTCCCCGACCGCACCCACTCGATGGCACCATTGCGGAGTACGCGTGGCTGCTGCCGCTGTTGCCACTCCTTGGCGCGATGCTCAACGGCGCGATCGCGATGGCGCCTCGGCTGAACGCCGCGGCCCAGACCGGATCCGCCGACGCCCGCGACGCCGTGGCCGCCGAAAGCGCACCGCGCCGCCATGCGCTGGTGTCGATCATTGCCGTTGCCGTCATGGCGTTGGCCTTCGCCCTGACGGTTGGCATTTTCGCCGTCATGCGCGGGGTGACCGAGCTGAGCGTTCCGTTCGTTCGGACATACGCCGAATGGATGCCGGCCGGCGGACTCACGATCGATTGGGGCATCCAGATCGATCAGCTGTCCATCCTGATGACGCTTGTGGTCACCGGGATTGGCACCCTGATCCACCTGTTTTCCATCGGCTACATGAAGACCGATCCGGGATTCGCGCGCTACTTCGCGTATCTCAATCTCTTCGTGGCCTGCATGCTGACGTTGGTCTTGGGCTCGAGCTATCCCGTCCTGTTCGTCGGCTGGGAGGGGGTTGGCCTCTGCTCGTACCTGCTGATCGGATTCTGGTTTACGGAACGCGCGAACGTGGACGCAGGAAAGAAGGCGTTCATCGTCAATCGGATCGGCGATTTCGGATTTCTGGTCGCCATGTTCCTGATGTGGACCACGGTCCAGCATCTCGATTTTGTCGGCGCGCACGCCGCCCTGACGCCACTCGGCGGCAGCTCCGTCGTAATGACCATCGCGCTGTTTCTGTTCCTCGGGTGTGCTGGCAAGAGTGCGCAGCTCCCACTGTATGTGTGGTTGCCGGATGCCATGGCCGGTCCAACGCCTGTCTCCGCGCTCATCCACGCGGCCACGATGGTGACGGCCGGTGTGTATCTCGTGGCCCGCGCGGCACCGATTTTTGCGGGCGCGCCCAGCGCGTCATTGTTGGTGGCGCTCGTTGGCGGTCTGACTGCACTCTTTGCCGCCACCATCGCGTTGCGGCAGTGGGATATCAAGAAGGTGTTGGCCTACTCCACGGTGTCGCAGCTCGGCTACATGTTTGTCGCGGTGGGCAGTGGTGCGTATACCGCTGGCGTCTTCCATTTGGTCACGCACGCGTTCTTCAAGGCGCTGTTGTTCCTCGGCGCCGGTTCGGTGATTCACGCGCTGCACGGCGCCTATCATCAGACGCACCGCCACGAAGATCCGCAAGATCTGCGGAACATGGGCGGCCTACGGCGCTTCATGCCGGCCACCTTCGGCGCGATGGCGCTGGCGACGCTCGCGATTGCAGGCATCCCGCCGTTGGCCGGGTTCTTCTCCAAGGATGAGATCTTGTCATCGGTGTTCGCGCGTGCGACCGGATCCCCACTCGCCAGCGCGTCACTGCTGGGCATTCCCGGCGCGACGGTGCTGTATGTCGTCTACGGACTCGGCATGCTGACCGCGCTGCTCACGGCCGTGTACATGTCGCGCATGCTGCTCCTCGCGTTCATGGGCGCCAACCGCACCGGCGAGGCGGAGCAAGCCGCGCTGCACGAGGCGCCGACCATCATGACGGCACCGGTGCTGGTGCTCGCGGCCCTCACACTCGTTGGCGGGTGGCTCAATTTGCCTACCCTCATGCCCCTCGGGCCGACCGGTCTCATGGAGCGTTGGCTTGAGCCGGTGACTGGCGAAAGCGCTCGGCGTTTAGCTGGAACGACCCATCTGCCCCACATGACGGAACAGTGGCTGATTGGCGCCGCCATCGCTGTTGCCGTGCTGGGCATCGGCTTTGCGCTCGTCCGCTATCGCGGTGCGATGACTGATGCCGCCCATGCCGATGCGGACACGGGCCTCGCCCGCGTGTTGGCAAATGCGTACGGCGTTGACGCCGGCATCAATACGATCATCGTCCGACCGATCAACGCCGTAGCGGGATCGGTGCTTGACCGAGGGCTCGACCGCGGCGTCGATCGCGCCTTCAGCGCCGGTGGATCCGCGCTCGCGCGCACCGCACAATTCGTCGGGGGCAAGCTTCACGATGGAGACGTCGGGAAGTACGCCTGGATGATCACAGCCGGCGCGTTGGCCGTGCTCGCCGCTCTCACGCTTCGCTGACCTATGCGCGCACTCCTCATTTCTCTGGGCGCGATGCACTGGTTGCTGCCTGCGATGGTGCTGGTGCCGCTCCTAGCGGCGTTGATCGTCCGATTCCTCGGCCGCGATGAGTCCCGTGACGATTCGGGTGGCGAGGCCCCCATCGGCGGCCCCGATGCCCGCAAGCTGACGCTCGCGGCGCTCACGCTCGAGGCTCTGCTCGGGATCGCCCTCTGGTGTGCCTACGACCCGGCTGTCACTGGATGGCAAGCGCGCATTGACCTGCCGTGGCTGTCTGATCTCGGCGCCACGCTCAGTCTCGGCGTGGACGGATTGTCGATGCCCATGGTGGTGCTGACCGCCGTGCTGATGCCGCTCACATTGCTCGCGTCGTGGGACAATGTGCGGGTCAAGACGCCCGCGTTCGGCGCGCTCGTCCTCTTACTGACCGCCGGTCTGATTGGGGTGCTCACCTCGCTCGACCTGCTGCTGTTTTACCTCGCGTGGGAGTTGATGCTCATCCCCACGTATTTCCTGATCGGGATCTGGGGGACCGGCGCTTCCATGCGTGCGAGCCTGCGCTATGTGCTGTTCACGCTCGTCGGCTCACTCTTAATGCTGGTCGCGTTGCTCGCGCTCTGGAACGCCGGTGGTGGCACCTCGTTCCAGCTGGATCAACTCCTGCAGGTCCGTTTGGACTCCAGCGTCCAGTTGTGGATGTTCGGGGCCTTCTTCCTAGCGTTCGCCGTGAAGTCCGCGTTGGTCCCCTTCCATACGTGGCTGCCAGACGCCCAAGGGAGTGCGCCGACCTTCGCGGCCGTGACGCTCGGACTGAAAGTGGGCGTCTACGCGATCCTTCGTTTCGCGATCCCGTTGTTTCCCGCGGCCGCCACACATCCGGTCGTGCAGGGGACAATCCTCGTGCTCTCCGTCGTCGCGATCGTGTACGGCGCGATGGTGGCCATGATGCAGCGCGATCTGAAGCGCATGATCTCGTACAGCGCGATCAGTCACTTGGGCTTCATCATGCTGGGCACGTTCGCGCTCACCCAGCAGAGTGTGCAGGGGGCCGTCCTCATCATGATCAATTCCGGCATCACGACCAGCGCACTCTTCCTGCTGGCGGGCATGTTGCAGGATCGTCGGGGCACCACAGAATTGTCGGCATTCGGTGGGCTCGCGCGCGTCGCGCCCGCGTTCAGCCTCGTACTGACACTCGCGATGCTCTCGACGATTGGCCTGCCCGGCACCAACGGATTCGTCGGTGAGTTCCTGGTGCTGCTCGGCACGTACGGCGAGCAGCCCACACTGGCGATCATCGCAACCACCGGCGTGGTCTTCGCCGCCGTGTATGGACTCCGCGCGCTGCAGGGCGTGCTCTTCGAAAAGCTCGACGCGCCAGCGAATCAGTCGCTGAGCGACCTGACACGCCGGGAGTTCGCGGTCATGGGCGTATTCGCGGTCGGGATCCTGTGGATGGGCGTCGCGCCTGGCCCCGTGCTGCATCGTGTCGAACAGGCATCCCGTGGCGTCGTTGAGGCCGCACGGTTCGGCGTCAATGCGACCATCGATCGTACGTCTCTCTCCACCAGTCACTGACCGATGGGCGATCTTGTGTCTCCCGGCTTCATGCTGCAAACCCTCGCTCCCGAGTTGTTGCTCTGCGCGGGCGCGTTGACGCTCTTGCTTGCCACCGTCTGGAACCGTCAGGGCAATGTGGCGGGCAGTGCGGAGGGTGCTGAGCGCACGGCAGCAGTGACCAAATTCGCGATGATGCTCTGCCTGCTCGTCGCCGTCGTGGTCATCATTGAGTGGGGTGATGGCGTATCGGGCACGCCCGATCTGCGCATCGCCGGTGACGGATTTCGCTGGGCGGTCGATCTCCTCATTCTCGGAGGCACAGGGCTCGCCCTGATGCTGCTTGATGCGGACCACGCCCACAGCGGCGCGTACAGTCCTGAAGTCCCGGTCCTGATGTTGCTCGCAGCCGCCGGCATGATGGTCCTCGCCGGCGCGCGCGACCTCATGTTCGTCTTTCTCGGCATCGAATTGATGTCGCTGGCCGTGTACGTGCTCGCGGGCGTCAATCGCCGCAGTCCGCGCGGCGCAGAGGCGGCCATCAAGTACTTCCTGCTCGGGGCATTCTCCACCGGATTCCTCCTCTACGGGATGGCGCTACTCTTCGGCGCCACCGGAAGCACGCGACTCGTCGATATCGCTGCGTGGGTACATACCCATCCCATGCTGTCACCGATGTTCCTCATCGGCATGGGACTGCTGCTGATCGGGTTCGCATTCAAGATTGCCTTGGCGCCGTTCCATCTCTGGGCGCCCGACGTGTACGACGGCGCTCCGTTGCCGATCACCGCATTCATGGCCGCCGTCGTCAAGACGGCCGCGTTCGCGACCTTCGCGCGCGTCATGGCGGAAGCCCTGAGTGGCGCCGTCGGACACTGGCACGCGGTGCTCTGGTGGCTCGCGGTGGCCACCATGGTTGCTGGGAACATCATGGCACTGTCCCAACGGAATCTGGTGCGCATGCTCGCGTACTCCAGCATCGCTCAGGCCGGCTACCTGCTGGTCGCCCTCACCGTGAATTCCCAAGCCGGTTCGTCGGCGTTGCTCTTCTTTCTCGCGTCCTACACGCTCGCGACGATGGGGGCGTTCGGCGTGCTGATCACGCTGAATCACGGCCGCGATCGTTCGCCGACACTGGATGATGTTGCGGGGCTCTGGAGCGTGCGCCCCTTGCTCGCCGTGGCCATGGCGATCTACCTGTTCGCCCTCCTCGGTATGCCCTTGGCCGGCGGTATGGGATTCTTCGCCAAGTGGTATCTGCTGCAATCGGCGTTGCAGTCCTCCGCACCGCAAACGCAGTTGGCGGTCATCGTGGTGCTCAGCAGCGTGATATCGGCCGGCTACTATCTGCCGGTGATTGCCGCGATGTTCATGAAGTCGCGTCCAGACGGCCATGCCGTGCCGAAGCCGACGCCGCTAACGAGTCGGCTTATCGCCATCACGGCGATCCTCCTCCTCGTGCTCGGCATCTATCCCACGCCGCTCGCTCGAATTGCCCGCAGCGCGACATTCTCCACCCCGTCAGCGAGTCGGAGTGTTCCCGCACCAAGCCGCGCCAATCTCAGCACCGCGAGTGTCGCGCAATAAGTACGTCCTAAGCACGTCCTGAGCCCCACGCCGCAAACCTTTCCCACGTTTCCGAGCACGCGATGAGCATCAGCCAGACCATTTTTCGGCAGTACGACGTTCGCGGCATCGTGGGGACGGACCTCACCGCCGAGGTCGCGTACGGACTCGGGCGCGGGTACGCGGCGTATCTCGCTGCGAAAGGGATCCGTGGCGCCGTCGCCGTCGGCCGTGACAATCGCCCCAGCGGTGACATGCTCCGCGACGCCATGGTCCGCGGCCTCACCGAGTGCGGTGTTGACGTGGTTGATGTCGGGGTCGTGCCAACCCCGCTCCTCTATTGGGCGCTCCATCACGAGCCGGTCGTCGGTGGCATCCAAATCACCGGATCGCACAATCCGCCGGAGTACAACGGCTTCAAGATGTGCATCGGCACGGGCTCGCTGCACGGCGCGGAAATTCAGGCGCTCTACCAGCTGATCATTGCCGGTCAGTTCCCGAGCGGCCACGGTGCGGTGTCCCACGTCGAAGTAATTGACCGCTACGTCGCCGACATTGCCACGCGCATTGGGCCGCTCCATCGCCCGGATGGCTCGCGCCTGAAGGTCGTCTACGATTGCGGCAACGGGGCAGGGGCGCTCGTCGCTCCGCAACTCATGCGGGCCCTCGATGTGGACGGCATCGGTCTCTTCACCGAAAGCGACGGCACCTTCCCCAATCATCATCCCGATCCGACCGTCCCCGAGAACCTTGCGGACTGCATCGCGGCGGTCCGCGAAAGCGGTGCCGAAATCGGCGTCGCGTTCGATGGCGATGCCGACCGCATCGGCGTCGTGGACGGAACCGGTCGCATCATTTGGGGCGATCATATCCTGATCCTCTATGCACGCGATGTCCTGGCGCGGACCGGTACCGGCCAGCCAATCATTTTCGACGTCAAGTGCTCGCAGGCGCTCACGGATGGGATCGAGCAGGCCGGCGGCGTCGCCGTGATGTGGAAGACCGGGCACTCGCTCATCAAGGACAAGATGAAAGAGATGCATGCGCCCATCGCCGGAGAGATGTCGGGGCACATGTTCTTCACCGAAAGCTTCTACGGACACGATGACGCGTTATACGCGGCGGCACGCCTGCTGCGGATCATCGCAGACTCCGGCAAGCGCATCGATGAACTGTTGGCCGATGTCCCGCCGTTCGTCTCCACGCCGGAACTCCGCATCGATACCGATGAAGTTGCGAAGTTTGCCATCGTCGAACGAGCCGCGGCACACTTCAAGGCAACGCACGACGTGATTGACGTCGACGGCGTGCGCGTACTCTTTGGCGACGGGTGGGGCCTCCTTCGCGCCTCCAACACACAGCCCGTTATCGTAGCGCGCTTCGAAGCGCGCTCCGCAGAGCGGCTCGCCGAGATCCGCGCTGAGATGGAAGGCTGGTTGCACACACAGGGCGTCTCGCTCTGATCCCGATGTACTCGGCCACCTGAGATGCGACTACGCCGCGGGCTGGTCGTGGCCGTCTTGCTCGCCGCAGCGACACTGCTGCTGGGGCGAGCCGTCACCGCGCTGGTGGTCGACCACGCATGGTATGACGCGATGGGGGCGCCCCAGCTGTTCTGGGAGCGGACCACCGACATGCTCCTGCTGCAAGGCATCGCGTGGATTGCCGGGACGGCGTTCGCGTTCGCCAACCTGCAAGGGGTCCGTCAGACCATTCTGGCCGTCGCGGTGCCGGCGCGTGTGGCCAACATCGAGCTGACCGAGATGGTCCCGCCGCAACGACTGCACGCGCTGACGCTGTTGGCGGCAGCCGTGATCGCCTTCTGCCTGTCGCTGCCGCTCACCGAATGGACCACCGTCGCGATGGCACGCCACGGACTGCCGTTCGGCGAAATCGAGGGCATCCTGAATCGGGATCTCGGGTTCTACGTCTATCTGCTGCCCCTCGAGGAGACCGCCTATCTCTGGGCGCTCGCGACGCTCGTGGTGACGCTGACCGTCGTACTCCTGCTCTACGCGCTGACCCGCAGCCTGCGCATGGAGGGCCGACGGATCATCGCCTCCACGCACGTGCGACGCCACCTCAGCGTGCTCGGGGCCATCGTGCTCTTGCTGCTCGCGTGGAGCTACCGGCTCGACACCTTCGATCTGCTGCAACGCGGCAGCGGCCCAGATGGATTGTTCCTCCGGATTGATCACGTCCTCACACTGCAGGTCGATCGCATTCTGGTGATCGTCTGCGCCATCGCCGCGCCGATTTTCTTGCGCGTCAGCTGGATCGGCCAGGTACGCTCCGCGTTCGTCACACTGTCGATCGTACTCGCGGTGGCAATTGGCGGACGGCAGGTGCTGCCAATTCTGCTCACGCGCAGTACGCTGGTCGGCGATCCCGCCCGTCGGGACCAGCCGTACATGACAACGCGGACCCTGGTCAGTCGGCGCGCCTATGACGTCGACGCGATCCGGTTGCGGGCCGCCGACGCTGTGGGGATCGCGGCGCCGCCCGAGACACGGATGGCGCTCGCGGATCTTTCGGCGCACGTGAGTCTCTGGGAGCCGGCGGCCGCACGCGTACGCCAGGGCGACGGCGCAACCAGTATGATCGATGCGGGAGCCTCAGGCTGGGTCAGCACACCAGAAGGGCACCTCGCCGCGCTGCAAATTCGCCGACCACCGTCAAGCGCCGACAGCTGGAGCGTGTCGGTCACCGACGTCACACAAGCCGTGCTGCGCGACAGCGTGCTCGATGGGCCCGTTGACCGTACCGATCGCGATGCCGCCAACCAACCCGTCGTCGCCCCCGGCCTGCAGGGGCATCGGCTGGTCGCGGATCCGGCTGGCGTACTTGGCACGCCGATGCGCGGCCTCGGCATGCGTATCGCGTATGCGTGGGCCGCGAGAGATCCATCGCTCTTGAATGCCGATACCGTCTCCGGGGCCTCGCCGCGTCTCGTCGACCATCGTGACGTCCGTGAGCGGGTCCAGCGCCTCGCGCCGATCTTCGCCATGAGCGAGGACGTCCGGCCCATTCTCGCCGACGGGAACCTGCTCTGGGCGGTCAATCTGTACAGTGCGTCGGATCATTTTCCGCTGAGCCAACGATGGACGCTCGCCGGCGAGGAGCGAGGCTATTTCCGGTTCGCCGCCACGGCGCTCGTCGATGCGGCGACGGGTCGCGTGCGTTTCGTGCTGGTCGACCGACTCGATCCCATCGCACGCTCGTGGTTCGCCCGTATTCCCAATTTGGTCGTGCACCTGCGCGAGCTACCGGCGCGGGTCGTCGATCAACTCCCCCCCGCGACGGAGGGGGCGACCGCCCAGATGCGAACCTTCGCACGCTACGGCTCTCGGCTAGTGGGTGCGGTGGCTCGGCACCTCCCCGACAGCATCGCCCCGACGGCAACGCCGCCGCACCTCGTCCGCGATGGACTCCGGACCATCCCTGCGTGGAGCGTGCCGCTGCTGGACGGCAGCGATCACGTGGACGGCATCATCACGGCCGTCGGTGGCCGATATCGGACCACCGTCTGGGATTCCACCACCGCCCCGCGCGCACGGTGGGGGGCGCTCTCCGAGCGGCTCCGCGCCGCGCTCGACAGCGTGCGCGCTGGACTGCCGGAAGGCACGCGGCGGGAACCTCGGACGCGCATTGGGCGCGGGCAGATGATCTCCAGCGTAGAAGGCCCGATGCTCGTACAGTCATTGTTCTGGAACCGCTCCGATGGGGCCCCGATGATCAGCCTCGTCGGTGTGCTGGTCGGGTCGCGGCTGGCGCTGGGCAGTACGCTGGGGGACGCCGTCGCGGCCCTCCGCGGCGTGACGCCCTCTGCTCGGTCACGGCCCGACGCACTACCCATGACCGGTGCGGCGCGCGACGAGCAGATCGCGCACTTCTATGCGGTCATGCGGGACGCGATGCGCCGAGGAGAATGGACGCGCTTCGGCGCGGCATTCGATAGTCTCGGACTCGTGGTGGGTAAGACACCGCGCTAGACGCGGTCGGCAGTACCGATGCGACGCGGCGAGATGGCAGGGTCGCGCGCGATCGGGTAGCATTGTTTCGTACGTTGCACCCCTCGATTCGGAGAACGCGTGAACCTACACGAGTATCAGGCGAAGGAACTGTTGCGGGCGGCCGGCGTGCCGATCCCGCTCGGCGAAATCGCGACGACCCCAGAGGCCGCTGAAGCCATTGCACAACGCTATGGCACGGCCGTGATGGTGAAGGCGCAGGTACACGCCGGCGGACGCGGTAAGGCCGGCGGCGTGAAGTTCTGCAAGACGCCCGCCGATGCGCGCGAGAAGGCGACCGCCATCCTCGGCATGCAGATCAAGGATCTGACGGTGGAGAAGGTGCTCGTCACCGTCGCCGCCGACATCGGCTCCGAAGCGTATGTCGGCATCATCGTCGATCGCGCCACCAAGAAGCCGGTCTTCATGGTGAGCGCCGCCGGTGGCATCGACATCGAAGAAGTTGCCGCCTCAACGCCGGAAAAGATTCTCTATTTCCCGGTGGACACGCGGTACGGGTTGCTGCCATTCGAAGCGATGCGCATGGGCTTCTTCCTGTACCCGGACGTCAAGCTCGCCCGTCAGGCTGCGAAGATCATGCAGCAGCTGTACACGGCGTTCATGAATGCGGGCTGCTCGCTGGCGGAAATCAATCCGCTCGTGATGACGCCCCAGGGCGAGTTGCTCGCCGTCGACGGCAAGATGGTCATCGACGACAATGAACTCGATCGTCGCCCCGCCATCGCCGCCTTGCGCGACGAGTCGTCGGAAGCCCCGAGCGAAGTCGATGCGCGCAACGCGAACCTCACGTTCATCAAGCTTGATGGCAACGTCGGCTGCGTCGTGAACGGTGCTGGTCTCGCGATGGCCACGATGGATCTCGTGAAGTACTACGGCGGCGATCCGGCCAACTTCCTCGATATCGGCGGTTCGTCGAATCCGGAGAAGGTCGTGAATGCCCTCCGCATCATCACGTCCGATCCGAACGTGAAGTGCATTCTGTTCAACATCTTCGGCGGAATCACCCGCACCGACGACGTCGCCAATGGCATCGTCACGGCGACCAAGGCGAATCCGCTCACGGTACCCATCGTCATCCGACTCACTGGCACGAATGAGGAGATCGCCGTGAAGATCCTGCAGGACAACGGCTTCTCGGCCTCGAACGACATGGATGCCGCGGTGCAGCGCGCCGTCGAACTGGCGACGAAGGGAGGTGCCGCGTGAGCATCTTCATCGACAACAACACGAAGCTGCTGGTGCAGGGCATCACGGGCCGCGATGGCTCGTTCCACGCCAAGCAGATGATGGAGTACGGCACGAAGGTCGTGGCCGGCGTGACCCCTGGGAAGGGCGGTCAGCAGTTCGAGAGCACGGTGCCCATTTATGACACCGTCTACGACGCCGTGCAGGCCACGGGCGCCAACACCACCGTGATCTACGTGCCGCCGATGTTCGCCGCGGACGCCATCATGGAAGCGGCCGCCGCAGGGGTGAAACTCATCGTCTGCATCACGGAGGGCGTGCCGGTCCTCGACATGACCAAGGTGTACCCGTACGTGAAGGACCACGGCGCGCGCCTCATCGGCCCGAACTGCCCGGGCCTCATCACGCCGGGCCAGTCCAAGGTCGGCATCATTCCGGGTCGTATCTGCATGCCCGGAAATGTCGGTGTCGTGAGCCGCTCGGGAACGCTCACGTATGAAATCGTCAACCAGCTCACGATGGCCGGCATCGGTCAGAGCTCGTGCGTGGGCATCGGTGGCGATCCGATCAACGGCACCAACTTCATCGACTGCCTCGCGGCCTTCGAGGCGGACCCGCAGACGAAGGCGGTCGCCATGATGGGAGAAATTGGTGGCACGGACGAGCAGGAAGCCGCCATCTTCGTGAAGGAGCACATGACCAAGCCGGTCGTGGGCTTCATCGCGGGCCAGACGGCCCCCCCAGGCCGTCGTATGGGCCATGCGGGCGCCATCATCTCGGGGTCGGCCGGTACCGCCGCCGAGAAGATCGATTCGTTTAAGGCGGCCGGAATGGGCGTGGCCCAGCGTCCCGTCGACTTTGTTGATCTGATCCGGGCGCGACTCAGCTAAGACGCTGCGAACCGTCTGCAGACGCCATCATGGGGAGCCCGTCGTTCGCGACCGGCTCCCCATGATCGTCTCGAGCCCCAATACCCACGGACCGCGAACACAGTACTGTTCCCAATGCCCGTCGCCCCACTGCACCTCGCCGACCTGCTGCACCCCGCGCGCGTCCGGCTACCGCTCAGCGCGACCACGTTGGCCGATGCGGCCTTGGCGCTCGTCACGTGTCTCGCTGACGATGCCATGTTGAGCGACGCCGACCGACTCCAGGAGCGGGTCGAGGAAGCCCGCCCAGAGGACATCGTCGGTCTGGCTGATCGGGCGTTCATCGTGCATTACCGATCCGATGCCGTGCGAGACCTCACCGTCGCGCTCGGCGTGGCACGCGCCCCCGTCGCCCGAGGCCTCGATGACGATGAGGTCCAACAGGCGAGGATTGTCGTGCTCGTGGTCGCACCGCCGCGGCAGGTGGCCCGCCATCTGCAGGTCGTCGGCGCCTTTGCCCGTGCGCTCGCGAAGCCCGCGACGATTCTCGGGCTGCTCGACGCCGACACGGCGGCCTTGCTGATTGCCCATCCGGCCTGGCGTGCCGAGGTACCCACCCAGTTGCGCGTTCGCGACCTGATGACCGAGCGGCCCCGATCGGTCGGTCCGGATGCTCCCCTGCGCAGCGCCGTCATGGACATGCTCCGGGCGGGGGTCGGCGGCCTGCCGGTCGTCGACGAGGACAACCGCGTATTGGGCATGCTGAGCGAGCGCGAACTCTTGCGCGATCTGCTGAGTCATTATCTTCCCCGCGCCGGGGGCGTCGCCGCGACGCTACCGCCCGCGGCGGCCCGCCGGACCGTTCGTGACGTCATGACCCGTCAGGTCCTCTGCGTCACGCCCGATCAACCGCTGGCCGAAGTCGCTGCACTCCTGCTGAACAAAGACGTCGATCGAGTGCCCGTCGTGGAGGACGACCGACTAGTCGGCTTTCTCACGCGCGGTGACATCGTTCGCAAATTGATAGGATCCTGACCATGACTGGACGTCGTACCCTGACCATCATCAAGCCTGACGCCTTCGGCGGCGGCAAGGCTGGCCTCATTATCGCGCTGCTCGAGCAGTCGGGCTTTCGCGTGAAGGCCGCTCGTGTCATGCACCTGACGACGGCGCAAGCCGGCGAGTTCTACTCGGTCCACCGCGAGCGCGGCTTTTTCGGCGAGCTGGTGGAGTTCATGACGAGCGGCCCCTGCATGCCGTTGATCCTCGAGCGTGACGACGCCGTCGCGACGCTCCGCGGGGTGATCGGCGCCACCGATCCCGCCGAAGCGGCGGACGGGACGGTCCGGAAGCTGTACGCGGAGTCGAAGGGGCGGAACGCCATCCATGCGTCGGATTCGGACGACAACGCAACGCGCGAGGCGGGCTTTTTCTTCGCCGAGTGCGAAGTCCTCGCGGGCTGATCGCTGGCGGATCGCTGGCGGATCGGCGGTCGGCACCGTTCAGGTCTAACTCCGCGTCTGGACGCTACTTGAGCGCGTAACAGCCGAGTGGATTGGAGAGCGGCGGCCCTTGTGTGACGGGGGTCGCCGCTCTACTTTTCACGGCTATGCTGTATTTCGACATCCGGGGTCTAGAGGCGCAGGCAGAGAGCGTCGATGGGATACTCTCTGCGACTGATCCGGTGTGGGAAGCCGACGACGTTCGCCCGTTGCGAGACGGCGTGCACGTCAGTGGCCGGCTCTCCGGGGCAGGGCACAGTCGTTTCTACTTTACGGGCGTGCTCGAAGGCATGGCGGCCACCGAGTGCCGGCGATGTTTAGTGCCGGTTGAAGTGGGCGTTTGCGAGGACGTGACGTTACTGTTCGCAGAAGCTGGGCTCGACGACGCCGATGAGGATGATGTCGTCCTCATTCCGGCAGGAGCTCGGGAGTTGGACATGCGGTCGGCCGTGCGTGAAGAGTGGCTCGTTGCCGCCCCCGCGTTCGCGCTCTGCCGTGAAGACTGTAAGGGGCTCTGCCCCACCTGTGGTATCGACCGCAATACCGGCACGTGCGCCTGCGTACCGGATTCCGATGCTCGTTGGGACGGATTGCGCGACGCGCGCATCTCCGAATCCTGACGGCTTTTTCCGTCTCGAACGTTTAGGTCAGAGTCACATGGCCGTACCGAAACGCCGTACCTCGAAGCGACGCAAGCGCGCCCGCAACACGCACAAGACCGCGCCTGCCATCGTCATCCAGTCGTGCCCGCAGTGCGGCTCGATGAAGCGTCCGCACCGCGTTTGCGCGGAGTGTGGATTCTACGCGGGCGTGCAGCGAGTCGCCGCGCAGGAAGCGTAAGCGTTGGCGCGCATCGCCGTGGATGCCATGGGGGGAGATTTTGCCCCCCGGGCCCCCATCGCGGGCTCATTGCACGCGCTCGCTGAGCTACCGGCTGAGCACCACATCGAACTTGTAGGCCGCTCGTCGGTCATCCAGGCAGAGCTAGATGCCCTGATGACCGGTGAGTTTTCGGCGTTCGCCACGCACCTCGGCCGATTGCACATCGTCGAGGCGCCAGACGTCATTGAAATGACGGACAAGCCGTCCGTCGCGCTGCGGGCGAAATCCAACAGCTCGATGGTCGTCGGCATTCGACGTGTTGCAGACGGCCACGCGAACGGCTTCGTCTCCGCCGGCAGCACCGGCGCGCAGATGGTCGCGTCACTGGCACATCTCAAGCTCCACGCCGGACTCACGCGACCCGCCATCGGGACGATCTTCCCGACGGCGCGGCAGCCGATCCTCGTACTCGATTCGGGGGCCAATGTCGATTGCTCCCCCGAAGAGCTCGTGCAATTCGCGCGCATCGGCGCCGTCTATGCGCGCGATCTCCTCGGTCGCGCGGAGCCGGCGGTCGGCCTCCTCTCCATCGGCGAGGAGCCGGAGAAGGGGAATGCGGCGGTCAAAGAAGCGCACCAGCGGCTGATCCATGCGGGCCTGAACTTCATCGGAAATATCGAGGGTCGCGATATCCCACGCGGGGAGTGCGATCGCGGTCCGATCGATGTCGTCGTCTGCGACGGATTCACCGGCAACGTGCTACTCAAGTTCTACGAGAGCCTCGCGCCGATGCTCATCGGCATGGTGTCCAAGGCCGCGGGACTTGAGGCCGTGGCGTTACGCGGTGCCCTCAAAGAATTCGACGTGGATGAACACGGCGGCGCGCCGTTGCTTGGCGTGCGCGGCGTCTCCATCATCTCGCATGGGAAGAGCTCCCCGCGTGCCCTGATGAACGCCATTCACATGGCCGTGCGCGCGTACGAGTCCGGAATGACGGACGAGATCGGACGACAGTTAGTGGGCATCACGCCCGCGCCCCAGCCGCCTGCTACCGCGAGCAACGCATGAAGCGTCCATTCGCCTACATCGCCGGCACCGGTCACTCGGTGCCCAAAAATGTCATGACCAACGATGACATCACCGCGATGGGTCTCGAGACAAACGATGACTGGATCATCGAGCGCACCGGCATCCGCCAGCGTCACATCGCCAAAGATGGTGAGTCGCTCGCATCGCTCTCCGCCGAGGCCTCGCGGCAGGCGATGGCGCGCGCCGGCGTGCAGCCTGGTGAAATCGATGCGATCATCCTCGGGACGGTGTCGCCGGATCACTTGCTTCCGGCCACCGCCGTTGAAGTCCAGCATCTGCTTGGGTGCTCACGCGCCGTCGCCTTCGATATCGGCGCTGCCTGCTCAGGCTTTCTGTATGGCGTGATCGTCGCCGAGTCACTCATCGCGAATGGCAGCGCGGAGACGGTCCTCGTCATCGGCGCGGAAAAGCTGAGCGCCATCGTAGACTGGACCGATCGCAATACGTGCATTCTGTTCGCCGATGGAGCGGGTGCCGCCATCGTGCGTCGGACGCGGACCGGGCAGAAGGGTATCCTGTCGTCGTTCATGCGCTCGGATGGCGCACTAGCCGAGTTGCTCTGGCGTCCGGCCGGCGGCGGTGCGGAGCCGTTCACGCCCGACACCTTCGAGTCCAAGCGGCAGTACGTGCGGATGGCTGGTCGTGACGTGTTCAAGCACGCGGTACGGTCCATGGCCGAAGCCACCGATCGCGCACTCGACGCCGCCAAGCTCACAGCGGCCGACATTGATCTGCTGATCCCGCATCAGGCGAACATCCGCATCATCGAAGCCACCGCGAAGAATGCGGGCATCTCGATGGATCGTGTGTTTGTCAACGTCGATCGCTTCGGCAACACCTCCGCAGCTTCCATTCCCATCGCGCTCAGCGATGCGATCGAACAGGGGCGCGTGAAGGAAGGCATGACCGTGCTCTTCGCCGCCTTCGGCGCCGGATTTACCTGGGGCTCGTTGGTGGTGCGCTTCTAAAGCGCCCTCTCAACGAACACACACTTCGTGAAATGACCATGGACATCGTGGTGCTGATGCCGGGCCAGGGCTCGCAGCGCGTCGGCATGGGAAAGGACCTCTACGAGGCTTTCCCGGCGGCGCGTGAGGCCTACCGGGTCGTCGATGACGCGATCGGTACCGCACTGTCGACGCTCGCCTTCGAGGGGCCGGCCGACGAGCTGACTCGCACCCTGAACGCGCAGCCAGCGCTACTCGCTCACAGTGCGGCGGTCTGGGCCGTTGTCCGAGAGGCCCTCGGCACATCGGTGCGCGCCGCTGCCGGGCATTCGCTCGGCGAGTTTTCGGCGTATCATCTGGCGGGGCTCTTCGAACTCGCCGAAGCCGCGAGAATCGTCCGTCGGCGTGGCACGCTCATGTACGAACAGGGCCTTGCACGGCCCGGCGCCATGGCCGCCGTACTCGGCGTTCTCACGAGCTCCATTGACGCCATCTGTGCGCAGGCGACGGCAGAGCGCGGTCTCGTGGTTCCCGCAAACTACAACAGCCCTGAGCAGGTCGTGATCTCCGGCGAAGTGGCCGGGGTTGAACGCGCGATGGAGCTGTGCAAAGAGGCCGGCGCCAAGCGCTGCCTCCCCCTGCCGGTGAGTGGCGCGTTTCATTCGCCCTTGATGCTCGCGGCCGCAAGTGGACTCGACGACGCCCTCGGCGCCGCGGCACTCCACTCCCCGCGCATCCCCGTGATCGCCAATGTGAATGCGGAGGCCGTGGAAACTCCGGCGCGTGCCCGCGAATTACTCGTGCAGCAGATCACCGCGCCCGTGCAGTGGACGCGCGTGATGCAAACGCTGGCCGCATCCTATCCCGACGCCCTCTTCGTCGAGATGGGGACGGGCAGTGTGCTCTCCGGCCTGGCGCGTCGCATCGCGCCGCACATCAAGACGGCGGCCTGCGGCACGGTCGCCGAGATTGAACAACTTCTCCAGCTGGTGAGCCGCGATGTCTGACGCCACTCTCGCACCTCGTATTGATCTGTCCGGGCGCGTCGCGCTCGTGACGGGATCGACGCGCGGCATCGGCCGCGCCATCGCCGAGACGTTGGCGCGGGCCGGAGCGCGGGTGGCGGTGACCGGTCGCGATCAGGCCAAGGCGGACATGGCCGCGCAGGAGATCGCGACGGCCACGGGAATGGAAGTGCGCGGCTATGCGGGGGACGTGAGCATTGTGGCGGAGGCTGTCGCCTTGGTCGAGGCCGTCGAGCGCGATTTCGGGCAGCTCGATATCCTCGTGAACAATGCGGGGCTTACCCGCGACAACTTGCTCATGCGCCTCAAGGACGATGACTGGGACGCCGTGATCAACGCCAATCTGCGAGGAGCCTTCGCCACCTGCCGAGCCGCCTCTCGCGGTATGATGAAGCGCCGCTGGGGACGTATTATCAACGTCGCCAGCGTGGTGGGTCTCATTGGCAATAAGGGGCAGGCGAATTACGCGGCGAGCAAGGCCGGGCTGATCGGCATGACCAAGTCGATCGCCAAGGAGCTCGCGTCGCGGAATATCCTCGCAAACGTCGTAGCCCCCGGCTTCATCGAGACCGACATGACAGCGGCGATGACACCGGAAGCTCGAACCGCGCTCAGTGCTGGAATTCCCCTGGATCGATTGGGGACGCCCGATGATATCGCGGGCATGGTGGCCGTCCTCGCCTCGGATCTGACCCGGTACGTAACCGGGCAGGTATTCGTGGTGGACGGCGGCCTAGTGATGTAGCTAAGTTCCTTTTTTACCTTCTCAACCTAGAGGAAACGTTCCATGTCGGATCACGCGAATAAGATCAAGGACATCATCGAAAAGGAGCTCGGGGTGGAGCGCGAGAAGCTCACGCCAGAGGCAAGCTTCATCGAAGACCTTGGCGCTGACTCGCTCGACATCGTGGAGCTCGTGATGGAGTTCGAGAAGGAATTCAACATCGATATTCCTGACGAAGATGCCGAGAAGCTCCGCACGGTCGGAGACGCCGTGGCGTACCTTGAGGCCAAGGTCACGGGCTGATGCGTCGGCGGGTCGTCGTCACAGGACTTGGTGCGGTAACGCCCGTCGGCAACGACGTGGCGACGACCTGGCAGGCGTTGCTCGATGGGAAGTCCGGCGCAGCAGACATCACCAGGTTTGATGCGTCGAAGTATTCCGTTCGGTTCGCGTGTGAGGTCAAGGCATTCGACCCGCTCGCGTACATGGATCGGAAGGAAGCCAAGCGCGCCGACGTGTATGCACAGTTCGCCGTGGCCGCCTCATTGCAGGCGGTCGCGGACGCTGGCATCACGCCGGGTTCCGTCGTACCGGAATCCATGGGTGTGATCATCGGCAGTGGGATCGGCGGCATTCGTAGCTTCGAAGACCAGCATGACGTGTATCGGACGCTGGGACCGAGCAAGATTTCACCGTTCTTCATTCCGATGTTCATCGGCGACATCGCGGCGGGTATCGTCTCGATGCGCCTCCAGGCCAAAGGGCCGAACTACGCCACCGTCTCAGCATGTGCCTCCAGCGCCCATGCGATCGGTGACGCCTTTCGCATTATTCAGTACGGCGATGCCGACGTGATGGTCGCTGGCGGGTCTGAGGCCGCCGTGACGCCCATGTCCATCGGCGGGTTCGCGAATATGGGCGCGCTGTCGTCACGCAACGATTCGCCCGCCACCGCGTCCCGTCCGTTCGATTTGGGGCGCGACGGCTTTGTGATGGGTGAAGGGTCCGCGGTGGTGGTGCTCGAAGAACTTGAGCATGCGCTCCGCCGCGGCGCGCGGATCTACGGCGAGATCGTCGGCTACCGGGCAACCGGAGATGCCTACCATCTCACCGGTCAGCCGGATGCGCACGAAGGGCTGCAGCGGGCTATGCGCGGCGCATTGAACGACGCCAAGCTAGTGCCGACCGACGTGCAGTACATCAACGCGCATGGCACCTCGACGCCGCTGAACGATCCCAACGAGTCGAAGGGGATCAAGGCGGTCTTCGGGGACCATGCTCACGTGCTGTCGGTCAGTTCCACCAAGTCGGCCACCGGCCATATGCTCGGTGCGGCCGGCGCGGTGGAGTTCATTGCCTGCGCGCTCGCCATTCGCGACAATCTGATTCCACCCACGATCAACTACACCACGCCAGATCCCGAGTGCGACCTGGACTACACGCCGAATACGCCGCGCCAGCGCGTCGTTGACGTCGCCATGTCCAACAGCTCCGGCTTTGGCGGACATAACGTTTCGATCGCGCTCCGACGGTGGCACGAGTAGGCCCGTCGGGGCGTTCATCGCGGTGATGGTCTGCGCGAGACCATCGCGCCCTTGGCCGAGTACGTCCTGATGCCTGCTCCGATACAATTCGATCTTGACCGCCTGCGCGATACGCGTCTCCGCCCCATCGGCGAGAAGCTGCGCGCGGGCGAGCGCCTCACGGCGGATGACGCGCTCACCCTGTATCAGTCCCCCGATCTGCTCGGCGTCGGCGCCATGGCCGACGCGGCCAATCGTGCCAAGCATGGCGATGTCGTAACGTTCGCCGCCAACCAGCACATCAATCCCACCAACGTCTGCGTCCTGCGCAAGACGTGTGTGTTCTGCGGCTACGCCCGGCTCCCCAAAGAAGAGGGCGCGTACCGCTACACCCTCGAGCAGGTGCTGGCAGAGTCCGATCGCGCCGATGGCACCATCACCCGCGAATTTCACATCGTGGGCGGGCTCGATATGCAGGCGGGGCTCGAGTACTACCAGACGATGTTCCGCGCGCTCAAGGCGCGCCATCCGCAAGTGCATATCAAGGCACTCACAGCGGTCGAGATCGCGCACATCGCCCGCATCGAGAAGATGAGCCGCGAAGACGTGCTCATCGCGCTGCGCGAAGCGGGTCTCGATACGATGCCTGGGGGCGGCGCCGAAACGTTTAGCGCCGCAGTGCGCGACGTGATCGCCGACAAGAAGCTCGGCGGTACCGATTACATCGACGTGCACCGCACCGCGCATCGATTGGGAATCCGGTCCAACTGCACCATGCTCTACGGCCACGTGGAGTCGATGGAGGATCGTGTGCAGCATCTCACCATGCTCCGCGACCTGCAGGACGAGACCGGCGGATTCCTCGCCTTCATCCCGCTGGCCTATCATCCCGACGACAACGAGCTTGGGAAGACGCTCGGACGTGAGGGCACTGCGACCACCGGATTCGACGACCTGCGTAACCTGGCGGTGGGCCGGTTGTTCCTCGACAACTTCGAGCACATCAAGTCGCATTGGATCATGGTCTCGAGCGCCGTCTCGCAAATCGCGCTGCACTTCGGCGTCAACGACATCGAAGGGACCGTGGTGCGCGAGAAGATTTATCACGCCGTCGGTGCGCATACGCCGCAGGGGATGACGCTGCCCGCGCTGTTGACGCTGATTCGTGGAGCAGGCAAGCGTCCCGCCGAACGCGATTCGTTCTATCGCATTCTCCGGGAGTTCGACGACGCCTCCGCCGATCCCACGGCCGATCCGCTCGCGCTCACGACGCACTGACCCTTCGCACGCCGCCCATGCTGCAAGTCGGTCGCATCCCGTATATCAATTGCTATCCCGTCTATGGCGGGATCGATCGTGGTATCGTGTCGTTTGACGGCAATCTGGTCGATGGGATTCCCACGGTACTCAACCGATTGATGGCCAACGGCCAGCTCGACGTGAGCGTCGTGTCGGCGGTGGAATACGCGCGTGATGCCTCCCGCTACCTGCTGCTGCCCGAACTGGGCATCACCAGCGACGGCCCAGTGCGCAGCGTCATGCTCTTTTCGCGCGAACATCCATCGTCGCTGGACGGCAAGCGTGTGCTGGTCAGCCGGAGTTCCATGACGAGCGTTGCACTGCTGGAGCTGCTGTTCGAGCACGTGTGGCGATGCACGCCGGAGTTTGTGGCCGGCGACGCGGAATTGGCGGATTTGTCGCGTTTCGACGAGGAGCGTCATGAGGCGCGCCTGGTGATCGGCGATGCCGCGCTCCGTATCGCCGATGAGGCGAATCGAGGTGGACACTGGGCCGCGCGCTATCCGCACCGCATTGATCTCGGTGAAGCCTGGAAGTCATGGACCGGGCTGCCATTCGTTTTCGCGGTGTGGGTGGCGCAGCGTACTGCCCCCGTGCGCGAGGCGCTCGGCGTACACGCCTCATTAATCGCCTCGCGGGACTGGGGCTTGCAGCACCTCGACCAGCTCTCGGCGCAGGCCGCGTTGGCAAGCGGTGTGCCGCGCGAGGCGTGCCTCGAGTATTTCGCGGGACTCGACTACCGGTTGTCCTATCCGCATCTCGCCGGACTCACCGAATTCTTCCGGCGCCTCGTGATCGCCGGCCGCGTGCCGGATGGCACACTCGCTTTTCTTCCCGCGGCCTAACGATCGCCGTCGGCGATCAACCTCTTCGAATGCCCATGCGCGACCTGCTCGATTTCTATACCAACGCTCCGCTGCTGGAACTCGGCGCTGAGGCGAACCGCGTCCGTGAGGCGAAGCATCCTCACGGCGTTGTAACGTACATCGTTGACCGCAACATCAACTACACGAACGTGTGTGTGGCGGATTGCGGCTTCTGCGCTTTCTATCGGCGGCCGAAGCACAACGAAGGGTATACACTGTCTTTCGAGCAGATTGGCGAAAAGATCGAAGAGACCAAGGCGCTCGGTGGTGTCCAGATTCTCATTCAGGGCGGGCATAATCCGTACATCCCGTTCGAGTGGTATCTCGACCTGATGCGGTACATCAAGCAGTACCATCCCATTCACATCCACGGCTTCTCGCCCAGCGAAGTGGACTTTTTTTCGACGCGGTTCCGCATGGACGCGTCCGATGTGATCCGGGAGCTGAAGTCGGCCGGGCTCGACTCGATCCCGGGTGGCGGTGGCGAGATTCTGGTGCAGCGCGTGCGCGATATCGCCGCGCCGAAAAAGGCCGGAGCGGACCGGTGGCTCGAGATCATGGAGCTCGCGCACAATCAGGGCATGAAGACGTCCGTCACCATGATGTACGGCATCGGTGAGACGCTCGCCGAGCGCATCGAACATTTGCAGCGCGTGCGCGACCTGCAGGCCCGGACCAACGGATTTACGGCGTTCATCACGTGGCCGCTCCAGCCGGAGAACACGCCGTCCATGTCGCATATGGTCAAGACCGACGCTACCACCTATCTGCGTACGGTCGCGCTCGCGCGCATCGTCCTGGATAACGTGCCGAATCTGCAGTCCAGCTGGGTCACCATGGGCATGAAAATCGGTCAGATGGCGCTCACCTACGGTTGCAACGACTTCGGGTCTTTGATGATCGAAGAGAATGTCGTATCCGCGGCCAATACGACCCATCGCACCACGACCGACGAACTCGATCGGCTCATTCGTGATGCTGGGTTCACGCCAGCACGTCGTCGGCAGGACTACAGTATCCTGCCCAACGAACCGGCGACTGTCGCCGCGTGAGCGAGTCGCGCATGCACAACGCCCCGCGAACTGGCATCGGATATGACTCGCATCGTTTCGCCGAAGGCGGCCCGATGCGGCTCGGCGGTATCGACATTCCAGCAGACCGGCACTGCGCCGGGCACTCCGACGGCGATGCGATCTGTCACGCCGTCACCGATGCCATTCTCGGTGCCACCGCACTCGGCGACATCGGTGAGATGTTTCCCGACACCGATGCCGCGAACAAGGGAAAGGACAGCATCGTCATGCTTGAGGCGGCCGTTGCCCGAGTGCACGCCGCTGGCTGGCACGTGCACAACGTCGATGTGACCGTCATCGCGCAACGCCCGAAGATCGGACCGCAGCGTGCCCTCATTCGCGCGCGACTGGCCGAGGCGCTCGGAGTAGACGTCGAAGCCGTCTTCGTGAAGGGGAAGACCAACGAGGGGCTGGGCTGGATCGGACGAGAGGAAGGGCTCGCCGTCATGGCCGTCGCGACGGTCGTTCGCGCGACGGACTGAGCGTCGGTCAAACGCCATGCACGCATGGCTGGACTGGCTGTCGGCCCTTCCTACGGTCTGGCTCTACGCGGCCATTACGCTGGCCGCGTTCGCGGAGAACGTGTTTCCGCCACTCCCGGCGGATACCGTCGTCGCGCTTGGCGCGTTCGTGGCGGCGCGCGGCCACGGTAGCATGATCGGCGCGTGGTCCGCCACCATGTGTGGGAATCTCGCCGGCGCCATGTGCATGTTTCTGCTCGGACGTCGCGTGGGGATCAGCTTCCTGACATCGCGCTTTCCGACGGTGTTTCCCGCCGCCACCGCGAGCAGCGTCGCGGAACGCTTTCAGAAGGGCAGTGTGGTCGCGATTGCCGTGAGTCGCTTCCTGCCCGCCGTGCGCGCACTGGTACCGCCTGTCGCGGGTGCCATGGGCGTCGGGGCGGTCCGCGCCGCCACCGCGATGACTGTCGCGTCTGGGGTCTGGTACGGCGTGGTCTGCTGGCTGGCGTTCCGCGCGGGTGAGAACGCGGACGCGCTCTTGGCAAGGATTGCCGCGCAGCAGCGGATCGTTGGCGGCATCGCCGTCGCGGTTCTCGCGATCGTGTTGGCCATCTGGTACGCGCGACGGTCGACGCGTCGCCGATCGCATCCCCACACCGGGGAACGGCCGTGAGCACGCCGATGACGCCCCCTGAGGATGCGGCGCTTGTCGGCCCGTTCCATTTGCGCACGTTCGAGGACGCGCTCACGCTCGAAGACGGCGCGTCGCCACGCACCATCGACGCCTATCGCCGCGACGTCGTGCGGTGCGCGACCTTCGTGCGCATGCACGGCGTCACCGACGTGCAGTCGATCACGCCGGCGGTGCTCCGCGAATTTGTCTATCACCTGAAGGATCTCGGGCTCGCCGGCAGCTCGATCCGACGGAATATCTCGGCCCTGCGCACGTGGTTTCGCGTGCTACTCGCCGAGGGCATCGTGACGCATGATCCGACCGAGCGGCTCGATTCGCCGCAGCGGTGGCGTACGCTCCCTGAGGTGCTCAACGTCGATGAGGTGCTGCTACTGCTCGCCGCACCGGGGCTCGAGGAGACGCTCGCCTTCCGCGATCGCGCGATGCTCGAACTCGCCTACGGCGCTGGGCTACGCGTATCCGAGTGGATCGGTATGGCGGTGCGGGACGTGCTTCTCGAAGACGGCTTGGTTCGCGTCTACGGAAAGGGGAGCAAGGAGCGACTCGTGCCCATCGGACGCTCAGCCATCGGTGCGGTCGCTGTGTATCTGCGTGAACTTCGCCCACGACTCGAACGCGGCAGCGGGCAGGGGATCCTGTTCCTGAACGCACAGGGGCGCCCGCTGAGTCGCATGGGCGCGTGGAAGATGCTCCACAAGTACGTCCTCATGGCCGGCATCGAAAAACACGTGTCGCCGCACACCCTGCGTCATTCCTTTGCGACGCACCTGCTTGAGGGCGGGGCCGACCTCCGCGCGGTGCAGGAGATGCTCGGCCACGCCGATATCGCGACCACGCAGATCTACACGCACGTCGATCGTGAGTATCTTCGAAGCGTCCATCGCCAATTCCACCCCCGCTCCTGAGCGATGGACTTCCCGACCGCCTCGCAACCTCGCACATGATTCTGGTCATCGACAACTACGATTCGTTCACCTACAACCTGGTGCAGTATCTGGGTGAACTCGGTGCCGATCTGGTGGTGAAGCGCAATGATGCGGTGACGGTCGACGAGGTGCTCGCCATGGCGCCAGACGCCATCGTCGTGTCACCGGGGCCCTGCACGCCTTCGGAGGCCGGCATCTCGGTGGAGCTCATTCGCCGCGCCAGTCCCACGATTCCGCTGCTCGGCGTCTGCCTCGGCCATCAGGCCATGGGTGAGGCGTTCGGCGGCCGCGTCGTGCGCGCCTCGCGGGTCATGCACGGCAAGCAGTCTCGCCTCCTGCACGACGGGACCGGGCTGTTTCAGAACGTACCGTCGCCGGTCGCGGTCATGCGATATCACTCACTGATCGTCGAGCGCGCGTCCCTGCCGGCCGACCTCGACGTGACGGCAGTGGCCGACGACGACGCGACCGAAATTCACGCCATGCGCCACCGTCGCTATCCGGCGTGGGGGGTCCAGTTCCATCCCGAGTCCATTCTCACAGAACACGGCAAGACGATGCTCGTCAACTTTCTGGCGATGGCGGCGCAGTTTCGGCGTTCGGCTCCGCTGGCGGGCTGATCACCAGCGAGAGAAGGACGCTGGTGAGGAGCACGCCCGCGACCACCGCAAGCGACAGCCCGATCCCGAGTTCGTAGACATCGGCGAGGAGCATCTTTGCGCCGACAAAGCACAGCACGACCGAGAGGCCGTACTTGAGCAAGTGGAACTTTGAAATGACGCCGGCCAGTACGAAGTACAGGGAGCGCAGGCCGAGAATGGCGAATACGTTCGAGGTGTAGACCAGGAACGGATTTCGGGTCACCCCGAACACCGCCGGAATGGAATCGACTGCGAAAACCACGTCGGTGGTCTCGACCAGCGCCAGCACCACGAAGAGTGGCGTCGCCATGAGTCGCGCCGCACCGCTCGTCGTGAGCGGTTCTCGGACAAAGAATCGCTCGCCGTGGAACTGGGTCGTGATGGGAAAAATGCGACGGACAAATCGGATCACGGGGTTGGCCTCGGGCTCGATCTCCGTATCCCCCCCGACCGCCATCTTGAAGCCCGTGTACACGAGAAATGCGCCGAAGACGTAAATGATCCAGTGAAAGCGAGCGAGCAGCGCCGCCCCGGCGCCAATCATCGCCCCTCGCATGATCAGCGCCCCCAGGATGCCCCAGAACAGCACACGATGTTGCAGGGCGCCGGCAATCTTGAAGTACCCGAAAATCAGGATAAATACGAATAGGTTATCGACCGAGAGCGCTTGCTCGACGAGATACCCGCCGTAAAACTCCAGCATCTGCTGCCGTCCCATGGTTCGGCCAATCCATAGGCCGAAACATGCCGCCAGGGTAATCCAGATCGCACTCCACCCCAGCGCCTCCCGCACGCTGACGCTGTGCGCCTTACGATTGAAGACGCCAAGATCGAGCGCCAGCAGCGCAAGAATCAGGACGTTAAATCCAAGCCACCACCAGGCGGTCGGCGCGGTGTTCACGGAAGCGAATTGCATGGCAACATGATAAGGGAATGCGCACGTCCCGGACCATCGGGAGAGGTTTGCCTTCACAGGACCGCGTTCGTATCTTAACTGGCGTGAATTTTGCTGTAATTACGCCCTTTTCGACCCGTTGATGCCCGTCCTCGCCGTGATTCCGGCGCGACTTGGCGCCACGCGGTTGCCGCGCAAGCCCCTCCGTCTGTTGGGGGGCCTGCCGCTGGTGGTCCGAGTCTATCAGCGTGTCGTGAGTTTGGGCATCGCCGACCACTGCGTCGTGGCGACCGACCATCAGGAGGTCCTTGATGCCTGCGCGCTGCACGGTGTGCCGGCGGTGCTGACGGCCGAGGACCACGCTTCCGGCACGGATCGTGTCGCCGAGGTGGCCGCGCGACCGGAGCATGACCGATTCACCGTGGTGCTCAATGTTCAGGGCGACGAGCCGTTTGTGTCGAAAGAGGCCCTCGCCGGCGCGGTGGCCATCGTGATCGACGGCCGGGCTCCCATCGGGACGGCCGCCGTGGCGATCGGTCCAGATGCACTCGGCAGACCGGACGTTGTAAAAGTGGTGCGCGGGGACGACGGAAATGCGCTCTATTTCTCTCGGGCACCGATTCCGTTTCTCCGGGAGCCGACGGACGCTCCTATTCGTGATCCGCTGATCCGTCAGCATGTTGGCGTCTATGCATACTCGCGCGAGGCATTGCGCCGCTGGGTGGGCTGGGCACCGCATCCGCTGGAACTGATTGAACGACTTGAACAGCTACGTCCGTTGGCCCACGGCATCGCCATTGGCGTCGCCGACGTGACCGCGGTCGAGGGCGGTATCGATACCGAAGAAGATTTGGTCCGCGCGAACGCGCGCTGGGCCGAGCACGAGAGCACGATGGCAATGCCATCGACACCGATCAGTTATATGACCCCGAGCCTGGAAAACGCCTGATGTCCACGAATAACACGGCCACCGGCCAGACGAGCACTCCCAAATACATTTTCGTGACCGGTGGCGTGGTCTCGTCGCTCGGCAAGGGTATCGCGGCGGCGTCGCTCGGCCGACTGCTCGTCGAGCGCGGCTTCCGCGTGACGATGATGAAGCTCGATCCGTATCTCAATGTCGATCCGGGTACCATGTCGCCGTTCCAACATGGTGAAGTGTTCGTCACGGACGATGGCGCGGAGACGGACCTCGATCTCGGTCACTACGAGCGTTTTCTCGACCGGCCACTCTCACAGGCCAACAACATCACGACGGGTCGCATTTATTCCAACGTGATCACGAAGGAACGTCGCGGCGAGTACCTCGGATCGACCGTACAGGTCATCCCGCATATCACCGACGAGATCAAGGGCGCGATCAAGCGCATCGCGCCGGGCAACGATGTGGTCTTGGTCGAAATCGGTGGGACCGTCGGCGACATTGAATCGCTGCCGTTCCTCGAGGCGATTCGACAGTTCCGTCGCGAAGTGGGCAAGGAGAGCGCCATCTTCGTGCACCTCACGCTGGTGCCGTACATCGCGGCGGCCGGTGAAGTCAAGACGAAGCCCACGCAGCACTCGGTGCGCGAACTGATGGAGATCGGCATCCAGCCCGACTTCCTGATCTGCCGAGCGGAGCGACCGCTCACCGACGACGTGAAGCGCAAGATCGCGCTGTTCTGCAACGTGGACTTCGGTGCCGTCATCGAGAGCCCAGACGTACCCACGATTTACGAGATCCCGCTGACGTTCGAGGCGCAGGGCTTCGCCGATCGCGTCATGGAACGGTTGCGCCTCTCGGCGCCGGCACCGGATCTCAGCGCGTGGCGCAGCATGGTGCAGCGCATCACATCGCCGCGTGATCGTGTCAAGATTTGCGTCGTCGGCAAGTACACGGACTACATCGACAGCTATAAGAGCGTACAGGAAGCACTGATCCACGGCGGGATCGCCAACAA
>CALQGY020000036.1 GCA_943330235.2 Candidatus Kuenenia stuttgartensis
CCCGCCGCAACCCAAACGACCCCGCCGAGCATTCGCTCAACAGGGCCGTTAGGTCAGTCTCAACGCTCCGTACGGCAACGCCGCGCGCTATCAGGTCATCGCGCCGCGCACCTCAATAGTTCGTAAACAGCAACTTGTTCGGCGATCCCGACCCAGCGCCGGTCACCACGTTCGGCGTGCTGGCCGCGATCAACGCCGTCGCCACCGCCGCCGGCGTCGCCGTAGGATTCACGCTCAGGTACAGCGCCGCCACACCCGCCACATGCGGCGAAGCCATGGACGTCCCGCTGATCGTGTTCGTGGCCGTGGTGCTGGTATTCCACGACGACGTGATGCTGGAGCCCGGCGCAAAGATGTCCACGCATGTCCCGAAGTTTGAATAACTCGCGCGCGCATCAAGGTTCGTGGTCGCACCAACCGTGATCGCGTTCGGTGTACGGGCCGGCGATGCACCGCAGGCATTCGCGTTGCTGTTACCGGCCGCGACCGCGAAGACCACACCCTTGCCGACGGCGTTCATGACCGCGGTATCCAGAGCCCCAGAGATGCCACCGCCGAGGCTCATGTTCGCAACCATCGGCGTGGTGGGGCTCGCTGTTTTGCGGCCCGCGACGTAATCGACACCGGCGATCACGCCGATGGTCGTGCCGGAGCCCGCACAGTCGAGCACGCGGACCGCCACCAGTCGCACCTGCTTGGCAATGCCGTACGTGCTCCCGCCCACCGTGCCCGCCACGTGCGTGCCGTGCCCGTTGCAGTCACCATTAGTCGCCGCCGTCGTGAAGGCATTGAAGCCGAGCGTCGCTCGCCCGCCGAACTGCGCATGGCCGGTGCGAATTCCCGTGTCGATGATGTACGCCGTCACGTTGCTCGCCGTCGCCGTGTAGCTGAACGAACCACTGAGCGGGCGCGCGCGCTGGTCCACGCGGTCGATGCCCCACGTGGCGCCGGTCTGCACGGTGGTCGCCGTGAACTGCTGATCCTCCTCGACAAACGCCACGCGCGGATCCCGCGCAATGCGCTGGGCGTCGGCCGTGGAATTCAGACGGAGCGAGTACCCCTTCAACGCGTTGTGATACGTCGCGCCGACTTCGCCATCGTTGTCGCGCGCGCGGCCACGCGCGTCGTCATCCACCTCCGCGTCGGAGACATTGTCGCGGAGCACCACGATGTACTGGCCCGCGATACGGGTCGCCGCCGGTGCCGCGTGGTACTTGGCGATCTGCTGCACGGGAGACGGGATATCCGGGGCCGCCGCCGTGGGGGTCTCCTGACAGGCGGCAAGCAGCGCCACGGGAGCCAACGTGAACGCGAGACGGGCTGAGCGCATGCTGATTGGGGCGAGGCGTTGCGAGGAGGGACAAGACGTGTACCGCTACAATACCGCTACCGGCAGCGCTGCGCCAGCGACCGTCCGCGGCATCACGGCAGCGTGTCAGCACGCGTCGCACTCGCGCCACCCGCCACCGCGCCACCCTCCACCGCGCCATCCGCGACCGGCCGGAAGTGCAACGCTTCGGCGATATGCCCGCGCGTCACCGCGTCCGCGTCATCGAGATCGGCGATGGTCCGTGCCACCCGCAGCACGCGGTGATACGACCGCGCCGACAACGACAACCGGTCGGCCGCGCGCACCAACAGCGCACGTGCATCCGCATCCAGACGCGCCGCCGGCGCGATCAAGCGCGTAGGGGCGGAGGCGTTCGTGAAGCCGCCAGAATCGATGCGGTTCTGTCCCGTGGCCGCTTCGTGCATTCCCTCTCCCGACGCGCTGACCGCTGAACGGCCCGACGGACTCGCGACCGCCGCACCAACATGCGCATAGCGCCGGCGCTGACGCGCCCGCGCCGCCAGCACCCGGTCGCGCACGGCCCCCGACCGTTCCGCCGGCCGATGATCCGCCAGCGACTCGGGCGGCACGCGCTGCACGGTCACGTGCAAATCAATGCGATCCGACAGCGGCCCCGACAACCGGGCACGATGCCGCTCTACGTCGGCCACTGAACACCGGCAATGCCGGTCGGAACTCCCCGCGTACCCGCACGGACACGGATTACTCGCCGCCACCAACGAGAACCGCGCCGGAAACCGCAGCGCCCGCGCGGCGCGCGCGATCACCACCACGCCATCCTCCAGCGGCTGCCGCAGCGCCTCCAGCGTGCTGCGCGGAAACAGCGACAGCTCATCCAGAAACAACACGCCGCGATGCGCCAGACTGACCTCGCCCGGCCGCGGCCATCCGCCGCCGCCAATCAACCCGGCCGTCGACACCGAATGATGCGGCGCCCGAAACGGGCGCTCCGTCATGTACGAGGCCGATGCGGCCGCCGGCGACAGCACGCCGGCCACCGAGTGAATGGCCATCACCTCCAGGAGCTCGGCTTCATCGAGCGGTGGCAGAATGCTCGGCAGTCGACGCGCCAGCATGGTCTTCCCCGCCCCCGGCGGCCCCACCAGCAGTAAGTTGTGCGCACCGGCCGCGGCAATCTCCAACGCGCGTACCGCCATCTCCTGCCCCACCACATCGCCCAGGTCCGGCGCATCGGGCAGCATCACCACCGACGCCGGCGCGCGAGGCGCCGCCCGCAAGGTGCCGTCTCGCAACGCCAACACCACATCGGCCAGCGTGCGCGGCGCGACCGCACGCGCCGCCGGCACGCGCTGCGCTTCCGCCAAGTTGTCCGGAGGCACGATGAGCAGCGCGCCGCTGGTCGCCGCTACATGCCGCGCCACAGCAAGCACGCCGCGCACCGCGCGCAGCTGACCGTCCAGCCCCAGCTCCCCCACGGCGCACACGCCCTGCAGCGCCTCCGTCGGCAACTGCCCGCTGGCCGCGAGCAACGCCAGCGCGATGGGGAGGTCGTAGGCCGTGCCGGTTTTGGGGGTATCGGCCGGCTGCAAATTCACCGTGATCCGCCGCGGCGGAATCACAAACCCCGAGTTGGCCAGAGCCGCACCTACGCGGTCTCGGCTCTCCTTCACCGCCGTCGCAGCGAGACCGACGAGCGTCCACTGAGGTAGCCCGTTGGCTACATGCACCTCAACGGTGATGTCGAGGGCGTCAATGCCGAGGACGGCGGCGGTGTGTGCGGCGGCGAGCATGGGGCCAGTGTAGCGTCGCCGCCGCGCGGGACCGTCACCGTTTCATTGCGCGTCGGAGCACGATGTTGCGCCTGAGCGGATGTTGCGCCTCACGCCGGGAGATGCAGGAGATATCGCTCGATGACGAATTGCCCGGCCCCGAGTGCCATCCCAACGGCAATCACCAGCGTCCATGATACGCCACCTGCCTCGCTCACACGCCGCGTCTTCGCCGCGCTCGAGGCACCATCCGCCGCGATGGAGATCAACCGCGCCCGCGCATGGTCGAGATACCAGGCATTGGCTTTCACCGCGATGATGCCGTTCGTAATCAGACCAACACTTACATCGACCCCCTTCCACAAGGAGGCGTCCGTGAACTCAAACGCCCCTCCCGCCGCGGCGCGGATACCGAAGAACAACACCAGTTCTACCACGAGCGCACCAACAGACCACACGAGCGCCGGACGCAGCATGCGACGGTAGAGCAGCCACCCCGGACCAAATAGGAAGGCCGCCCAATGCACACCAAAGCGTCGCGACTCGCTGGTGACCGCCCCCCACTGCCGCAGGTAGTAGTCCTCGTTGTCACCGATAAATTCACGCCACGTCGCGAGCGAACGATGTTCGAAGTCTGACATAGATGATGAAATGTGCAGGTGAAAGTTCACAAACCAGGACCGAGCCGTGACGCCACCGGCGGCATCACGGGCCCACGCGGATTACGCCTCGACGGAAGGGCCGGCGAATGCCACGGGCTCGCTAACGGGGCAATTCCACGCGATCGGTGACCGCAGACGTAGCCTGCGCGCGTGGGCGAGAAGTGACGAACCAGCAGACCCCCCACGCCACCCACGCGCCCAGAGAGAACGAGAAACCGTCATCGGCTGTGCCTCGCGACACACGCGACGCGAGCCCAGTCGCGTATTGCAGCATCAGCGCTCCCGCCAACCATGCCTCCATCGACGCGCGCCCAACGCGCCACCAGATCGCACACATCCCCCCGATGGCCAGCGCACTCACCGCCGCGCGCGCCATCCATTCGCTGCTCGAGACCGCGTCCTCGGCGGTTACCGAACCCACCGACACCGCGACCAGCGCCAGCAGCAGCACCCGCAGCGCTGACGACCGCACCGCCAACGCCGCCGACGACGCCAACACCGCGACCGCCGCCATGGCAAACGCCGAGTTCGTCGCGTTGGTGACATGGCCAAGCACCGGCACGACCTGGTTCATCACCGTGCTCACCGACGTGGTTGTGGGCCCGAACACCAGCGCCGGCAACGCGCCCATCAGCGCCGGACCGGCCGCCAGCGCGGCGCCGGTCCACAGGGCATCACCTCGCGTGGGTGATTGCACTGGTACCCCCATGCGGCGACGCGCCGCGTCCGCCGCCAACCACAGCCCCCACAGCATCAGCGGCCCCAACGCCCCCAGCAGCATACCGCTGATGGTCGTCCACTGATGCCGATTGAACGGCGACGCCGTATCCCACCCCGCCATCTTGGTCGGCCAATCATTGAGCCGAGTCAGGAACATCACCACGCTCATCACAGCCACAATACCGATCATGCGCCCTCGGCTCGGCCACGCCAGCGCCGGCACCAGCGGCCGCTGGCGCATGAAGCGCACCAGTAAAAAGCCGCCCAGTATCACCAGCAGCAGTAGTACACCCGCCGCGATCGCGCTGCGCGTCACGGTCCGCGACGTGTCCTGTCGTTCCCACGCCTCGGGGAGAAAGATGCGATGCCCTAAGCGCGTCACCCGATCGCCACTCACCGTCGCCGTCCAGCGGAGCGACGCATTGCCGGGCATGACGATGGAGCCGTCGGCGAACTCAAACTCCACGTCGCGCCGCGCCGGCTTGGCCGTTTCCTTGGCCGAGATCAGCGTCAGCGCCGCGGCGGGCGCGCCGGCCGCCACGAGCGCCGCGCGGGCCGCCGATTCAGCGTCAGCGCGCGGCAGCGCTGGCGCGGGCGCACTATCCGCGATGATATGCTCCCACGTATGCGGCTGGCCGTCCGCTGACACGATCACCTTCCAACTCTCGGTGCGGGCCGCCACATCACCCGCTGTATGCACGTAGCGCACGGTCCAGCTTCCCCCGTGCATCCACGTGCGCGCCACCCGCGCCGCGATGGACTTGGTGGAGTCGAATTCGGCCAGGAACCGAGCTTCCGTCTTCCAGGTCGAGGTGGAGGCCTCGGTCAGTCGTGTCCACCCCGCCGGCGTCGCCCCCACCGTACGCAACACGGAGTCCGACGTCGCGATCGCCTGCTGGCGAGAAGCCGTAAAGCGCGGCGGAGCCGCGCGCTCGGTGGGCACGAAGGCCAGCAACACACCCGCCGCCAAAACCTTCGTCACCCAGCCGGCACGCTGAACCCGCGCAACCGTCGGAATCGGACGCTCCGCCGTCACCGCTCGGGCCATCGGACGCCACGCGCTGAACCGCGCCGCGTCCGGGGCATCGGCCGTCAGTCCGCCGGTTTTAAGGAACTGGCGCAGCACCCACAGCGCTGGCGCCAACGCCGCCAGCACCACCACCGCCAAAGCCACGCGATACGGCGTGGCCGTGCCGGCCGAGGCGAACAGGCCGAACAGAATCAGGTCAAAGGTGAAGTGCCCCACCACCGTGGTGACCAACCCCACGCGGATGTACAACACCGCCCACAGCGCGGCCTCGGCAAAGAGCTCCACACCGCGTGCATAGGCCGGGAACGACGGATAGTTCGCGTGGGCAAAGCCGAACACCAACGCCGTCACCACGACCGACGCCGCCAGCGCATACGGCCGCCACGGCCGGTTCCCCACCGCGCGCGCGACGAGGGCGATGGGAATGGCGCGAAAGAGCACCTCCTCCAGCACACCCGCCTGCAGCGACGTCGCCACGGCCGACAACCAGGGCAGCGGCGTGGCGATCAGGTTGGGGTCGTCCAGCAGACCGCTGGGGGACCACCATCCCAGCCCGCGCTCGACCGCCAGATAAAACACCGACACATACGCCAGCCCCAATGCCGCCACGGTATAGCCACCAAGCACCCGCAGGGCCACCGGACGCGTGCCGGCGTATTGCATCGTGGACCACCAATCGAAGTGCTCCGGGAACGCCTCGCGTGTGAGCAGCTCGCCCGCCGCCAGCACCACCGTGATCAGGCCGCCCATCCCCACACCCGACAGCACGGCCAGCAAGACTTGCATCGCGACGAACGTGCCTTGCGGGAGTGCCGTGTCGTATTGGAAGTAGCTGCCCGGAATTTCGTTCAGCTGCGCCAACAGCAGCGCCACACCGATACCGCCACCCAGCAGCAACGCCGGCCGCCAGCGTACCGTACCGCGACCGCGCGCGCCCACCAGCGCCGCGATGCCCAACACCGCGAACAGCACCATGACGAGTGAGGCGATCTGCGCCAACAGATCATTGTCGGCGCGACGTTCGGCGTACCGCCGCTCGAACGATGCGGGCACCTTCACGTACTGACGCGCCTCCCCAACCACATCCCCGCGTACGACGACATCCAGCCGGAGCGGCGCGGCGCCCAGCGTGCGGTCCGTGCGCTCGTACGTGACCGTGCGGTCCAGACGTCCACTCGGCTGCACCGTTTCCACTGAGGTCGAGACCACGCGCCATGCCGTGGTGCGGTCCGCCAGCCATTCCGTGCGCACGGCATCGGCGCGCGCCGTGGCCTGCGCCGAATCCAGCGCCGGACGGGCATCGGCGGCCGCCAGAACATTGCGGAACCCCAGCACCCGACCGCTCGGGGCCAACGTGACCTGCACCTCATGCGGGTCGCCAGCGCGGAAAAAGCGCACCCTCCACGCAAACAGGGCGACGTCGCCCCGATTGACCTCGGCGTTCACGGCCGTCTTCCCACCCGCCTCCAGCTCGGTGAAGATCTGCGTCTCGCCGTCCTGCTCAAAGCGCACCGCCTCACGGGCGCCCTGCACCGGCAGCTGATGCGCCAAGGCGAAGGTCCGGGCGCGAGCAATGGCCTCGTCGCGCGTGAGCTCCTGCTTCAGCGAGATGGTGGGCTGCGCTTTGGGAAAGAGCCAGACGGCCACGGCGACACAGACCGCCGTGGCCATGGCGAGGGCCAGCCCGATAGGCCGGCGTACAGAGGGACGGGTCATCACGATCTCATAAGGGGAGGCACCACACCCACCGCGTGAGCCACCACCGATCGATTGATCGGCGCGTGCTCGCTCCCCTCACCCTACCAATCGCCCGTTATGTCGCCGTTATATGGCCCAGCGGCCGCGTGTCAGAACCACCCCGAAACCGGCGGTACCCGCTACGTGACCGCCTAGCGTGTCCGCGCCACCGGCCGGTGCTCCAACACTCGCCCCGCCTTCACGCCCGTCGGCGTGCCGCCGCGTACCGCCACCTGCCCATTCACAATCACCGTCTCAATTCCCACCGGATACTGGTGCGGCTCGGTAAACGTGGACCGGTCCTTGACCGTACGGGCGTCGAACACCACCACGTCCGCCACGCCCCCCACGCGCAGCACACCGCGATCGGTGAGCCCCAGCCGCTTGGCCGGCATCTCGGTCATTTTGTGCACCGCCGTCGCCAGCGACATCAGGCGCTGACCGCGCACGTACTCCCCCAGCACCCGAGGGAAGGTGCCGTAGGCCCGCGGGTGCGGGTGCCCGTCGCCGGGCTGCGACAACCGCCCATCGCTGGCAATCATGGTGAACGGCGACACCATGATGCGCCGCACATCGCCCTCGTCCAGCACGTGGTAGATGGCGTTCGCGCCGCCCTTCAGCATGGCCTCAATCACCAGCACCGCGCCATTGGCGGGCGTGGGGGCCATCTTCCGGCGTACCGCCCAGTCCTTGAGCGTCTTCCCTTCCAACGAGGTGTCCCAGGTCACGCGCGAGAACTGCACGCGCGCCAGATCCCCGCCGCCGCGGTCGTTCACGATGTTGTCCACGATGCCGCGCACGATGCTGTCCTTGAGCACCGGGTTGGCCAGCCGCTTGGCAAACTCCGCGTCGCCACCGGCCATGGCCCACGACGGCACCAGAATGCCAATGCCGGTGTGCGTGGCGGTATACGGATACTGATCGATCATCACATCCGTCCCCGCCTTCCGCGCGCTGTCCACCATGGCCAGCGTCAGCACGCTCTTCCCCCACATGGCCTGCCCCACCGCCTTATGGTGCGTCAGGACCACCGGAATGTGCGCGCGACGGCCGATCTCCAGCGCCTCCCCCACCCCCTCCAGCAACCCCAATCCCTCTTTCCGCAAGTGCGAGGTGTACAGACCGCCGGAATCGGAGGCCACGGTGGACAGGGCCACCACTTCGTCCACGGTGGAATAGGTGCCGGGGAGATAGATGAGTCCCGTGCTCAGCCCAAACGCCCCCTCGTGCATGGCCTGCCCCACCAGCTGCTGCATGCGCGCCAGCTGCGGCGCCGTCGGCGCCTTATCGGACATCCCCATGACGGTGCGTCGCACATCATTGTGCCCCACCAAGTAGGCCACGTTGATCCCCACCGTGGCCTTCCGCACCGAGTCGATGTATGGCGCCAGCGGCAGCGGCGACCCGCCATCGGGGCCGCCCACCGCCAGCGTCACCCCCTGTCGGAGCGCACTCTCGGCCAGCGGCAACTGCAGCAGCGGCTCGAGGTGCGCGTGCAAGTCGATGAACCCCGGGGCCACCGTGCGACCGGTCGCATCGATGACCGTGGTGGCACCGGTCCGCGACAACGCGGGCGCCATCGCGACGATGCGATCGCCGCGCAGGCCGACATCAAGGCGACGCGCCGGCGCGCCCGTTCCGTCCAGCACCATGCCGCCGGCAATCAGCACATCGAAGCGCGTGCTGTCAGCCCGACGGGCCGGCGGCTGCGCACCCACCGAACGCGCGACCAACGTGGGCGTCGCCATCGCACCCGTGATGGCGATCGCCACCGCGACATACAGCAAGGGCATTCGCAGCGGCGTTACGCGACCGGTCACCGGCGTCTCCGTCAGGGTGGGGTTACTGCAGGGTCTTGAGTTCCACGTCAAACACCAGCGTGGAATTGGGCGGGATCGGACCACTGCCCATCGCGCCGTAGCCCAGCGCGGAGCCCATCACGATGCGCCGCTTGCCCCCCACCTTCATCCCCAGCACGCCCAAGTCCCACCCGGCAATCACCTGCCCCGCCCCGAGCACAAACGAGAACGCCGATCCGCCAACGTTGGAATCGAACTTCGTCCCGTTGGCCAACCAGCCCGTGTAGGTCATCCCCAGCGTCCGTAGCGCCACCGCTTCGGCGCCCGTGCCCACGGTCAGGTCTTGGATGTAGAGCACGTCGCTCTTCTTCGTCATCGCCGAAAGGTTCACACCCAGCGCGGCGGCAAAGGTATCGGTGGCGGGGTCCGAGGGGGGCTTGTTGCTGCTACTGCTGGATCCCGACGACAGCGAGTCGCTGCACGCACCGGCCACCACCAGCGACAACAGCGAGGCCGCACGCAGAAACGACCGGCGCGTGGCGCGAGCGGACAGCGACTTGATCGAAAGCATCATAGAGACGGAAAGGTCGACGTGAAGAGCAGTCCTACACACCGCACGAAGCGGCAGCACGCTGGAAAATACTCAAGCACCGCACCAGCGCGTGCAAGCGCGTCATCGCGCCCAGCAGACACCGATCTAGCGAGCGCCGGCCTGCGCCCGTTCGCGGGACTCATCCCGCCGCGCCACCGTGGCCCGATACGCCGGACGGCCCCACGCCAGTAAGCCCAGCGTGAGCGCCATCCCCACGACGGTGCACAGGCTCAGCGACCAGCGCAACGCCGCATCGTCGCCGAAGCCGCGGTCGGTGATGAGCGCCACAGCCGTCGGGCCGATCCCCCCCGCGAGCCCCACCATCAACTGAAACAGCGCGCTCCCCTGCCCCCGTAGCCGCGACGGCATCGCCTCGGCGATGGCCACGTTCGCGGCCCCCCACGGCAGCGCCGCGAACAAGTTGACCGGCACCAGCAGCGCCGCCGCCACCGTCGCCGACGGTACCACCGGATACAGCCCCGCAAACACCAGCATGCCGGCCGCCCCCAGCATCCCGACGCGCAACGGCGCGTCCACCATGCCGCGCTGCGTATACCGGTCCGACAGCCAGCCGCCCAGCAACGTCCCGATGGGACCGATCACGATGGTCAGTCCACCCTGGAGCGTGCCCGCCTGCGCAATCGACCAGCCGTGCGTGCGCACGAAGAACGCTTGCAGCCAGAAGCCCACCCCCCAGTTCACCGACGCCGAGCAGGTGTAGCCCGCGCAGATCGCAATCATGGTGCGGGCATTGCGGCGCATGTACGCCATCACCTGACGCAATGGCACGGCGTCCATCGTCCGTGTGCCAGTCGCGCGCACCGGCTCGCGCATCGTCAGTGCGAGCAGCGCGACCAGCAGTCCGGGCAAGCCAATCACGAAAAACACGGTCTGCCACGGATACACCGCGCCCACCAGCGGCAGCGTCACCATGCCGGTGGCCTCCGCCTTGGTCACCATCCACGCACCCAGCGCGTACGACACGCCCGATCCAAGGAACGTCCCCAGCATGTAGACGCTCATCGCGGTGCCCAGCCGGCGACGCGGGAAGGCGTCCGCGATAACCGATACCGCGGCCGGGCTGAGGGTCGCTTCGCCCACGCCGACGCCGATGCGCGCCAGCATCAGCTGCCCGTACGAGCGCGTGATTCCGGTTAACGCGGTCAATACGCTCCACATCGCGGCACCGACCGCCACGATGACATTGCGCCGTCGCCGATCAACCATCCGCCCGATGAACAGCCCGAAGATCGCGAAGAACACCGAGAAGCCGAACCCAGAGAGCAGGCTCACCTGCGTGTCCGTGAGCCCCAGATCGCGCTTCACCGGCCCCACCAGCGACGTGAAGATTTGCCGGTCGATGGACCCCGACACATTGGCCAGCGTGAGCACGGCCACGGCGTACCACGCCTGCCCCGCGCTCAGCCCTCGGCGCGTCGCGGCGTCGTCGCCCGGCTTAGGCGGGGAGGGATCAACTCTCGTCTCGGATCGTGCCATATGCGCAACAAGGTGTCGTCTTTCGCACGCGCGCGCACCCCGCCCGCCCAAATTCCAGCCGGAGCCTTGCCAGCGCAGGCCCACGCGCGCGGGTGCCATAGATTGCAGGATGCCTCTGCACCGACCCCGCGTGGTGGAAGAACCGTTCGTCCCCGGTGGCGCCTTCGCGTCCGTGGCCGTTGCGGTCGACGTCGACACTGATGTCGCGGCCGAGCGCGCAGTCGACATCGCGGCGTCGCCCGCTGACCTGCATCCTGATGACCTGCATCCTGATGAGCACGCCCTCGCGCTGGCCATGCCGGCGATGCGGCGCGCGGGGTTCGTGGCGGGGCGACTAGCGCTCCGCGCGGCGCTGCGCGCCTGTGCCCCGCACGCGGCCGATCAGCCGCTGCTGCGCACCGTGCGCGGCGGACCGCAGCTGCCGTCCGGCGTCACGGGCTCCATCAGCCACAAGCGCACGCGGGCCATCGCACTGGCCGCGCCAAGCATCGACACGCGCACCGACGCGCGCACCGACACGCGCACCGACGCGCGCGTCCACGCGCGGGAGTACGTCGGGGTCGATCTCGAAGAACGTCCGACCGCGCGCGATCTCGAACGGCCGTCCATTGCGCGACGCATTCTTACGGCGTACGAGCAGGACGTCCTCGCTCCGCTCGAGCCGCTCGCGCATCGCGAACAGACGCTGCTGCATTTCGCGCTCAAGGAGGCCGTCTACAAGGCCATCGATCCGCTGGTCCACCGCTACGTGCAATTCACCGAAGTCGAGCTCGACGTCGCCGCCGACGGGACCGCGGCCGTGCGGCTGCTCCTGCCGGAACCCATCGTGCGCGACCTCGCCGTGACCGCGCACTGGCGCTTCGACGGCGCCTTTCTTATCGCGATGGCGCGGAGTCGGACGCCCTAACCGCCGGCGGCGCCACGGCCGTCGCCTCGTGACGCGCCACGCCGCCGCCCAAGTAGCGAGTCACGCGCTCCACCCGAAAGCCGTGGGCCTCAAGCATCGCCGAGCACTGCTGCCAGCTGACGAAATGGTCGATGCTGCGCGCGATGTAGCCGTACACCACCGGATCGCGGTGCCACCACCACCCTACAATGTTGCCGGCGGTCTGCAGGTAGGCCAACAGCAACGCACGCCACAGGCTGAGCTCAGGGCGATAAAAGTCCAGCAACACCAAGCGCCCGCCCGGTCGCAGCACACGCCGCATCTCGCGGAAGGCCAGCGCGGCATCCGGCACATTGCGGACGCCGTAGCCGGCGGTCACCAGATCCATCGATCCGTCGGCCAGGTCGAGCGCCGTCATGTCGCCCACGCGCACCTGCACTCGGGCCGCCACGTCCACGTCGCGCGCGGCCAGGCGCAGCGTGGCCTCTTCCACCATTCGCGGTGACGCGTCAATGGCCGTGATGCGCGCGGCCGGAAGGGCCCTCGCGATGCCGACCGCGAGGTCCCCGGTGCCGGAGGCCAGATCCAGCACCTCGCACGGTCCCGCCTGACCACGGACCGCGGCCGCGATCGCCGCCCGCTTCCAGCCGGCATCCATGCCAAACGAGAACAGGCGCGTGAACGCGTCATAGCGCGGGGCGATGACGTCGAACATCGGCGTGACGAATTCCTGCTTCCGCGCGGGGTCACGCAGATACGCCTCGAGATCCAACGATCCCAGCCGAACGCCCGCCGTGTCCGCCCGCGAGGTGGAGCGATCCGGTTTCGCCGCGTCAGTCATCAGACGATGTTTCCAGTATGAGGAGATTCCACTCGCAGCGATCCCACATGAGAACCCGCCTACGTCGCGGTGCGGTCAGCATCGGCAGCATGGCCATCGCGATGACCGTGATCGGCGGCGGCGTGCTCGCGGCCAGAGGCATCGCGGCCGTTGCCGGCGCCAACGCCACCGCCGCCTCCAATCTATCGGGGCACAGCGACATCGTCTCGGGCACGGACACGGCCCCCGAGAAAGCGCCCACCGCCGAACAGGCCATCGGGGCGCTCAAGGTCCGCGACGTGCAGGGGCGTGTCATCGCCCTGGTCACCAAGGGGCAGCCGGCCATCATCATGGTCAGCTCCGTCACCTGCCCGTGGTGCAAGCGCGCGCTCAAAGATCTGGGGGAGCTGTCCGCCGGGCGTCCCCTGCCCCGTCTCAAGTTCCTCACGCTCGAAGGCGCCGCCGACGGCGCGCCCATGCTCGCGAAGGAGCACATCACGGGTGCGGAGCTGATCGGCCCCGCGGGGAGCAGCGATCAGGTGCTCCTCACGTTCCGATACCCCGGCACGCCAACCTTCGTCGCCATTGACCGCAACGGCCGCGTGGTCGCCACGATGCCCGGCTACCCAATGCGGGAAGTCATGAAAAGCTGGTACGCCGTGATGGTGGGCGACGCGGACGTCCCCTAGTCCGGCTTAGCGCAGCCCGCGCCGCCGATCGAGCACCACCAGAATCGCGCAGAGCGTGATGATGGTCGCCGAGATGGCGCACCACGGGCAGAAGCTCTTGAGGATGATGAATTCGGCGTACTTGAGGCGGATCGTGAAGAGCACCGCCGGCCAGATCATCAGCTGCATCAGTGTGTTGGGCCACTTCGCGTCTTCCAACGTGGGCCACGTCGAGATGACGGCCGCGACAAACAGGCACGCATAGCCCAGGGCGCCGATCAGCGCGACATCGACGCCCAAAAACCACCCGTATTTGCTCCCCTGGACATACTCGCAGCCCCCGCTGCCGGTACACATCAGCGAACCGGTGAGCCCGAGTTTCCAGAGGTGGAGATACAGCGCGACGAGCCCCGAGACGAGGCTGGCCAGCGCGATAGCCATGCGCTTGGTCACGTGAATGCGTGCGAAAGGGTGAAGACCGCTCGGCCAATATAGCTGTACTGACCCTTGCCCTGCCGTGTTCCGCCGGTACCTTCGCGCCTCATGGCCACTTCTACGACTTCCGCCGGCGACGCCACGCGCGCGCTAGCCGCTCGACGCTGGCGCATCGCCGCGTCCCTGACCATCGGCATGGTCTTCGTCTATTTCGGCTTCATCGCGTTGGTCGCGTACGATGCCCCCCTGCTGGGGTCCCTGCTGCAGGAGGGGCTCTCCGTCGGCATCCTGCTGGGCGCCCTCGTCATCGTCGCCGTCTGGACGCTCACCTTCGTCTACGTGTCCTGGGCCAACCGGGTCTATGATCCGGCGCTGGCGGTCCTCCGTGCACATCACGCCGCCGAGTCGGCTCACAACGCCCGCACGACCGGAGCCGCCGAATGATGCAGGCAGCGGCGTCTCTCGGATCGCCCGATCGGGTAGCGATCGCGTTCTTCGCCGGGTTCATCTCGCTGACCCTGGCCATCACCTACTGGGCGGCGCGGCGCACCAGCACCGCCGAGGAGTTCTATTCCGCCGGCCGCTCGGTCACCGCCGGGCAGAACGGATTCGCGTTGGCCGGCGACTACATGAGCGCCGCGTCCTTCCTCGGCATCGCGGGCCTCGTCTCCACCAGCGGCTTTGACGGCCTCATTTACTCCACCGGCTGGCTGGTTGGGTGGCCGGTGGTGCTATTCCTGATCGCCGAGCCGCTGCGGAACCTCGGGCGCTACACCTTCGCCGACGTCGTGGCCGCGCGCCTCGACCCGGTCCCCGTTCGCATCGCCGCCGCCTGCGGTACACTCGCCACCATCGCGTTCTACCTCATCGCGCAAATGGTCGGTGCGGGCGGGTTGATCCGACTGCTGTTCGGCATCCCGTACGAAACGGCCGTCATCATCGTCGGCGTGGCCATGATGGCCTACGTGCTCTTCGGCGGCATGTTGGCCACCACCTGGGTGCAGATCACCAAGGCGTTCCTGCTGCTGGGCGGCGCCGCCGCCCTCGCGCTGCTGGTGCTCTCGCGCTTTGGCTTCGATCCACGCCTGCTCTTTGCGGCCGCGGCCGCCAAGTACGGGGCGGGCGTCCTCGCGCCCGGCAAGCTCGTCTCAAATCCGTTGGATGCCATCTCGCTCGGGCTTGCCCTCATGTTCGGCACGGCCGGGCTGCCCCACATCCTGATGCGCTTCTACACCGTGCCGGACGCCCGCACGGCCCGCCGGTCCGTATTCATCGCGACGGGGCTCATCGGCATGTTCTACCTCATGACCTTCGTGCTGGGCTTCGGCGCGATGGTGCTGGTGGGGCCGGATGCCATCAAGGCCGTGGATGCCGGCGGCAATATGGCCGCCCCCATGCTGGCCGAACTACTGGGCGGCCGACCGTTCCTCGGCTTTATCGCGGCCGTCGCCTTCGCCACCATTCTGGCCGTCGTGGCCGGTCTCGCGCTCTCCGGCGCGGCGACCATCTCCCACGACCTGTGGTCCAGCGTCATTCGCAAAGGGCATCCCAAGCCGGGCGAAGAACTCCGTGTGGCGCGCATCGCGACCATCGGCCTCGCCTGCATCGCCATCGTCCTCGGGATGGCCTTCAAGGGACAGAACGTGGCATTCATGGTGGGCCTGGCGTTCGCGATTGCCGCGAGCGCCAACTTCCCGGCGCTCGTCCTCAGCATCTTCTGGCGCCGCCTCAGCACGGCCGGCGCCGCCACCAGTATGGCGATGGGCGCCATTTCTACGCTGACGCTGATCACGCTCTCGCCCGCGGTGCAGATCGACCTGCTCCACCATACCAGCGCGCTCTTCCCGCTCAAGAACCCCGCACTGGTGACGATCCCGCTCTCGTTCGTGACGGCCATCGTCGTGTCGCTGCTCAAGCCCGATCCGACGTCGGAGGCGCGGTACCGCGCGATCGAATCGCGCCTACTGCTCGGGGGCGACTGAGGGGGGTTGGGGGCGAACCCGGCAGACATTGCCGCCGCCCCCCCGCGACCGGACGAAACGCCCGTCCGTCAGGCAGGCGGCAAGATTGGCCGCTTGCCTGCAACACCGAGTCGAATACATGCTCGGCGAACATTCTCTAAACAATTGCAGCAGAACACTTTAGAAGAGAATTACGGGCGTCAGCGACGACAATTTTCACCCATTGGGCCGATTTGGCACGGGCGTTGCTCCTAAGGGGAGTGCGACCCACTGAGAGATCGGGTCGCGTCCGGCTGAAACCGAAGACGAGTTTCAGCGGCCCTGCAAAGCATTCTCCGAAACTGTCATGACCGATCGACTCGCCCTGCGTTCAATCTTTTGGACCGCGCTCGTTCTCTTCGCCGCTGTTGGCGGCCTGCTCTCCGTCGGCGCGGTCGCGCCGTTGTACGGCGAGCCGCTCTCCGGCGCTTCGAACCTCGTTCCTAGCAGTGTCGGCATCATGTCGACATTTCTACAGGCCGCGCCGCTGCTCTCCTTTGCCGCGTTCGCGATGGCCATGACCGGGCTGGTCCTGCTCAATCGCGAGATGACCCGACGCGGGACGGCGGTACTGGCCGCGACCGCTCAGGTGCGGCAGTTGCAGGAAGCCATGCATGCGAACGCCGATGGCATTTTTCTGCTGCGTGCCATCCGCGACGAGGCCGGGACGATCCATGACTTTGAGATCCGCGACGTCAATCCGAGCGGGGCCATGCTGCTGCGTCGTGAGGCGCGTCACCTGAGTGGCCGGCGGCTTGGCCGCGATCTGGTGTCCCCCATCAGCGGCGACATCGTCGCCCGCTACGTCGAGGCGATCAACGGCCGGACGGCCGTGGACGAAGAGATCCGCGTCAATCGTCGGCACTTCGCAGGCGGATGGATTCATCATCAGGTCGTGCCGACCGCCGAAGGCGTCGCCGTGACGATCAAGGACATTTCCACTCGGAAGCGCGAGGAGGTCCGCCTTCGTCGGGCATCGGATACGGACGTGCTCACCAGCCTGTCCAACCGTCGAGGATTCCTGACGCTCGCCGACCAGCAGCTGCGTATCGCGCGCCGCCAGGACAAGGACGCGGTGCTGTTCTACGTCGACCTCGATGATTTCAAGCCGCTCAACGACACGTACGGCCATGCGGAAGGCGATCGCGCCCTCGCCGCGGTTGCACGCGTGCTCCGACGCGCGGTCCGCGATTGCGATATCGTCGCCCGCATGGGCGGTGACGAATTCACCATCATGGCCCTCGATGCCGACCGCTCCGCCGCGCGCATCATGCAGAAGCGCATCGAAGAGCGCATCGCGCTGCTCAACGCGTCCGGCGAACTGGCGGCACCGATTTCACTGACCATCGGACACACCCGCGTGCGTCCCGCCGACGAGGCGTCGCTGGCCGAACTGTTGGCCCGCGCCGATGCACTGCTCTGCGCCCGGAAGAAGCGCCGCCGCCTGACCGCCATGTCAAACCCGCGGGCGGCCACGCAGGCACCGTCTCGCAACGTCCGCAATCGCGCAGGAATGGCCGGCCCGTCCAGCCTGGTGGCCCCCGATGCGGCCGCCATCGCCCGCGTGACCGCGCTCGCGGCCGCCGCCCGGGTTCCCGGCGCACCGGCCGGTGCGCCCTATCAGCCTCGCCGCATGGCCTGAGGCGCTCGGTCGCCGCGCGCGCCACGTGCGCGGCGACCGATTCGACGTGGACGCCGCGTCGCTACGCGGAGTCGCCCGGCCCCTCAAGCATGCGCCGCCACCACGGACGTTCGTCCTCCGCGCGCCGGAGCGTCCGCACCACCTGACGCCATGCGGCGCGCATGTCCTCGGCATCGCTAAATCGATCGTCGATCGCCGGCGCGAGACCACGCCGCAGCCACTCGCTCAGTGACTCGGCAAACCCTTCCTCCGACAGCCGCAGCGGCAGCGTATCCGCCAGCTGCTGCGCGAGAATATTCTCACTGGAGCCGTCGCCGAACGGCGGCCGGCCCGTCAGGACGAAGTACGCAATGCAGGCCAAGGCGTAACAGTCGGTGGCCGGCCCCTGCGCTTCGCCCAGCAGCTGCTCCGGTGCGGCGAACGACGGCGTGCCCGAGGTCCCCGCCGACCCGTCGCCCAACGCGTACGCAATGCCGAAGTCGCCGATACGCCAACGCCGGTAGCGATCGATCAGGATATTTTCGGGTTTGAGATCCCGGTGAATGATCCCGTTGGCATGCGCCGCCGTCAGCGCCTCGAGAATGTCGTCGATGTTACCGGCGATCTCCTCGAACGGACGCGGCCCACTGCGCGAGATGAGACTCGCGACCGAGCCGCCTTCGGCCAGCTCCATCGTGTACCAGACCACATCGCCACGGCTGTCGCTGTCGTAGATGGGCACGATGGACGGATGCGCGAGTTGCGCCGCCAATCGCGCTTCACGTCGGAACCGCGCCACGGCGACATCGTCCATCGCGATGTGCGGATGCAACACCTTGATCGCGACCTCGCGCGCCAGCGACAGGTCGCGCGCACGCCACACGCTCCCGAACATCCCGCGACCAAGCGGCGACAGAATCTCGTAGTCATCGCCGGTGGCCCATCGCAGCCGTTCCTCGGGGGAATCCACCGTCGCGGGCAGTTCATCGCCCTCCGGGCCAATCAACACCGGGCGAACCGGCCCGTGTCGATCGAGATCACGCAGCATCGCGCCCACTGACGGGTAGCGGTCCGCCGGATGCACCGCGAGCCCCCGCTCAATGACCGACGTCAGCGACTGCGGACAATCGCCACGCAGCAGCCCCATCGGCGGGGCATCGCGCTCGGGGGGCGTCTCGCCGGTGAGCATCGTGAACAGCATGGCGGAGAGTTGCCACTGGTCAGACGCGGGCGTCGGCAGCCACTGTCCGTCGGTCCACTCCGGGGGCATGGCGACGAACCCGAAGTCGGGGTGCAGCCCCTCGGGGATCTGGTCCTTGGGGAGCACCCATTCCCACCCCAAGAGCCAGAGTCGCCCGCCTGGGGTCAGCCACACGGTGTTCGCAGAAATCGCGCCGTGCGCCGCGCCCGTATCGTGCAGGTACGCGAGGGTACTGCCCGCCTCGCGCAGCACCTGCATCGCAAACGGCACGGCCTCGGGCCCGAGCCGCGACACGCGTGAGTGCACCGTCTCGCCGCTGATCCAGCGACGCAGATAGCCCGGTCCGCGACGGCTCTCCTGATACGAGGCCCAGTAGTGGTACGTCGTCGGAATGGACGGATGATTGCGATGCGCCAGCGAGCGGGCCTCACGCTTCAGCCATTCGTCATGCGCGGGGTCGGGCGCGCTCACCAGAGACAGCGAGCGACCCAGCGCATCCACGACTTCCTGATAATGCCGGTGCTCTCGGAGCAACGCTTCGTGCCCCCAGGACCACCCAGGTGGCAGCGTCCACGACTCCAGATGTGGCGGCGGCGACGTCGTGTCTCGATGCACGGCGCTGAAAGAATCCGAGGACATGCTCAATTGTAACCGCTCAGCAGCACGACATGGACCACGGTCCCCGTTTCCGGCGCACTCTCAAGCGTGATGCGTCCGCCCCAGCCTTCCACCAAGCGACGGGTAATCGCGAGGCCGAGGCCGCTGCCGCTCGTGCGGGTGGAAAAGTGCGGTTCGAAGACGTGGGGCATAACGTCGGGGGCGATCCCGTGTCCGTCATCCCGCACGGCGATGTGCACCTCACCCGCCTCGCTCCGCACGGACACGGCCACGCGCCGCGCCGCGGCCAGCCGCGCATTCTCCAGCACGTTCAGCATCACTTCCTTCAACTCGTCCCGCTGGCCGAGCGCGAGCATCGGCACACCGTCCACAGCCGGCTCCAAGACCCAGGTGACACCGCTGTCACCCAGACGCTCGAGCGCGAGGACATCACGCACCACCGCGAGCGCATCAATCGGCACCGCCGGCGGACGCTCGTCCGGTGCCGTGCCGTACCGACTGAACGCCCGCGCGATTTCGTCGAGATGATCGATCTCGGCCAGCACGCGCGTAACATTGGTATCGAGAATCGTCCCGAAATCGCTCCGCCCATCGCGATACGCGCGACGCAGATGCTGGACCCCCAAGCGAATGGGCGTGAGCGGGTTCTTGATTTCGTGCGCGACCTGTCGGGCCATTTCGCCCCACGCGAGCACACGCTGCGCGGAGGCCAGTTCCGTCACGTCGTCCAGCGTCAGGACGGCGCCACTCGGCAGACGCGTGAGGCGTCCCCGCAGTTGGCGGCCCGCCACGACGTGGTCGAACGCCTCCTCGTCACCGTCGGCCGCAAGAAAGGCCGCGCATCGCGCCGCCACCGGCGCCAGCGTCTCGGGAAACGACGACAACGAGGCGCCCGCCGTGCGCAGCGGCACGCCCAGCAACTGTTCGGCGCGGGGATTGGCCACCAGGATCTCGCCGTTGACTCGCAACGCCAGCACGCCGCTGGCCACATGCTGCAGCACCGCGGAGGTGCGCCGCTGCGCCGCCTCGAGAGCGGCTCGACTGACCGACAAATCTTCGGCCATCCGCCCGAAGGCCCGGTACACCGGCGCGAACTCCGAGGCCGGCGCGCTACCCAGCGACGGTGCGGTGCCCCCAGCCGCGATCGTCAGCGCGGCCTCGCGGAGCGCGCCCACCGGGCGAGCCAGCGAACGCGCCGCGATACCACTCGACCACACCGCCGCCAACGCCCCCAGCGCCGCCGTGAACAGCAGCAGCACGCCAAGATCCTCGCGCCGGACATCGAGGGCGAACTCGTCCCCCCGTGCCGGCGTCACGACCACCAGATTGCCGACACCCGCTACGCGACGAAAGCCAACGAGCGCCTGCGCAAGTCCCACCGGAATGCGCCGCGTGGTGAAGACATCATCCGTGCCGAAGTCCTGATCATCGAGCGTCACCGGCAGCAGGCGCCCCAGCGGCGCCAAGGCCGTCAGGAGCGTATCGCTCGCCGCCTCCAGCTGTCCCGACCGATACAGAAACAACGGCGAACCGACGCTCGCGGCGGTCGCACTCAGATCGCGGCGCACCACATCACCGGCCGCGGTGCGGAGCGCCTCCCGCACCAGCAGTTCGCGCGCGGCACGATCATCATCCTGCAACCGATACCACGACCAGCCGGCAAACAGCGTGGCCGGCGCCACGAAGAACGCCACTAACGCGGCGCTCAGCCGCACGCGATACGAGCGCCAGAGACGCGCTCGGCGCACGCCGAACCAGCGCCCGAATGCGCCGTCCGCCATCGCGCTCGCCCCCCAGAGCAGCAGCACCACGACCACGTCCAGCATGACCAGCAGCGCCCCCCGCGGCAGGAGCGCATCCAGTCCACGCAACTCCACCTCCACGTGAACCGCCCGCACATCCGCACCGCCGCGCGCCACGCCGTCACCATGCATGGCGTTTCCGCGACGGCGCCATTCCAGCGGACGCGCCGTCCGCTGGCCGTCACCGGCGGCCGCCAAGGTCAGTCGATACGGCGGCTCGCGCCCCCGGGCCCCCGCCAGCCCCGTGAACTCGGCGAACGGATCCGTCGGCAGCAGGCGTGTCCGCGGCGGCACCGCGACCGTGACCACCGTGCCATCGGCGGCAGGGATCGCCGCGACGAGCACCGTGGTCGCCCCGTCGTCCACGGCGCGGATCTCGATCCGCGCGCTCTCGCGCGCCATCGCCGCGATGACCGCTTGCGCGCCGATCGTGTCCGGCACGGGGGCCAGACGCAGGTCGAACTCCGGCACCACGGTGGACGACGCATCCCAGCGCGCGAGGCGCGCCGGATAGCCCGCCTGCGCGAGTTCGCTCGCCGCGTACTGACGCAGCAGTCCCTCACTGCTCACCACCCCGCGCGCGTTCGGCACCAGCGTGACGGCGAACCGTTCCAGCAGCTGCAACGCATTGTCATCAATGGCCGACAGGAGCGTGAGATCTTGTTCCGCCAGATCCATGCGGGCTCGCACGGTCGCGCCCCACGTCAACGTGACCGCGCCCGCCCCCGCGATCAGCGCCGCGCCGGTAACCAGCGCCACCCCACGTCGCGTCAACGCGAGCGCCGCGATCGCCACCACCCACAGCACCGGGTACCACTCCGGCCATTCGCCCGGCGCGCGCCAGAGGACTGGCGCAAGGACGGCGGCCACGATCGCCAACGCGGGTGCGGTGATGGGCGGCAAGCCGCGCAGATTCCCGAGCACCGTTCTCCCGACGGCGGCGCCGGCGTGCAACACGGACGCCCCCGCGAGCGCGAGCGCGAGTTGCCACGCAATCCAGAGCGTCGGACTCACCCCGTTGGGTGGCAGCGCGATGCCCCGCGCCAGATCGCGCAGGACGAACGGGCCGAGGGTGGCGGCCACCAGCACCAACCCACTCGCGAGCACGCGCGAGCTGGCCATCCGCACTACACGACCGCTGCGTAGCGTCAGGAAGATCAGCGCGAGCCCCAGCGCCGTCGTCAGGAGCAGCGCCGCGACGTTGGCGGTCAGCGGACCCGCCATGGGCGCGAAATAGCTGGACGCATCAAACAACGGCGAGACGTTAGAGAGCGCGCTCAGCGGCGCCACGGCAATCGCCAACAGCAACACCGCCGCCACCCCCACCCGCTGCACCGTACGGGCCGGCCGCCGCCAGCTCGCCACCAGCACCAGCAAGACCGCCAGCGCCAGCGGTACCGCCGTGCGCGCCCGTGCGCGCTGCAGCAGGGCCAGCTGCGTCTCGCCCTCACTGCGGGCCAGAGCCCGCACACGGGCGAGACGTCGCGTCCCCACGGGCACGACGAGCACCGTCGTTCCCGCCTCCACGCGCGACGAATCGGGCGACTCAACGATCGTACGCGCCGCTGCCTCGCGATCGGCGCGATTCTCCGTGAGCGCCCGGGCAAACCGGTCGGCCGGTGGAATGGCCGAGACCAGCGCGACGGTCACCACCTGGTACGCGCCATCGTCGGACACCGCCCGCGCCACCAGCGACGAATAGAACGCCTCGTCCACCAAGCGAATACCAACCGGCCCACTGGCGGACACCGTGGTGCGCGATTGACCGGCACGCGCCACCAACGTCTCGCCGCGGAAGACCAAAATCGCGGACTCCACCTGGCTGTTAAGCGGCGGCGCCAAGCGGGCCGCCGAACTCGTCGCCGCCCTCGTCGAGGACGTGGCCGACGACGTGGCCGACGACGTGGCCGACGACGTAGTCGACGGCGTGGCTGACGACCTGGTCGAAGAGGCCAATCCCGCCAGCCACGACGAGTCCGCCGCCACGCGCGCCGCCTCCTCCGTCAGTTGCGTCGCGACATCCGACACGATCGCGGCCACACGCGTCGCGCGATCCTCTCGCTCGCGCGCCGACCACGCTCCCCAATCGCTCGCAGCGTTGCGCAAGGTGATCGTGTCCACGACCCCCAAACTGAGCGCCATGACGAGGAGGACGACGGCCCCCGTCGCCCAGATGCGCGGTCGTCGCATGCCCAAGGTCTGCCGCCCTGCGGCCAGCGTCCCGCCCGCCGCCACCACCAGCGAGAGCCATCCAGGGCTCCGTTGCCACGCCGCCAGCGCCAGGACGGCGAGCGACGCGCTCAGCACCCAGCCCCACGGCCAGCGCTCGACGCGATCGACGCGTTCGTTCTTCGGGGACAGCTCGGCGCGGATTCCGGTAGCGTTCATTGCCCCCAGAATACCCCGCGACTCGGCCGAAGGCGAAGGGTGCGCCCCTGTTCGATTACCTTTATTTGAATGTTCTTTCTCTGCCTCCTGCTCCCGTCATGGTGGACGTCGCTCTTGGCGCCCCTCGGCGCCCCCTCTGCCGCGCCAGCAAGAGCGACCGCGAAAGCAACCGCTTTCGCGCCCGCTTTCGCGTCTGAAACGGCGAGGCGGTCGGCCGAGGTGGTGCAGCGCCTTGAGCGATTGGACGACGGCAGCTTCTCGCTGTTCGTGTACGGGCAGCGCGTCGGCCGCGAGCAGTTCTCCATGCAGCGCGTGACCGCTGCGGACGGCGTCGCCTTGGAGCTGCGCGCGGAATCGGCGGAGGGGGATCAACGGGCGGCCGTGACCCTCGAAACCGATTCGGCCGGCACACCGGTGCGCTACGCCGTGGAGGAACGCACGGGCGCGCTGGTAACACGGCGCTTGGGCGGCCAGCGCGTCCGCGGGCGGTTCGCAACCTTAGCACGCAGCACCACCGGCGAAGCCGCCCGTGAGTTCCTGCTCGTGCCTGACGCCATCGTGCTGGAAGACCGCGGCGTGCTGCAGTATGCACTCGTGGTCCGACATCGGACCGTCGCCGTCGGCGACTCTGTCCGCATTCCCGTGCTGACCCCCATCGCCAATCGCCAGGGGACCGTCTGGTTGGTTCGGGAAGCCACGAATGACACGGTCTCCATTGCCGGCTCGCGTCGCCCCGCCACCCGCTCGCGTCTCGTCACGCAATCCGGTGAGATCCGCCTCATCTGGTCCGACGCCGACGGTCGCCTGCTCCGCGTTGTCATCCCGTCGCGCGGCTTCGAAGCGCTCCGTGACGATATCCCCCGATGACCACAATCAGCGATATTGTCCGTTGCCCCACGGGGGCGCCTGACGGAACTGGCCACGCCAGCCCGTCGTTCGGCAGCCCTGTTACCCGTGCGGTGTTCGATGATGCGGTGTTCGATGAAACTGTACTAACGCGGGGCCCGTACGGCCCCCATTCGATGACCTTCCCTCGCCCCGTTCTTATGCGAATGTACGCTCGTGCTATGGTGCTGGCTTCGGCCGCCAGTGTGCTGGTCGCCGCCGCGACGGCCGCGCCGATCGCGGCGCAAGCGGCGCCTGCGGCGTCCGGCGCCGTCTTGTCACTCACTGAAGCCCTCGCGTTGGCGCGACGGAACAATCCGAGCCTGCAAAACTCGGTGAACGCGCGCCGCACCGCGGCCGCGCAGGTGCGCGCCGCCAACGGGGCGCTGCTCCCCAATGTCAACACCAGTCTCGGCGGCGGCTATCGCGAAGGACGCCAGACCTTCTTCCAAGGTCAGGCGTTCGGCGCCACGAATGACCAGTTGTCCACCGACGTCAGCGGTTCGGCGTCGCTGAGCGTCTCGCTCGCAACGCTGAACGATCGCCGAGCTGCACGCGCGGGCCAGGAAGCCACCGAGGCCGACATTGTCGCGGCAGAGCAGCGCGTACGGTCCGATGTCACCACCCAGTATCTGACGGCACTGCAGGCGCAGGCCCGTGCGGCGTTGCAGGATACGTTGGTCGCGACCACCGCGGTGCAGTTGCAGTTGGCGCAGGCGCGCTTGCAGGTCGGCTCTGGCACGCAGCTCGATGTGCAGCGTGCCGAGGTCGCAAACGGTCAGCAGCGCGTTGCCGCGCTCAACCAGCGCAATCAGGCCGCCATCGAAGTCTTGCGGCTCTTCCAGCAGATCGGCGTGCCGCCGCTGCCGGGCGCCAAGCTTGACGCCAATCTTCCGGCCGCCCCGTCCATCGAGATGGCCACGATTATCGACATGGCGCGGAAGTCCAACCCGCAGCTCGATGCGCTGCGCGCCCGCGAGGAAGTCGCCAACCGCAACGCAGCCTCCGCCCGCGCGAGCTACTTCCCCTCCCTCTCGGTCAGCGCCAACGTCTCGGCGTTCACCAATCGCTACACGAACACTGGGCTGCTGCTCGATCAGGGCAAGGCCAGCGCGCTCTCCTCGAAGGCCAGCTGTATCCGTTCCGAGGAAGTGCGTGCAGCCGTCGGGCTCGCGAATAACCTCACGCAGTGCGGCTCGATTGCCTTCAGCCCCGCGCAAGAGAAGGCCATCCGCGATGCGCAGGGCAAGTACCCGATCGACTTCACGCGTAACCCGTACAGCCTCTCGGCATCGCTCTCGCTGCCGATCTTCAACGGCTTCCGCCGCGAACAACAGATCGAACAAGCCGCCGTGTCGCGCCGCAATGCGGAGAACGATCTGCGCGGTCAGGAACTGCGCGTCGTCTCCGATGTGACGTCGGCATTCCTCTCGCTCACCACCGCGCAACAGACCGTCGTACTGCAGGAACAGAACGTGCGCACGGCGCGCACCGCCCTCTCGCTGGCGCAGGAGCGCTACCGGGTCGGACTGGCCAGCATCGTGGACTTGCAGCAGGCCCGTGGCGATTACGAACGCGCCGAAACGGATCGCATTACCGCCGTGTACGACGTGCAGCGGACCTTCACCACGCTTGAAGCGGCCGTCGGCCGCCCTCTTCGCTAACCGGAATAGTTCATGACCAGGACCGTCAAGATCGTTATTGGAGGCGCGTTCATCGTCGGCGCCTCCGCGTTGGGATATATGAGCTACAAGAAGGGCCAGACCAAAGCCGTCGAGGTGCGCACGGAAGCCGTTGAGGCCCGCGACCTCGTCGCGTCGGTGACAGCCAGCGGACAGATCCAGCCCAAGACCAAGGTGGACGTCAGCGCCGACGTCACGGGCAAGATTGTCCGACTGGCCGTGAAGGAGGGCGACATGGTCAAGAAGGGCCAGTTCCTCCTGCAAATCGATCCGGAACAGGTGACGGCCGCGTTGCAGCGCTCCGAGGCCGGTCTGGCGTCCACGCGCGCTCAGGCTGCCCAGGCGCGCGCGAATCTGATTCAGGCGCAGAAGAATTTCGAACGCTCGGAAAACATCAAGAAGCAGTCGCCCACGCTGGTCAGCGACGACCAACTCGAGCAGTTGCGCACGCAGGCCGAAGTCACCAAGGCGCAGTTTGAGGCCGCGACGTTTGGCGTCGAGCAGGCCGTGGCTTCCGTGCGTGATGCCAAGCAGGCGCTCAGCCGCACCACCATCATCGCGCCGATGAGTGGCAAGATCACGCGGCTCAACGTCGAAGAAGGGGAAACGGCCATCATGGGCACGCTCAACAAGGACGCCGCGACCCTGTTGACCATCAGCGACATGAGCGTGCTCGAAACCAAGGTCAAAGTGGACGAGACCGATGTCGCCCGCATCAGCGTGGGCGACTCGGCACTGATCCAGATCGACGCGTTCCCCGATACCACGTTCATCGGCAAGGTCGTCGAGATTTCAAACAGCTCCGTGACGAAGGCCGCCGCATCGAACACGGGTGATCAGGCCATCGATTACGAAGTGCGCGTGCAGCTTCTCAATCCGCCGTCGGACACGCGTCCCGACTTCTCGGCGACCGCCAAGATCGTCACGGCCAGCCGCACCAAGGTGCTGTCCATTCCGATCATCGCCCTCACCGTGCGTGAGAACGAGAAGCTCCCCAACGCCGACACGGCCGTGACCGTTGGCCGCGCGCAGCCCGCCAAGGAAGTCGGCAAACGCGACATCGAAGGCGTCTTCGTGGTGGGCACCGACAACAAAGTCAGCTTCCGCACCGTAAAGGTGGGTATCGCCGGCGAACGCCACTTCGAAGTATTGGAAGGGCTCAAGGCCGGTGAGACCATCGTGGCCGGGACGTACCAGGCTATCCGTGAGCTCAAGGATGGCGCACTGATCCGCACGCCCAAGCCTGAAGAGAAGAAGACCCCGGCAACCGGAAAGAAACCGTGACCGACACGCTCGCTGACATCGGACTGAGCACGACCGCCGAGCGGAGCGTGGTCGTGCAGCACGCCGGCGCCGCCCCCGACAAGGATTGGGTCATCGTCACGCGGCAGCTGAAGCGGCAGTACGACATGGGCGGCGAAATTGTCCGCGCGTTGCGCGGCGTGGATCTCGCCATTCGCCGGAATGAATACGTGGCCATCATGGGGCCGTCCGGCTCCGGCAAGTCCACGCTCATGAACCTCATCGGCTGTCTCGACACGCCGAACGAGGGCGAGTACTGGCTCAACGGCATGCTGGTCTCGGAGATGTCCGACGACGAACTCGCCCGCGTGCGCAATAAGGAAATCGGCTTCGTCTTCCAGACGTTCAACCTGCTGCCGCGCGCCTCCGCGCTGCAGAACGTAGAACTCCCGCTCGTCTATGCCGGTGTGTCGGCCGACGAGCGGAAGAAGCGCGCCACCGAAGCGCTCGAGCGCGTGCAGCTGGGCGGGCGTATCGGTCACCGCCCCAACGAACTCTCCGGCGGTCAGCGTCAGCGCGTCGCCATTGCCCGCGCGCTCGTCAATCGCCCCTCCATTCTGCTCGCGGACGAACCCACGGGTAATCTCGACTCGCAGACATCGGAAGAGATCATGCGCGTCTTCGAAGAGTTGGCGACGCAGGGACAGACGGTGGTCATGGTGACGCACGAGCCCGACATCGCGGTGCATGCCAAGCGCATCATCGTGCTGCGTGACGGCGTGATTTCCAGCGACGAGACTCGCGCGCAATACGCCGCGAAGATCTCGGGCGAGCGCGTGCACTAAGTGCGCGACCGCATGCAACGATGCAACGGGTCCTCCGCACCGGCCGAGGACAGCCGCGCGCTGTGAAGACCAGAGACGCGATCGGCCTCGCCCTGTCTCAACTGCGAGTCCAGAAACTGAAGAGTGCGTTCACCCTCCTCGGTGTCACCATCGGCGTGATGTTTCTCATCGCCGTGGTCTCCATCGTGGAGGGCATGGGTCGCTACGTCGAAGAAGATTTCGCCGCGCGACTGATCGGCACGAACACCTTCACGCTCCGGCGGTTCGACAACATCGGCCCCGGCGGCAATCGCGGCGCCGATGCGCGCACTGCGGCGCGTCGGCCATTGTTGCGCATGACCGACGTCGACGCGGTGCGCAGTGCGCTGCCGAGCAACATGAAGTCCGCGATCACCAGCGAGACCTTCAAGTACGCGACCACCGCCGGCGCGCGACCGCGCCAGGTGCAGGCCGTTGCGACGGACGCGAACTACTTCGACATCAAGAAGCTGCCGGTCACGGTGGGTCGCGGCTTCAGTGATCAGGAAGTGCGCGCCGGAGCGACGGTGCTCGTGATCGGTGTGGAAGTAGCGGAGCATTTCTTCCCTGGCCTCAATCCCGAAGGACGGACCCTGCGCATCGCGGGTGTGCCATTCACCGTGATCGGCGTCATTGAAAAGCAGGGATCGGTGTTCGGCTTCTCGCTCGACCGTCTGGCCATTGCGCCGTATACGTCTCCGATGGGACGCATCATTCGCCCGCAGCGGGACGTCTCGTCGCTCATCGTGCAGGCACCGCGGCAACAGGATCTGGCCGAGGGCGTGGAGGCCGCGCGGAGCGCGTTGCGCGCATTACGTGGACTGCGCGCCGGTGAGCCGGACGATTTCGGACTCGTGACGCAGGACGCCGCCTTCGGGTTCATCAAAGAGCTGAAGGGTCGCCTCGTCCTGTTCGGCACCGCGCTGCCGGCCATCAGTCTCGTGGTCGGTGCGATGGTCATCATGAACATCATGCTCGTCGCCGTCGCCGAACGCACGCGGGAAATCGGCGTTCGTAAGGCGCTGGGCGCGAAGCGCAGCGACATCCTCGCGCAGTTCCTTGTCGAAGCCACGACCCTCAGTGTCATCGGCGCCGCCATCGGCATCGGGCTCGGGATCGGGCTCGCCGAAATTATCGCGGCCGTGACGCCGCTACCGGCAGCCGTGGCCCCGTGGTCCATCGTGGCCGCGCTCGTCACCGGCGCGGGCGTTGGCATTGCGGCCGGTATGTATCCGGCCAGCCGCGCCTCGCAGCTCGACCCGATTACCGCCCTCCGTCAGGAATAGTCCATGAACCGATTGCTGCTGGTGTTTGAAGGCGTCGGCATGGCACTGGAGGCCATCCGTACGAACAAAGTGCGCGCCGCACTCACCATTGCGGGCGTCGCGATCGGCGTGTTCGTCGTGGTGGCGATGGGCGCAGTGGTCAGTGGCATTCGCGCCTCGTTCCAGAAGGATCTCGACGAAATCGGCGCAACGACATTCATCGTGCAGCGGCGCGGCAGCGGTCTGAATGCCTGCGACGGCACCGACGAAAAGTGTCCCGATCGCCGTAACCCGCCCATCTCGTTTGCCGAGTGGGAGCTTATTCGCCGCCTGCCCGGTGTGCAGGACGTGGTCGGCGTGCTCGGCGGCAACGGCAATTTTGCGTACAAGAACGTGCGCATGGATAACGTCGGCTACGACGCCTACAGCCCGGAGTGGCCGCAGGTGGACGCGTCCGACATTTATCCGGGCCGCAATTTCACCAAGACGGAGTACGACGCGGGGCAACCCGTGGTGCTCGTCAACGATACGCTCAAGTCGCAGCTCTTCGGCGAGTCCGAGCCCATCGGGAAGCAAGTGATGATCAGCGGGCGCCAGTTCACGGTCATCGGCGTCTATCACCCCAAAGCCGGCTTCTTGAAAACCCTCGAGGGCAAGGGCCCGGACACGCCACGCGCGATCGTGCCGCTGCAAGCGTCGGTGCGCACGCTCGATGTCTGGAAGGGCGGACTGACGCTGCTCGTGCGGCCCTACGCGACGGCGACGCAGACGCAGGTGATGGACGAAGTGATGGCGGCCATGCGCGCCCGACGCGGACTCAAGCCCGGCGCGCGCGGAAACTTTTATCTCGTTGAGCAGGATCGCATCAAAGAAACGTTCGACCAACTCTTTGGCGCCATCTTCGCGGTCGGCCTCGCCCTCTCGGCGGTTGCCCTGCTCGTGGGCGGCGTGGGCGTCGTGGCCATCATGATGATCTCCGTGACCGAGCGCACACGGGAAATCGGCGTGCGTAAAGCGCTCGGCGCAACGGCCGGCACCATTCGCTGGCAGTTCCTCGTCGAAGCGTCCACGCTCACCAGCATCGGTGCGATCATCGGTCTCATACTGGGGGCCTTGCTGGCCTGGATCATTCGCAGTAACAGCAGCCTGCCCGCAGAACTCCCCACCAGCATCGTGCTCACCGCGCTGATCGCGAGCGCCGTCACCGGTGTCGCGTTCGGCATGCTGCCCGCGATTCGCGCGTCGCAACTCGATCCCGTCGAAGCGCTCCGACACGAATAGACGACCGCGATGCGCTTCGTTGACGTCATTCGTCTGGCGCTCCATCAACTGCGCGTCAATCCACTGCGCACCGCGTTCACGCTGCTCGGTATCGTCGTCTCGGTGGGATTTCTGGTGGCGGTCGTCGCGATCATCCAAGGGATGAACGCGTACGTGAAGGAAAACATCGCCGACGCGATGATCGGCATGAACACCTTCCAGGTGCGGCGCCTGCCGGTCAGCCTCGGTCTGTTTGACGACGAGCAGGCGCGCCTGCTGCGTCGTCGTCCCCGGGTGAACGAAGACGACGCCGAAGCGGTACGCGTGGCCCTCCCCGATGCGATGGCCGTGAGTATTCAGTCCGGATGGCCCACGCCACAGGCCGACGTGACGTGGCGCAACCGGACTTTGGGCAGCGTGATGGTGTTCGGCGTCACGGCCGGCTATCAGGTCGTGCAGGACTACAAGTTCACGGCCGGCCGACCGCTCACCGACATCGATGTGCGCGAACGGCGCAACGTGATTGTCATCGGGACCGACGTCGCCACAAAGCTCTTCGACAATGCGTCGCCGCTCGATCAGGAAGTCCGTATCCGAGGACAGCACTTCACGGTCATCGGGGTGGTCGGACGCAAAGGCCGCGTGCTCGGTCAGTCGTTTGACGGCTTCGCGCTCATGCCCATCACGGCGTTCGAGGCGGTCTACGGGCGTCGGCAGTCCACGACGGTCTCCGTCAAAATGCGCGAGGCCGACGAGGTGGCACCGGCGATGGCCCGTGCGCAGGAAGCCATGCGTGTATCGCGTCGCCTCCGTCCAGGCGAGTCGGACAACTTCGATGTGGGTACCGCCGACGCGCTGTTGGATTTCTGGAAGCAGCTGACGCGCGTGCTCTTTGCCGTCGTACCCGCCGTGGTCGCCATCGGTGTGCTGGTGGGCGGCATCGTCATCATGAACATCATGTTGATGGCCGTCACCGAACGCACACACGAAATCGGACTGCGCAAGGCCGTGGGTGCGACGTCGGCCGATGTGCGCAAACAGTTTCTCGCCGAGTCGATCGCGCTCGCCGTACTCGGTGGCGCACTCGGTGTCCTCGCCGGATGGGGACTGGCCACGGTGATTGCCGCGGCGTCCCCCCTGCCGGCCCGCGTGAGTCCGTGGTCGGTGGCGCTCTCGCTCTCGCTTGGCGCGAGTATCGGCGTGCTGTTCGGCGTCTACCCGGCGTCGCGCGCGGCGCGTCTGGACCCGATCACCGCGATGCGCGCCGAGACCTGACATGGCCGCAGGGATTCGCCCCGGCGCGTTCAGCGAGAATATCAGTATTGCCCTCGATGCCCTGCGCGCCAGCAAACTGCGCTCATCGCTGACGATTCTTGGCGTCGTCATCGGCGTGGCCACCGTGATGGCGATGGCCGCGATCGTGGAGGGCATTCGGAATCAGATCGTGCACACCATCGAGGTGGCCGGACCGACCACGTTCTACGTTCTGAAGAAGTTTTCGCAAACACCGCTCAACCCGGACAACCTCCCCAAGGATGTGCGCATCCGCCCCGATCTGACGGAGCGCGAGGCCGAACGCATTCGGCGGTTACCCGAAGTCAGCTACGCGTCGCTGTGGGCGCAAACGCTCGCGCGCATCGATGCCGG
>CALQGY020000037.1 GCA_943330235.2 Candidatus Kuenenia stuttgartensis
CACATTCACGTTTTTACCCTGTTATCGCCGTGGCAGTTATACCGGCAACTACGTGAACAGGGTGAAAACGTGAAGGCGATCGGTGAAGGCGACACCGCCAAACGTTTCCCTGATCGCATTCACAGTTTCACCCTGTTATCGCAGTGGCAGTTGTACCCTGTTCACGTCATTGCGGTTCTTACCCGCCTCCCGCTCATCTCCCGCCCAACCCCACTTTCTGCCACCGCTGCCCGTTGAAAATGACCGGCACTTCAAAGCCCTGCACCCACGGCTGGATCGCATACAGTTCGTTGTAGAAAAACAACGGCACCAGCCCCATGTGCTCGTAGGCCAGCGAGTCTGCGGAGCGATAGAGCGTCGCGCGTTTGGCGGCGTCGGCTTCTCGGTGTGATGCATCCACGAGCTTGTCGAACGTCGGGTCGCTGAAGAACGAGACATTCCCGCCCGCGCCCCGGTTGGCGCTGTGCAGCAGCGGATACAGAAAGTTCTCGGCGTCCGGATAGTCGGCATACCAGTCCTTCACCACCAAGTCCGTCTGTCCGGCGCGCGCGGCGGCGCGCATGCTGCTGGCATCGCGCTGCACGATCTTCACCCGGATGTTGGCCGAGGCGAGATACGCTTGGATGCTTTGGGCAAGGCGGGGGAACGGCGCGGTCTGCGAGCACCAGAGCTCGATATCGATACCGTTCGGGAAGCCGGCTTGTGTGAGCAGGGCGCGCGCGGCGGTGGAATCGTACGGCAGCGCGCGGCGCGTGGTGTCCGCGCCTTCCAGCGACGGCGGAATCACGCCGGCCGCGACGCGTCCTCGGCCGGCCAGGAGCTGCTTGAGCAGCGTCGGCAGATCGAGCGCCTGCGCGATCGCGCGACGCACCCGCACGTCCTTGAGCGGGCCGCGTGTCGTGTTCACGCCGATGTACCAGAGGCGCAGCGCCGGCGCGCTCGTCAGGCGTGCGGAGCGGGTGTCGGTGTCTTCCCACGCCCGCGTCTGATCCTCGGGCACGTAGAGGATATCCACCGTGCCCGCCTCGAACTCGGCGACCGCAGTGGACGGCTCGGGAATGATGCGCGCGACCAGCGTGTCGATGCTGGGGGCGCCGCCGAAGTACGTCGGGTTGCGGGCGAACTTCAGGTAGTCGTCGTGCTTCCACTCGACCAAGCGCCAGGGCCCCGTGCCCACCGGCTGTTCGCTGAAGTTTGCGCCGATGTCGGCCGGCACGATGGACGCGATCGGCATGGCGAGCAGCTTCGGGAAGATGGCGAGCGGCTCCTCGAGCGTGATGACGACCGTGGAATCGTTGACCGTCTCAATGCCAAGCGACTGGCCATCGTCGCCGGTGAATTTGCGGGCGCCTTTGATGGGGTACAGTGGCCAGACCGACCCCGCCTTGGTGCTCGGCCGCAGCACGCGCATGAACGACAGCACGACGTGCTTGGCCTGAAACGGCGTGCCGTCGTGAAAGCGCACGTCGGAGCGCAAGTGAAACGTGTAGCGCAGGCCGTCGGGGCTGACATCCCAGCTGCGAGCCAGTCCCGGCTCAATCCGCGCATCGGGGGTGAAGCGTGTCAGGCCGTCAAACAGGTACGCCACAGCCCTCCCCGAAGGCACATCGGACGCGAAGGCGGGATCGAGCGAACGAGGGTCGTACCAGTCGCGCGAATCGACCAGCGTGTGACGGGTGGCCGGGGTCTCGGCGCGGCGACAGGCCCCCATGGTGGCGGACAGCGCGAACACGAGAATGGAGAGAGCGGGAATACGTCGCATGACGGTGTTGACGGAGAGCGAGTGCCGAGAGAGCTTTCACTCACAAATTACTGAGAAACCTTCCCTTTCGCGTGCGCGGAGTCCGCTCTTTCCTTCATAGCCTCCTCGCTTTCGTCGCCGTCACGGTCGCCCTTCCGGCGTCCGCACAGGATGTGTCCTGTGACCGCGGTGACCGCGAGGTGCGCGCGCTCCGCTTTAGCGGCAACCGCGAGTTCACGCCGCTGGCCCTCGCGGCCACGGTTGCGACCGTGCCGTCGACGTACGCGGGGCTCCCCGTGGTGGGCGAGCGGAAGTGTCTCGATCCCGTGGAGTTCGCGCGGGACGTGCAACGCCTGACCACGCTGTATCGTCGGCGCGGATTCCCCGATGTGAAGGTCGACACCGTCGTGACGACGCGTCGGCCGGGGGTGATCGAGGTCACCTTTGCGATTACCGAAGGGGAGCCCATGCGGGTCACGGCGTTCGCCCTGCGCGGCGCCGATCGGGATCCCGATGTGGGCGAGGCCTCGCGGGACTTTCCGCTGCGCGTTGGTGGCGTGTTTGATCGTGGTGCCCTGGAGGTGGGGCGCGACACGCTGGTGCGGCGCCTGCGCAACAAGGGGTGGCCGCAGGCCGAAGCGCTGCTGGCCTACACCACCGACATCCCCAAGCACACGGCCGACGTCGAGGTGACGGTCGTGCCGGGCACGCGGGCACGGCTTGGTCGCATCACGCTCAATGTGGATACGACCGGCGGCCCGCGTCGGATGTCCGACCTGAATATCCGCCGCACGCTGGCGCTGCAGAGCGGCGACTGGTTTTCGGCGCGCGCCATCATCGACGCGCAGCGCAATCTCTATCAGACCGATGCGTTCCAGCGGGTGGATTTGCAGCCTGATACGCTGCAGCCGCCCGGTGACTCCATCGTCAATCTGGTGGCGACGTTGATTGAGGGCGATCGGTGGGCGCTGCGTGGCGGGCTCGGGTGGGCCACGCTCGACTGCTTCCGCATGCAGGGCGCGCTCACGGATCGTGATTTCCTGCCGTATGCCCAGCGGCTTGAGCTGACGGGGCGCATCAGCAAGATCGGGATCGGCGCGCCGCTGGACGGCGCGCAGAATCTCTGTCAGGGGCAGGCCAACTCCGATCCGTACAGCCGGACGCTGAATTACTACACCGCCATGACGGTCAGTCAGCCGGTACGTGCGGGGCAGACGCGTATTCCGACGCTGACGGTATTCAGTTCGACGTTGTCTGAGTACAAAGCGTTTCTCCGCCGCACGCCTATCGGTGGCGCGCTCTCCATCACCGATCCGTTTCAATCGCGGCTGCCGAGTACGTTGTCGTACTCGATCGAGCTCGGTCGCACCGAGGCGGAGCCAGCGTTTTTCTGTGCGGTGTTCAACGCGTGCGACGCCGAGGCGCGCGGGTTCCTCCAGCGCAACAACCGGCTGGCCGCGCTCGAGTATTCGGTGTCGCGCAGTCGCGTTAACGATCCCCTGCGCCCGTCGAGCGGGACGTCGGTGCGCATGACGCTGCGCCACGCGTCCACGCTCATCGGGTCCGATGATTCGCAGCAGTTCAACCGCGGCACCGGCGATTTCACCTGGTATCGCTCGTTGCGCGGCGGGAGTACCCTCACGGCGCATGTCCGCGGCGGCCTGGTGTACGGCGGCGGCACGTCGTTGTCGTTGCAGCGCTTTATTCCGCCGCAGGAGCGACTCTACGCCGGCGGTCCCACGACGGTGCGTGGGTTCCGGCAGAATGAGCTGGGACCGGCGGTGTACATCGTCGACAAATATCGCGCGGTAGTGGAGAGCGGTCGGACGGTCTATCGCGCCGACAGCGGCAGCGTAGCGGAACGGGTCGTACCTACCGGCGGGAACACGTTGATCGTCGGCAACCTGGAATGGCAGGTGCCCAGTCCGGTGGCGCCGCGGTTGTTGCAGTTGGCGATGTTCGCCGATGGCGGTCGGTTGTGGAATCGCGGGAGCGGGAGCGGGAGCGGGAGCACGGCGCAGTCGCTGGCCGATGAGGGGCCTGCGGTGAAGATCACGCCCGGCATGGGCGTGCGCATTGTGTCGCCGTTCGGTGCGATCCGCATTGATTTGGGCTACAACCCGTACCGATTGCCGGCTGGCGCGGCGTACTACAACGCCCCGCTGCAGGCGGGTATTGCCCCGCTGTACTGCGTGAGCCCGGGCAACGCCCTCACGGTCACGACGTCAAGCGGGGGCGCACCGCCAGCGCAGGAGACGGGCGCGTGCCCGTCCAGCTTCCGGCCCATGCGCAGCATCGGATTCCTGAGCCGCTTGAATCCCAGCATCTGGATCGGGCAGGCCTTCTGATGGCGCCCCGTCGACGCACGATCGTACTCGCCACCGCGGCGGTCCTGCTGGGGACGGCGGCGCTGTGCGTGTCGATGGTCGCGGTGCTGACGCAGACCGATCGCGGTCGGGCGATCATCATGCGGGCGGTGATCCCGACGCTGCGCACGGCGTTCCCCGGACGCTTATACGTTGGCCGGGTCAGCGGGTCGCTCTTCACCGAGTTGCGCATCGATTCGCTGGAGTTGACTGAGCCGAACGGTGGGCCGTTTCTCCGCAGCGGTCCGATCCGGTTGACGTATGATCCGCGCGATCTGCTGGATCGACGCATCATCATCAAGTCGCTGGAGATCACCCGGCCGCAGCTGTCCATGGTGGACTACGGGAACGATGACTGGAACTGGAAGCGCGCGCTGCGCCGTGGCGGCCCGAGTCTCCCCAAGCGGCGCGGCGCGTTCGGTGATTATGTCATGCTGGACACGACGACGATTCACGATGGCATCGTGCTCGTGGTGCAACCATGGACGCTGCCTGATTCGCTGAAGGGCGCCAAGCGGGACAGCGCGCTGACGTATAACCTCACGCGTCTCGACGGAGAGGTGCGACGCGATTCGGCCAACCACCGCTTCGTGCGCACCTATCGCTTTGTCCGCGGCGACCTCGCGCTCGGTCGCACGCGCATGGCCGATCCCGATTCGGCAGGGCTGCGCCTGGCGGTGCAGAAGTTGGACGTCGTGTGGGTGTATCCCCCGTTCTGGTTCCGGAACCTGCACAGCACCGTCCGCGTGGTGAGTGACACGTTGTGGATGGACAATGCCTCCTTTCAGCTCGCCCAGTCGTCCGGTCGGGGCACTGCGAAGGTCGTGTGGGGCGGCGGCCTGCCGGTGCGGTATGACGTGCGCATTCAGGGCGACACGGTGGCCATGGCGGATGTCGCGTGGATCAACGAGTCGTTGCCGCAGACCGGTGGCGGCAGCACGCACCTGACCATCAAGAACGATCCGCGTAATCTCAGCATCATGGAGTACGCGCTCACCGACATGGACGCGCGCGCACTGCGATCGCACCTGGGGGGTCGGATGACATTTGGTGTGGGTGGCGAAGAGCTCCGCATCACCGATGTCGCGCTCGATCTCAAGCCCGCCAACACCGACCTGCTGCGGCAGTTCAACGGCGAGCCGTTCCCGTACGATTGGCAGGGGAATCTGAGCGGCCGAGTGGTCGCGTCCGGCGGGCCGGTGAGCAACTTCAGGATCGACAACGCCAGCATGGTGTTTGACGATGCGCATGTGCCGGGCGCGCAGTCGCGCATGGCGTTCAGCGGCGCCGCGAACATCTTCACGCCGTCCGAGGCGATTCTCAAAGGCGTCGATCTGCGGGTCGAGCAACTCGACCTGCGCACGCCGCGCTTCGTGAATCCGTTGTTCCCCGACGTCAGGGGCATCGTCCGCGGCACGGCGCGGCTCGATTCGCTCTGGTATGACGTGCGGTTTTCCAACGCGGATCTCGAACACGTTGATGGACCCGGCCTGCCATCGCACTTCACCGGCAGCGGCCGCGTCACGCTGCTGGAGGAAGACGTCAAGTTTGACGTCGACATGCAGGTCTCACCGCTGTCGTATACGACGTTGTCGCGGTCGTACCTGAACATGCCGCTGCGCGGCACGGCGGTGGGCAATATCAAGGCCGCCGGTATCGCGGAAGATTTCGCCGTTGAGACCACGCTCGCCGGTGAAGGTGGCGAACTGGCGTTCATCGGTCGCGCGGATTCGTTCGAGCCGGTGTTCGGTGCGACCGGCCAGTTCCGCGTGCGCGGTGCGAACATGGAGGCGCTCTTTGGCGACTCGCGGTTTCCGCGCTCCAATATCAACATGTCCGGTGACGTCGCCGTGAGCGGCGCGGATCTGGCGTCATTGCGCGGTCCCATGCGTGCCACCATCGATCAGTTCTCCCGTATCGCCGACGTGCGGCTGTTCGGAGGCTCCGTGCAGGCGCAATTCGATTCGGGGCACGTGCGCATCGACACGGTCACGGTCGAATCCTCCGCGTTCCGCATGACCGCGCGTGGTGGGCTGGGGCTGGTCGCGTCGCAATCGGATACGCTGCACTTCACGGCGGCGATCGACTCGCTGGGCGGATTGCGGCAGTGGCTGCAATCCGGCGACTCGCTGACCCGCTTGGTGAATCCGAGTGACACGCTGCGCGGAACCATCGAGATGCGCGGGCGACTGATCGGCACGATTGACACCGCGCGCGCGGACGGGCTCGCGCTGGACGCGCGCGCTGAGGCGGGCGGTCTGGTGTTCGGCATGTCGCGCGCCGGTCGCGCGGATGCGTCGCTGGTGCTCCGCGACGTCCTCCACGGTGGCAACGGCACGCTGTCGGTGACCCTCGACTCGGCCCGTGCCGCGGGCCTCGACATCGCGTCCATCGTGGGCCGCTCTACGGTGCGTGCCGGTCTGGCCGAGCGGTTCGCCGTGGAGATGCGCACCGAAGCCGAGGCGCGTCTTGCGATGACCGGTGGGGTTACGCGTCGTGCTGACACCACCGTGTTGCGCGTGGATACGTTGACCATTCGCGTGGATAGCGGGCTGGCCACCCCGCGCGGCTTCCATCTGCTCACGCCAGCGGTCGTGGAGATGGTGCACAATCGCACGGGGGTGTTGGACTCGCTGGTGCTGGTGCACACCGATACGGGGCGTGTAGCCATCCGCGGCGTGCTCGCGGATTCGGGCGTCGTGCGCGGTCGCCTCGACCTCGATCGTGTCGCGCTGGCCGATGTCGGCCGTCTGCTGCCGAACTCCGGCTTGCGCGGCGGCACCGCGACGGCATTCGCGACGGTTTCTGGCACGCGTGAGCGACCGCGGCTGGACGGCGAAGTGACCCTCCGCGACGCCGTCACGGGTCGCGTACGATTGAGCGCGCTCGATCTTCGCGCCCACTACGATTCGCTGCGCTTGGACGTGAATGCCACGCTAGGGGTGGGCGGCCTGCAGGCATTGAACGCAACCGCGTCGCTGCCGCTCGATCTCGCGCTGGTGGCCGGGCGCACACGGCAGCGCAACGAGCCGCTCACGGGACGCATCCTCAGTAGCCGGGCCGATCTGGCGCTGCTAGAGTCGTTATTCCCGGATGTGACGAGTGCGCGCGGACGCTTCTCGACGGACGTCGCGCTTACCGGCTCCTGGGACCACCCGCGCCTTCGTGGGCAGATTCTCTTGGATAGCGGCGCGCTGGCGCTGGCGAACCTTGGCATCAATCTGCAGCAAGCCACCGCGGACATCGGACTGGACGGCGATACGGTGTTCGTGCGCCGATTCGGAGCCATCAGCGGCGCGCGCACCGATTCGCTGGGCGTGAGCGGCGTGATCAGCTTGCTCGATCCGAAGAAGCCCAGCTTCGATCTCCGGCTTGGGGTGAACAATTTCCTCGCCGTCGACAAGGCGAGAACGGCATCGCTGGTTCTGACCACCACCACACCGATCACGCTGACGGGCAACAGCGACGCGCCGCGCGTGCGCGGCGCGCTCCGCATTGATCGCGGGAAGGTGTTCATCAACGCGCTCGCCCAACGCCGGGCGCTTGATCTCAGCGACAACCTCGATGTCATCGACACGACCAACTTCGGCGTGAACGCGCTGCTGCCCAGTGCGCCCAGTGCACTGGTGCAGAACCTCGTGCTGGACAACGTCCGGGTCAGCGTCGGCGATGATGTCTGGCTGCGATCGCCGGAAGCGAATCTCAAGCTTGGCGGCGCGCTGCGCGTGACCCGGGCCGTGGGCCGCGATGGGCGTCGCGCCCGGCTGGCGCTGGCCGACTCGCTGGTCGTCGAGCGCGGGACCTACCAGCTCAACCTCGGTATCGCGCGCCCCAGCTTCGAAGTCGACCGCGGGGTCGTGCGCTTTTTCGGCGACCCCGATCTGGAGCCGGCCCTCGATATCACGGCCCTGCATACGGTGCGCGAGACGCGCGCGAATTCCAACCGGCAGGACGTCCGCATTCGCGTGGCCATCGGCGGCACGACCGTGCGCCCGACGCTGACGCTGTCGAGCGCGGACAACCCGCCGCTCCCCGAGAGCGACATGCTCAGCTACCTCGTGACCGGCGAGCCCGCGTACGCGCTGCTCGGCACCGCGTACGCGGAGCAGGGCGCGACCTTGGCGCTCCGGCTCGCTGGGAGTTATCTCTCCAGTCGGTTGGCCGGTGGTCGGTTCGACGTCGTGCAGGTGGAGCCGACCGCGCTCGCGCCCGGTGATGCCGCGAATCTTCGTGACAATGGACTGGGTATTCTGGCCTCGACGCGGGTGGGCGTCGGGGGTCAATTAGCACGCAACACCTACTTCGCCTTCACCACGGGCCTGTGCGGACTCTCCTCGCAGACATCCGGCGCCGGTGATGCGTTATCACTCTTCGCGCAGGGACTCGGCGTGAAAGTCGAGCGCCGGTTTGAGAGCGGACTGCGGGTCTCCCTCGGTCTGGAACCGGCATCCAGCGCCCAGTCCTGCGGGCGATTGGGGATTTCGCGGACATTTCAACAGACGCCGCCGCAGATCGGCGTGGACTTTTTCCGCGTCTGGACGTTCTAACCGGCATGGCGCCTTGGGTCGCCGTCCGGTGCAGGGTCAGCGTGGCGGGCAGGTCGGCGCCGGGCCGATCGTATCGGAAGCCGTCGTTCGATCGTCCACCCTGCTGCTATGTCTCCTTCTCTCGAGATCCCACCCATCGTCCCCCCGTTCACCCTCACTGATGCGTTGAACGCCATCGACCAGGCTGAGTCGACGGCGGGTCGCTTGCGCGCCGCGGCCGACGCATTCCAGTCGATGGGCTTTGACCGGGTCATGATCTCGCTGCGTGACGCGTCCATGAACGTGAGCATGGTCGTGTCGGCAGGGAGCGCGGACCCACGGGCGCTGGACGAGCCGCTGCCGGGCGCAGTGTGGCGGCGGCGATTGACGCAGCTGGAGCGCTTTCGCCTCGAAGAGCTCTACCTGCTCGAGGGGAGCGATCCGTGGGTCGCCCGCGAGTTCTATGGCGCGGAGCCCTCGCCGCGCGGGGACGGGCAGTCGTGGCTCCCCACCGATTTGCTCCTGGGGATGCTGCGTGGGGCCGATCGCGAATTGCTGGGGATCGTCAAGCTGGCGCTGCCGCGCGACGCGCGACGCCCCGATGAGCAGCGTCGGTGTGAGATCGCGAGCGTGGTGCGCCATCTGGCGGCCCGCGTGGCGTTCGACGCACTACGCACGCTCGCGCAGCGACGTGCCGATCGCCTGCAGCGCCTGCAGGAAGCCGGTGCCGCGATGGCCCGCTTACTGGATGAAGACGAGATCATGCGCGAGCTCGCGCGACAGGCCCTGCGCGCGACGGCGTCCGATGGTGTGACGATCGGGGTGCCGAATCTCGACCAAGATCTCCTCGTGACGCGGCTGCATTCCGTACGTGGGATCGAGCGGGTGCGCGGCGTGGTCCGCTTGGGTGAGGGGATCATCGCCGAGGTGGCCCGGACCGGAAAGCCGGTGCGTGTCGGCGACCGCGAGGCCGACCGCGACCGCGCAAAGGCCGGCCGGACCCCACCGTTGTCGAAGGCCGATGTCGTCGGCGATAGCGGACCGGCCGCGTCGGTGCTCGCGGTGCCGCTGCGGGCGGGGATCCATCTGCTCGGCGTGCTGGCCGTCTTCGCCACGTCAGGGGACGTGTTCAGCGCCGAAGATGAGGAAGTGCTGGCGACGATGGCCTCGCAGGCGGCCACCGCGCTTGCCAACGCCCGACGGTATGCGGAAAGCGAACGCGAGCGCCGACAGACCGAGGCCCTCGCGGACGTCGCGCGTGCGGTCAGCGAGTCGCTGCGCCTCGGCGAGGTGCTGCGCCTCATTCTGCGGCACGCCATCTCGCTGCTGGGGGTCGAAGGCGCCTGCATCGCGCTGCGCAACGATGACTACATGCATATCGTCGCCGCCGTCGGAGTGGCCGATGTGTTGGCCGGCGTGCACCTACCGGTGGCCTCCAGTTTGCTGGGGAAGGCGGTCATGGACAACGAGATGATCGTATCCAATGACTTCCTGCATGATCCGCGTTCGTCCCGGGCGGTCCAGCGGTTGACGCAGGTGAAGCGCGCGGTCCTCGCACCACTGATGACCGCGCACGGGACCATCGGCTCGATCGCCGTGCTCAATCGCGAGGCGCCATTCACCGAGGATGATGCGCGCGTGCTGCAACGGCTCGCGGATCACGTCGCGGTCGCGATCGTCAATGCGCGGCTGTTCGAAGAGATCGAGCGCGCGACCCGCGAATGGAAGGTGGCCTTCGACGCGATTGCGAGCGGCATGGTGGTCCTCGACGACGCGATGCTGGTCAGGCGTTGCAATGCCCGCGCGGCCGAGCTCTGCGACATCGGGATTCCGGACTTACTCGGCAAACCGTTCGGCCCGACCCTGTTGGGCAGCGTCACGCCGGCCGCCGCGGAGCTGATGCGGCTCGTGCAGCGCTCGCTGGCCGACGGCGTGTCGGTGCGCGACGTTGTCCGTGACGAGCAGCGGGCCCGTCGCTATGAGTTCGTGGTCGCGCCGCACCCTGATGGCGGCTGCGTCGTGACCTTCGATGATGTCACCGCCGAACAGCGACTCGCCGAGCGGCACCATCGCGTGCTCGAAACGGTGACGGATGCGATCGTGATCACGGATCCCGACGGCCGGATTTCATTTGCCAATGCGGCGGCTAATACGATGTTCCGCGCGGCCTCGCTCGTGGACCGCTTCGTGGCCGACATCACCGCCGTGGAGTCGATGCCGGAGGTCACGTGGCGCGAACGCGCGGCAATGGACGGCGCACCGCAACGCTATGAATGCCGTCTGCTGTGTGATGACGGGTCGCAGCGGGTCGTCTCGGTCAGCAGCGCGCCACTGTTTGAAGCCGGGCATGTGACCGGCGTCGTCGCGTGTCTGCGTGATCTCGAGCCTCAGAGTGCGCGGATGGAGCCTCTGACGCCCTCCGCTGCGCACTTTGAACAGCTGATCGAATCCGCGAGTGACGCCATCTTCACGGTCGACCTCGAAGGATGCCTCACCTTCGTTAACCGTGGCTTCCTCGTGGCCGTGGGACGGCCGCAGCATGAGTTGATCGGGACGTCGTATGTCCAATTGGTCGATGCGCGCGATCAGGTTCAGGCGGACGGTATGCTCGCGCGCAGTGCGGCCGGTGAGCGTGATCGGCAGGCGTTTCGGTATATCGGCGCGCAGGGGGCGCTGCGCGTCGGCACCGTCACGACGTCGCCGATCTTGGCGCACGGCGTCGTCGTCGGGACCTTCGGGGTCATGCGCGATGTCACCGATGAGGAGATCGACCGCGAGGTGAGCACGCAGCGTTCGCGACTGGAGACGGCGGCCGAGCTGCTGCAAGGTGTCGCCAACGAGCTCAATAACCCCTTAACGAGCTTGCTCGCACTGACGGATCTCGGTGCCGAATCCCTCGTGCTGGCGCCGGCCGATCGCGAGGTGCTGAACCAGATCGCGACGCAAGCGCTCCGGGTGTCGTCGCTCTTCAGGCAGTTGCTTGAGGCCACGACTGTCGATCCGTCCGCCACGCATCGCACCGATGTCACGCAGACGGTGCGCCGCACAATTGAGCTGCATGGCTACGGTCGACGCATCTCCGGCGTGACGGTCACCACCGCGCTGGCGGATGCCCTCCCCTTTGTCGCCGGTGACGGTCACCGATTGCAGCAGGTCCTGACGAATCTGCTCCGGAATGCCGACGAGGCCGTCGCGCAGGCGCGCGCGCCCCGCAACATCCACATCACGACGCGTCTCGAACAGGACCGAGTGATGATCGACGTGTCAGACTCCGGACATGGAATCGCGCCGGCGGATATTGCTCGGGTCTTCGATCCGCTGTACACGACGCGTGCGCAACGTGGCCGAAAGGGCTACGGTCTGGCCATCGCTCGGCAGATTGTCGAGGAGCAGCAAGGCGTCCTGACCGTCCGTTCCACGCTCGGGCAGGGGGCGACCTTCTCCATCGCCCTTCCCGCCATCATGCACGAAGACCTCCCGGACCAGGGACGGGCGACGATACCTGAACGCGTTGAGACGGCGCGAGCGGCCGTTCTTCAACCCACGGCGGCATCGAGCCCCTCGGCGGCGCCCTCTCGCGGCTCGTTGTTGGTCATCGAAGATGAAATCACGCTGCGTACCGCCATCAGCCGCTATCTGCGGCGACAGGGGTACGAGGTGGATGTCGCGGAGTCGGGCACAGAGGCCCTGCACCTGCTCGAACAGCGGTCGTATGATCTGGCCTTGCTGGACCTCCGCTTGAAGGACATGCCGGGCAGCGACGTGTATCGCGTTCTCGAGGAGCGCATCCCATGGATGGCCGACTGCGTGCTCTTCATGACGGGCGACCTGAGCCGGCCAGAGGCCGCACACTTCATCCGCGCCACGCACCGCCCGGTCATCGCCAAGCCGTTCCTGCTCGCGGAACTCGAATCGCGTGTTCGCGCGTTAATCGCCGAGCGCACGCCATGATGCGCATAGATGATGCGCTCGCATGATGCGCTCGCATGACGCGCCCGCATGACGCGCCCGCATGACGCGCCCGCATGACGCGCCCGCATGACGCGCACGCCATGACGCGCAGGCGTCGTACGATTCACCCCCGCCGAACAGTGTCCTTACGTGACTGATGCACAGCAGAAGACGGTCCGGAGCGCCATCGCGCCGTTGCTCGGCGAGGCGCGCATTTCCGCGCCGCTCACGTCGCAACTGCTGGCGGGAGACGTGCTCACCGTCATGGACGGACGCGGTGACTGGCTGCAGGTGCGCGGCCCCGACGCGTACGAAGGGTGGACGCATGCCGGGTATTTGATGCCGTACTCCGGGGGCGAATCGACGTGGCGCGTCTCGCTGCAGTGTCAGGTGCGCGACGTCCTTGGCGCCGTGCGCGCCATGCCCCTCGGCGCGCACATTGCACCGGCCGCCGAAGTGATCACGGGCCTCGCGCTCGATCCGCTGCAGCTGGCCGTGCGATTCCCGCCGGATGCCGACGCCATCGCGCAGAGCGCGGAGACCCTCTTTACCGGCGCGAGCTATCTCTGGGGCGGCGTGACCCCGTGGGGGTGCGATTGCTCCGGCTTTGTGCAGCGCATCTTTGCCCTGCACGGGCAGCCACTGCCGCGCGATGCGTGGCAACAGGCGCTGCTCGGGGAGGCCGTCGCCGCTCAGGCCGCGGACGATCACGCCCCTGGCGATCTCCTGTTCTTCTCTGATCGGGAAGACCGCCGCGTCACGCACGTTGGCATCGCGCTGCCCGGTCATCGCATGGTGCACAGTGCGCTGATGCGCGGTGGCATGGCGATTGAGCAGCTCGCCGCGAGCGATCCGTATGTCGCACGCCTGCGCGAGCAGTGCGTCGCGGTGCGACGGATCCTCTAGGCGGGGGATCGCCGCGCGCGCAACGCGTCGACCGCGTAACGCGTCGCGACGACTCGCTACGAGACCATCGCGGATCCAGCGGCCGGCAGCTGGATGGGGGCGCCGCCGCGCACGTGCAGTACCGCCTCACCGTGACGGACGCCGTCCAGCTGCACCACCATCGAGTACGCGCCGACGACATCGAGCGGCAGGTCAATCTGCACGATGACCGGCATGTCCATCTCGCCCGATTGATGCGGTGCCGGCTGGATGGCCAACTCCGCGGATGACGACCACAACACGGTGCCGCGTGGGTTGATCCACTCCAGCGACATGTCGTGGGAGCCCACATCGGCCGGTGCCCCTTTGAGGCGTACGACGAACGTCGCACGCGGGTGCAGGGCGGGGAACTGGCCCACGTGGACGGCGTCGAAGACGCCGAGGATATTCAGCTTCCCTTCTTGGGAAATGTTCGCCGCATCGGCGAAGAGCGCGAAAGAGACATGCATGGCGGGAAGGTACACCGATGCCATGCTGGTGCCTACTTTTCAGGATGTCTTCCCGACCGAAGTTTGGCGCGACCGATGCTGGGCTGCTGTTGATGGCGCTCATCTGGGGCGTCAACTACAGCGTCGTGAAAACTGGCATTCGCACGCTGGAACCCATTGCGTTCAACGGCCTCCGCGTCACGCTGGCCGCGTCGGTGCTGGCCGTCTTGTCGGTGGTAATTCGCAAGCACCCGTGGCCGGCGCGCCGCGATGTAGGCCACTTGTTGCTGCTTGGCCTGATCGGCAACGGCCTGTATCAGATGTTTTTTATTCTGGGCATGGCGCGGACGCGCGCCGGGATCGCGGCGCTGATTGTCGCCGCCGGCCCCGCGTACGTGGCCATCATTTCGCATCTGATGGGCCGCGAGCGCCTGCCGGGGCGGGCGTGGGCGGGCATCGCGCTCCAGTTGCTGGGCGTCGCCTGTGTGGTGGGAAGTACGCAGGGGCTCGAGGCCGACAACTCGGCGATGCTGGGCGCGCTGTACATCGCCTGCGGGAGCCTGATGTGGGCGCTCTTCAGCGTCCTGCTCCAGCCATACACGCAGCGCGCGCACCCCGTGCATCTCTCGGCCATCACCATGGCCAGCGGCGCCACGTTCCTGTTGGCGCTGGCCTCGCCCGCGCTGCGCGCGCTCGACCTCTCCACGGTGAAGCCGGTGGAGTGGGGGGCGGTCGCCTACGCGGGACTCGGTGCCCTCGTGGTCGCGTATCTCCTGTTCTATCGCGGGGTGCGGGTACTTGGCCCCACGCGCACGGCCATGTACGGCAATCTGCAGCCCATCATCGCGCTGGCTGTCGCGTGGCTGATGCTGAGCGAGCGTCCGACCGGATGGCAGCTGCTCGGCGCGGCGCTCATTATGGGCGGACTGTTGCTGTCTCGCTCGACGTCATCGCGACCTGTGCCCACACTCGTCACACCTCCCACCGGTATTCGCACGTGAAGCTGGTCCTTTTCGATATCGATGGCACGTTGCTCTGGACCGACGGCGCAGGGCGCCGGTCGATGGAAGGCGCGTTAACCGAGATCTTTGGTCACGCCGGTGATACGACGTATCGCTACGACGGCAAGACCGATCGCCAGATCGCGCGTGAGCAGATGCGCGCCGCCGGCGTGGAGGACGCGCTGATCAGCGCGCGCATGGATGAGGTGTTGCACGCCTATGTCCAGCGTCTGGAGCAGGAGCTGGATCGTGATGCCTCCACGTCGCGCTTATGCGGCGGCGTGCTGCCGCTGCTCGATGCGGTGGATGCGCATGCGCAGGCAACCCTCGGGCTGCTCACGGGCAATGTCGAATCGGGGGCGCGTCGGAAATTGCGCGCGGTGGGCGTGGATTTCGAACGATTCCGTATCGGGGCGTTTGGCAGCGATCACGAAGAACGTCCGCAGTTGCCGGCCGTGGCGCAACGTCGCGCGGAGGCGTTCTTCGGTGCGCCGATGCCTGGGGATCGCATGGTGATCATCGGCGATACGCCGGCCGATATCCACTGCGGTCGTGCACTCGGGGTTCGCGCCATCGGTGTAGCCACCGGACGGTACAGCGTCGACGACCTCGCCGCCCATCACCCCGCGGCCGTCTTCGAGACGCTCCACGATACCGACGCCGTCCTCGCGGCCATTCTGGGTTGATCCGACCATCATGACCAAGCCGTCCCCCGACACGCTTCACGGCAGCACGGCGCCGTCGCTCGCGCCGTCGCTCGCGCCGTCGTCAGCGTCGGCGTCCGTGGCCGCGGTCGTATCGGCGCGCGTCTTGGGTATCGTCCAAGGGCGGGACATCGACGCGCCGGCGGTGCTCTCGCTGGAGGGGGGGACGTTGGTGTTGCAGTGGGCGCAGGCGGCTCCGTGGCGTCTGGCCCTGGCAGGGATCGACGGCGCGTCGCTCGGGGCCGGGCGGCTCACGCTTTATCTGGCCAGCGGCGACGTGCTGGAGCTCACCGGCGACGACGACCTGCGCGTATTCGGCGCCCAACTGCTCGACCGCGCATGCGCGATGCCAGAGCTCACGCGCGGATTGCGCGCCCTTGGCTCACGTCGCGGCGGACCGAGGGGCGCGCAGGACGCATCGCATGATGCATCCCATGACGCATCGCATGACGCGTGGTTTGCGCCGTTGCTGTCGGCCCGTCGCGCCGTCGAAGGGGTGACTGATCCGCTGCGACAAGTCACCCTCATGGACGCCTCGCAAATTGCGCACGCCATGACCAAGGTGACCGCCGAGCTGGCGGCTATTCAGGCGCCGACCGATGCGCGCGTGCAACGTGCGATTGAAGCGATGCTCGAGGAAGAATCCGCGCCGCTTCTGGTCGCGCTGCAGCGCATGGCCCTGGCCGCGGATGCGCTGCGGGGGGGAGCGCTGGACACGCGGTTGGCGGATTGGCGTCTCTGGGTGGAGACGGTCCGGGAGGCGTTCGTCGCGGCCGACGACAGTTGGGGACGATTCCGTCCGCTCCTCACGCGCACCGGCTGATTCGCGAGGCGATCGCGCCGCGGCACCGGCGGCGCGGTCAGATGCGCCGCGGCAACGCGCGAAGTTTCAGTGCCCGCAGCCGCAGTCCGATCCACACCTCGACGCGGCCTTTCGTGACGCGCGAAACGCGCGCCACGCGCGCGTCGCGAGAAACAGCGCGGCCATGGTCACGATGCCCAGCACGATCATGCTCTGCACTCAGCCTCCGAAGCCAAGGGCGGTTCCACCCGCGTAGACAATCCAGGCACCGCCGTACGCCAACGCCAGCATGTAGCCAAACTGCAGCGCGGCCCATCCCCAACCCACGCGTCCACCGCCCGCCTCGCGCACCGTGACAGCGACGGTGCTCATGCACATCAGCGCGAAGACGTAAAACACCATCAGCCCCACCGCGATCAGCGGCGTGTACATGGGCGCGCCCGTATCCGGATGGCGCTCCGCCACCAGTCGCGATTGCAGTGCGTGCTCCGTATCGCCCACATCACCGACGCCGTAAATGGTGCTCATGGTGGACACGAACACTTCGCGCGCGGCGAAACTTGAAGCGATGGATACGCCGATTTTCCAGTCGTACCCCAACGGACGCACCATGGGCTCAATGGCATGGCCCACCCGCCCAAGCACCGAGTGCGCGAGCTGCGTCTCCTGCTGCTGCGCGGGCAACTGCGTCGGGTCCACGGCCGACTTCGGATACGTGGCCAGCGCCCACAACAGCACGGAGAGCGCGAGAATCACCGTACCGGCGCGCTGCAGGAACAGCTGGCAGCGCTGCACCACCGAGACGCCCAGCGACTTGAGACTCGGCCACCGATACGGCGGGAGCTCGAGGATCATCGGACGGACCGGCCCCTTCAACAGGGTCTGCCGGAAAATGGCCGCGACGGCGAGAGCGGCGACGGTGCCGAGTCCGTACATGATGAGCATCGTCAGGCCCTGCAACGTCATGCCCAGAAACAGCGAGGTGGGCGGGACGAACGCGCCAATCAACAGGGTGTACACCGGCAGTCGCGCGGAGCAACTCATCAGCGGCACCACCAGAATGGTGGCCAAGCGGTCCTTCGGATCTTCAATCGTGCGGGTGGCCATAATCCCCGGCACCGCGCACGCGTATCCCGAGAGCATCGGGATGAAACTCTTGCCGTGCAGGCCCACGCGCCGCATGAGCCGATCCATCAGGTACGCCGCGCGTGCCATGTAGCCGGAGTGCTCGAGCAGGCCAATGAACGCGAACAGAATGGCGATCTGCGGCAGAAAGACCAGCACCGATCCCACGCCGGAGAAGACGCCGTCGACGACGAGGCTGCGGAGATCGCCTGCCGGCAGCTGCGCACCGATCGCACCGCCGGCCATGCTGATGACGGCCTGAATCCCATCCATCAGCGGCGTGGCCCACGAGAACACCGCCTGAAACACGATGGCCATGAGCGCGATAAAGACCAGCGGTCCCCACACACGATGCAGCGCGATGTCGTCGATGCGATCGCTGATGGTGTGCAGCGCGTTGACGCGACGTTGCACGGCGCGGCCGATCACCTGCGCGATCCACGCATAGCGGCGTTCCGCCTCGAATCGCCCCGGAATGAATCCGGCGCGGCGCAACGCCTCCGCCGCCTCGCGAATCGCGTCATCAATGCCCGGCACCGTGGCGACATGCGCTTCGGGGTGATCGACACCGAGCAGCCGCAACGCCTCCATATGCGCGGCGACCGTGGAGAGGCCGTCCGCTTCCAGGCACGCGACTAGTGGCTGTAACGCGGTCGTGGCGGCCTCGGGCAGCGCGAACCGTCGATCCGGCGCCGGTAACGTGGCGGCGGTGATGAGGGCGCGCTTCACCGGCTCAAGCCCTTCGCCGCGCTTGGCGACGGTGGGCACGATCGGCACGCCGAGCTCGTGAATGAGCTCGGGAATATCAATACGGACGCCCTCGTCTTCCGCGACGTCGAACTGATTCAGCGCGACCACGACGGGAATGCCAAGCTCGAGCACCTGACTGGTCAGGAACAGGTTGCGTTCGAGATGGACCGCATCGACGACCACGAGCACCACATCGGGGCGCCAGCGGTCCTTGTCGCGCCCCAGCAGCACTTCCAACGCGATGCGTTCATCTGGTGAGCCGGCCGACAGCGAGTAGCTGCCCGGCAGATCGAGCACGATGACCCGACGTCCGTCCGGGCCCTTGAACGTGCCCTCGACGCGCTCAACCGTGACACCCGCGAAATTTCCGACGCGCTGTCGCAGCCCGGTGAGGGCGTTGAAGAGCGTCGTCTTGCCAGTATTGGGATTGCCGATAATAGCGACGCGCAGCGCATCGGACGCGCTCGCGGCGACGTCGGGGGAATCGCCAGCCGCGCGAGGCGCAGCGAGGGGGGGCTGGGGCGAACTCACGACCGGAGGACGACGGCGAACGGAGGCAGAGACGACAACCACGCGTCTCCGTCAGCGGTCGTCAGTCGTGCGCTGAGAGCGGCTGAACCGTGATGCCCGCGGTGAGCGCGGACCCAAGCGCGAGGCGCGTCCCGCGCACATCGAGCAGCATGGCGTGGCGGGTGTCGATGACACTCACATCGGTCCCCTCGCACATCCCCAACGCCCGCAGGCGGCACGCCTCATCCGTGGTGCAGCCGATGTCGACGACCGTGGCGCGACTTCCCGGACGGCATGACGCCAACGCGCAGGTCCGCTGCGTGTTTGGCTGAGTCTGCTGGTCGATGGTAGGGAGCTTGGCGGCCACGGCGTTAGATGAGAATGTTTCTCAAAGCGTGTGATGGAGTATACACAGGTGCGACGCAGGGATGCAATAGGGAGTGGGGTACTCGGGAAATCCCCCACCGATCGGTAAGGGATTTCCCGACTCGCATCACGCCGCGAGCGCGTGCCGATTCGGGCCGCTGCGGCCCACCAGCAGCCCGATCCCGACCGTGAACACGGTCACCGCGATCATCTGGGCGAGCGTGAGTCCCATCGGCCCGAAATGGTCGCTCTTCGCGCGGAAGAACTCCACGACGAACCGCTCGATGCCGGCTGTCACGCAGTACACGCCAAACAGCCACCCGTCGCGATGCGTGTGTTTGCGCAGCCGCCAGATGATCAGAAACATCACGAAGCCCATCAGGACCTCGTACAGCTGCGTGGGGTGGACCGCGACCACCAGATCCCCCGGCGTGCCGGCCGGAAAGATGGCGCCGAACTGCGAGCTCATCACGGACACGGTCGAGGGGGGCGCCCCTTCGGGGAACTGCACCGCGAACGGCCCGCTCCACGGGCGACCGTAGTCGTCGCCAACCGCCCAGCAACCAGTGCGTCCCACCGAATAGCCGGCCGCGATGGCGATGGCTGAGACATCGGCGATGCGCGGGAAGCTGAGCTTTTTGTAGCGAATGGTGGCCCAGCACAGGATCACCGAACCGATGAATCCGCCCCAGAACACGAACCCGCCGCGGCTGAAAAACGCGCTGGGGTCGCCGGTGAGCAGTACGTAGTAGGTTTTCGCCCCGATGAGCGTGCCGATCAGCGCCGCCATGATGACGTCGGCAATGCCCTCGGCTTCCTTGTCGTGGCCGCGGCGCCAGAGCTCGCGTTGGCACACGATCTGTGCAATCGCGAAGCCCGCGAGAACGGCCAGACCGAAGCCGGTCAGTTCGAGCGGCCCGAGTCTGAGAGCCGTCGGATGATGGATAATGCCTTCAGGATTCATAAGTCATCGGAAGTCGTCAGGCGGGAACGAGCCCGGGAATCGGCAGTGATGCCTGTGCGGTGAGCGACGGCGCGGCTCGCTCACCCAAGTCGAAACGAAACAGTCCAGCCGCCGCGATCATCGCGGCGTTATCGGTGGCCAGCCGCGGCGACGGCGCGAACACCGACCCGCCGCGCGCGGCGAGCCGCTCGCGGATACCCTGCACCAACGCCACGTTGCACGCGACGCCACCGCCCAGCACGACGCGACTTCGTCGGTACTGACGCGCCGCACGCTCCACCTTCGTCACCAACGTCCCCACCACGGCATCCTGAAACGCGCGCGCGATCTCCGCCCGCTGCGCATCGAAGCTCCCGCCCTGCTCAGCCTTGCGTACCGCATGCAGCGCGGCGGTCTTGAGCCCGCTGAACGAGAGATCGTAATAGTCCTCGTCGCCCGGCTCCGCATTCTTGCGGACCATCGGCAACGCGAATCGTATCGTCGATGACGTGACGGTGCGAGCCAACTCCTCCAGGGGGCGCCCGCCGGGATATGGCAACCCAAGCAGCTTCGCCACTTTGTCGAAGGCCTCGCCCGCCGCATCATCACGCGTCTGCCCGAGCAGACGATACGTCCCCCACTCAGGGACGTCGAGCAGCAGCGTGTGGCCGCCACTGACAAGCAGCGCCGTGAATGGCGGTGCGGCGTCCGGCTGTTCCAGCAGCGTCGCAAACAAATGCCCTTCCAGATGATGCACGGGCAGCACGGGCACATCGCTGGCGTAGCCGAGGGCCTTCGCGTAGCTGGTGCCGACGAGCAGCGCACCGACCAGCCCGGGAGCATGCGTCACGGCAATGGCGTCGAGGTCGCGGAGCGTCACGTTGGCCTCGGCCAGCGCCGCGCGCACGGTTGGCACGATGCCCGTCAGGTGTTGACGACTCGCGATCTCCGGGACGACGCCACCGAACAGCCGGTGCACGTCCTGCGAAAGAATGACCAGCGACCGCAGAACGGGATGCGACGGCGTGCCCGACACCACCGCTGCCGATGTCTCGTCGCACGACGTCTCGATCCCCAGAATGACGCGGTCACGCGGGTCGGTGTTCGCGACAATCATCGCGTATCCGGAACGGCGCTCGCGCGCGGCACGTCGCTCGCGCGCTCCGCTCGCGCGTACGGGTCTTGAACGCGGACGAAAAACCACAGCGCGATCGCCAGGAGCAGCGCCGCGGCCGCACGTAGGATCACGACTTCGGCTCGGCCAGTAGCTGCTCGAGCAGCGCGCGATTGCCGGTGGAGTTCCAGTCTTCTGCTCCCAGCCACTTCTTGTGGATGACGCCATCGCGCCCAATCACGAAGGACTCCGGCACACCCGTGCTGCGATAGATGGACTGGATCGCGCCGGTCTCGTCATACAGCACTTCGAACGACAGCTTGTACTCGCGGGCGAACTCGCGAATCTGCTCTTCAAATCCGGCCTGATCCACGCTGACGGCCACCACCTTCAGTCCCTTCGGGCCCAGGTCGCGGAAGACGGAGTCCATGCTGGGCATTTCGGTCCGGCACGGAATGCAGTACGTCGCCCACAGGTTCAGCAACACGACGTCGCCGCGATAGTCGGAGAGCGTTTTCACACGCGGAGTGGCGTCGAGCGTTTTGGCGGAAAAGCCGGGCGCGTCGGATCCGACACTGACCGTGGTCAGCTCGTCTTTCATGAAATGCGTCGCGGCGAACGCGCCGCTGCCGAGCAACGCGATGATGCCGAGTACCACGCCCCACTGCTGTTTCGCGGTCATCGTGTTCTCCTTACACGCGGGCGGCGCAGAGGCCGCGTAGCACGCCAATCTCGGCCTGCGGATTCGCCGCCGAGAAGATGGCATTGCCGGCGACGAACGTGTCAGCGCCCGCCTCCCAGCAGCGCGCGATGGTGTCGCGCGAGATGCCTCCGTCCACTTCAAGCGCAGCGTCGCTGCCCGCCTGATCGAGCAGGAACCGCGCGCGCTCGATTTTATCGACCGAGTATTCGATGAACTTCTGACCGCCGTACCCCGGATTGACGCTCATGATGAGCACCAGATCGAGCAGATGCACGATCTCCTCAATCGCGGAGAGCGGCGTGGCCGGATTGAGCGCGACCCCGGCTTTGCATCCGAGCTCCTTGATGCGCATGAGCTGCCGATCGAGATGCGGCACGGCTTCGGCGTGGATGGTGAGCACATCCGCGCCGGCCTTGACGAAATCGTCGAAGTAGCGCTCGGGCTCGACCACCATGAGGTGCACATCGATGACTTTCGTGCTGGACCGACGGGCAGCCTCGATGACCTTCGCCCCGAAGGACAGGCTGGGCACAAAGCGGCCGTCCATGACGTCCACGTGAATCCAGTCGGCGCCGCCGGCGTCGCACATGGCGATGTCGGCACCGAGGGTACGAAAGTCAGCGCTGAGGACGGAGGGGGCGATGCGAGCGGTCATGGGACGTGAGGCGAAGCGGTCGAAACCGCGAGGGTATCGGTGGACGCAGTCGGCGGTACGCGACCGTCGCTGAGTATGAGCGTGACCGGCGTACCGGCGCGGACCTTGAGCCCCGCCACGGGCTTGGTGGCAAGCACCGTCCCCGCGAGGGTGGTGTCGCTGCGGAACTCCACGGTCCCTACCGTCAACCCGGCAGCGGAGATGGCGTTCCGCGCCGAGCCTTCATCGAGCGTGGCAACGTCGGGCACGAGCGGCGCGGTCGGATCATTGGCGAGGGCCGTGCTGTCGGCGCGACGCTGTGCGCGCTGCGCCGCATCCGCGCTGTCGGCGGCGCGACGGAGGGTGACGGGATCCGACAGGCGATGGGCCTCGAGGCTGTCCAGCATGAGCTGGATTGAATCCGCCTGCCCGGGGTGGCCGGGTTCGAGCTTGTGGACACCCGCTACACCCGCCGCACCGCCAATGCCGGCACCGGCCACGATGGCAATGAGCGCGCGCAGAATCCACGTGCCGCCGGACGCGCGTTTACGAGCGGCCATGGTCTAGTCCACCCGCCGCAGCCGCGCCGCGAACGCGCCGTCGGTGCCGTGACGCTGCGGCAACACGCGCAGCAGGCCCTGATCAAGCACCGTGTCGGGCACGACGCCGTCCGCCGGCGGTTCGAGCACAAAGTTCGGATGGGCCGCGAGGAAGTGCTGCACGGGTTCGTCGTTCTCCTCAAGCTCCAGCGAGCAGGTGCTGTAGATGAGCAATCCGCCCGGCTTCACCAGTCGAGCGGCCGCACGCAGGATGGCGCGCTGCGTGGCCGCCATCACGGCGAAATCGGAAATGCGCAGGCGCCATCGGGCATCGGGGTGCCGACGAAACGTGCCGGTACCGGTGCACGGCACATCAATGAGCACCACATCCACGGGCGCGATGGCCGGAATGCTGGCGTCGGCAATCATCGCGACGATATGCGGCGTCCGGTCGACGGCGTCCGTGCCAACGGCCGACCCGCCGAGTCCCTCGCGCGGCATCCCCTGGCGCGGCATCCCGAGGCGCGCGAAGCCAAGTAGCATGCGCTCGGTACGCGCCATACTGCGATCGACCGCAATGACAACGGACGCGCGGCGCGCGAGCTCAAGCGCTTTGCCGCCCGGTGCGGCGCAGAGATCGGCCACCACCGCGCCCTCGGGAATGTCGGCGTAGCGCGTGACCAGTGTGGCGGCCGGGTCCTGCACGTAAAGCAGCCCCTGCTGAAACGCGTCGAGTTCGGTGAGCGCGACGCCCGTGCCGAGGCGGATGGAGTCGGGCACCAACGGCACGGCCGACGTCTCGACGCCGGACACCGCGAGCATCGTGTCCAGTTGATCGCGCGACACGCCGAAGGGGCGCACAGTGATGGGCGCTTCGTCGTTGTTGGCGTCGAGGAGCTGTTCGGCTTCGTCGAGGCCCCAGCGTTCCACCCAGCGGGCCACGACCCACTGCGGATGCGAGCCGTGCGTGGCCAACATCTCGATGGGATCCGGCGTGCGCGGGGGCTCGAGCGTTTCGCGTTCGCGATCGACGCGACGCAGCACGGCATTCACCAGCTTGCTGGCGCCGATGCCGTCGCGACGCTTGGTGAGTTCCACCGTTTGCGCGATGGCCGCGTACGCGGGCACACTGCCCATGAAGAGGAGCTGATAGCTGCCCGCGCGGAGCGAATCGACCACATCGGCGTCGAGCTTGGCCAAGCCACCGGTGACGCGCGAAGCGAGAATGGCATCGAGCCATCCGCGGCGCCGCAGCATGCCCCAGAGCAATTCGTGCAGCCAGCGGCGATCGCGGGCGTCGAGGGGTTTGGCACGCCGCTCGAAGGCGGCGTCAAGCAGATCGCCCTGACGCATGTCGGAGAGAATCTGCGCAATGGCAATACGCGCGTCAGTGACGCCGCTGATCTTCATGGCGGTGTTCCCGCGGCGTGCGGGACGCGCGTGGCGCTCGGAGCCCTCGACAGGTGGCATCCGAGAAAGATAGTCGGTCTACGCGCCGATTTCGGCGAATCGATCGCCTGGCTGCACACCGCGCCCGCGGGCCCACGCCATGGGGGACAACTTGGCCTTGCCGCTGGGCTGCACTTCGAGGAAGCGGACGGCGCCCACCCCGCACCGGACCAACAGGCCGTCGCGGTCGGCGAGGCGCACCGTGCCGGGCGGTGAGGCCCGCGTGGGTTCATCGAGAGCCGCGTCGGTGCCATCCCCCTCAATGCGGGCGCCGAAGCACTTCACATCGATGCCGTTGAGCGGCGCGAACGCGCCGGGACGTGCGTCGAAGGCGCGGGTCACGCACGAGACGCGGTGCGCGCTGGCGGAGAAGTCGAGGCGCGCCATGGTGCGGTCGATCTTGGACGCGTAGGTGGACTGGGCGTGATCCTGCAGCACGGGCTGCGCCACACCGGCCTCAATGAGCGTCAGGGCCTGCACGATGCCGAGCGCCCCAAGTTCGGACAGCCGATCATGCAACTCGCTGTACGTCTCGATGGCGTCGATGGGCGTCCGCAGGACATGCAGCATTGGACCCGCATCGAGGGCCGGCACCATCTGCATGATGGTGATGCCGGTCTCCGTCATCCCCTCGAGAATGGCGGCCTGAATGGGCGCTGCGCCGCGCAGCTTCGGCAGGATGGAGCCATGAATGTTGAGCGTGCCATGCGGCGGCAGGTCGATGACCGCCGAGGGCAGGATCATCCCGTACGCGACCACCACGGATACGTCGGGCGCGAGTTCACGCACCGCCGCCATGAAGTCCTCGCCGCGCGGCTTTTCCGGCTGCAACACCGGCAGCCCCTCGGCGAGTGCGACCTGCTTGACCGGCGACGGATCGAGTTGCGACCGGGAGCGACCGCGCGGCTTATCGGGCTGCGTCACCACGCCCACGACGTCATGTCCTTCGCCCAGCAATGCGCGCAGCGGCGGCACCGCGAAATCAGGAGTGCCCCAAAACAGGATGCGCACGGTCGGTCTCGGTGGCGGAGGTCAGTCCGCGGACGCCGCGTCGCGCTCGGGCGGGAGATCCCCGACCGGCAGCACGCGCAGCAACTTCGGGTACTGAAACTTTTCCTCGTCCCACAGCTTCATCGCCGACCGTCGCTTGAGCAGGCTCAGACGATCGGTGAACATCTTGCCGTGCAGGTGGTCGATCTCGTGCTGGAGGCAGCGGCCGAGCAGTTCACTGGCCTCCACCTCGTACCACTGTAAATCGATGTCCTGCGCGCGCACTATAACGCGCGCAGCCCGCTCGACATCAGCGTACACCTCGGGGATGCTGAGGCACCCTTCTTCTCCGCGAATCTTCCCCTCGACCAGAACGATCTCGGGGTTGATGACGACGAGGCGGCGGTCGTCCGTCTCCACCACCGCGAGTGACTCACGCCGCCCCACCTGCGGGGCGGCGAGTCCTATGCCCTTCGCGGCATGCATCGTGTCGAACATGTTGTCGACGAGACGGCGCAGCTCCGGGGTGATGCTGTCGACGCGTACCGTCTCCTGACGGAGAATCGGCGATCCGAGGACATGAATGTCGAGCAACGCCATGATTCGGTCAGGCGGAGGCCGTGTTGGACAGGACGCGCGCGATCCGCGAGCGCTCCACGATCAGGCGTGATTCGGCCGACTTGATGGTGATGCGGTCTTCCATCGAGGAGACGGGCGAGCCGTCCTTGGTCTGCTGTGCGATGTGCAGCACTTCCCCGACGATGCCACCGGCCGTGACGATCTCATCGCCCTTCTTCAGGAGCTGGATGGTGGCCTCATGCTTCTTCCGCTGCTGCTGCTGCGGACGAATGAGCACGAAGTAGAAAATGGCGAAAATCGCGCCATACATGAACACCATCTGATAGGCAGAGCCGGCCGCAGCCTGGAGCGCCAGCAACGAAGCGAAAATAGGGACAGTCATGGGGTCTTAGAGGCGGACGAGTCAGTCGATCGGGCCAGATAGCGGTCGAGCCATGCGCGGCGCCAGCCATCGAAGGAGCCGATGGCCAGGGCCGCTCGCGCCTCCCGCATCAGCGCAACGAGGAAATGTACATTGTGGAGAGAGAGGAGGCGCAGTCCGAGGATCTCTTCCGTGACGAACAGGTGCCGCATGTAGGCGCGGGAGAACCGGGTACAGGCGGAACAGTCACATTCGGGATCGAGCGGACCCGCGTCGAGCCGGAAGGTGGAATTCTTGATGTTCCGGCGGCCGTCCCGAGTGAAGAACGCCCCGGTGCGCCCCATCCGTGTGGGGGCCACGCAGTCGAACAGGTCCACGCCGCGGGCCACCCCTTCCACCAGATCTTCCGGGAACCCGACGCCCATGAGGTAGCGCGGCCGATCGGTGGGCAGCTCCCCGTCCACCACCTCGAGCATGGCGTACATGTCGGGCTTGGTTTCGCCCACCGACAGGCCGCCGATGCCGTGCCCCACCCAGCGGTCCATATCGCGAATGGCGCGGGCCGACTCGCGGCGGAGCGTGGCGTGAATGCCGCCCTGCACGATCGGAAAGAGTGCCTGCTGCGGGGTGGGCGCGTCGGGGTCCTCCACCAGCAGCCTCGCGAACTCGGTGCGGCAGCGCTCAAGCCAGCGGACGCTACGCTCCATGGCCTCACGCGCCGACGGCTCGTCGGACTGCCCGGGCACGACGTGATCGAATTGCATGATCACGTCGGCGCCCAGATCGCGTTCAAGACGCATGACGGATTCCGGCGTGAACTGATGCAGCGACCCGTCGTAGTGGCTCCGGAACTCCACACCCTGTTCCGTGATCGTGCGCAGCCCTTCCAGCGAGAAGACCTGGAAGCCCCCCGAGTCGGTGAGAATTGGGCCCGGCCAGTGCATGAACCGATGCAGGCCCCCCATCGTGCGCACCGTGTCCTCGCCCGGGCGCAGATGCAGGTGGTAGGCATTCGCCAGAATCATCGTCGCGCCAAGGCGCGTCAGATCGTCCGGATCCAGCGCCTTGACCGACGCGAGCGTCCCCACCGGCATGAACTGCGGCGTCTGAATGTCGCCGTGCGGTGTGGTGAAGAGGCCCGCGCGCGCCGAGCCCTGTTGGTGCGTGACGGTGAATCGGAACGGCATGAGGAGCAGGTCGGAGGAAATCGGGCAGACGTGTCGTGCCGGGTCGTCCCGCATCGGGTCGTCCCGCAGACCGTTACAGCAGGACCATCGCGTCGCCGTAGCTGTAGAACCGGTACTGCTCGGCCAGCGCCGTCCGATACGCCTGCATGGTCAGATCGTATCCGCCGAAGGCCGCGACCAGCATGATGAGCGTGGACTTGGGCAGGTGGAAGTTCGTGACCAGATGATCGACGGCGCGAAACGTGTACGGCGGGCGGAGGAAGATGTCCGTGTTCTGCTGCAACGCCTGCACCACACCGGCCTCGGTGGTGCACGATTCGAGCGTGCGGACGCTGGTGGTGCCCACGGCCCAAATGCGCCCGCCGCGTGCGCGGGTCGCGTTCAACCCCGCGGCGGTGGCCGCGCTGATTTCGCACCACTCTTCGTGCATCACGTGCGCGGCGGGATCTTCATCCTGCACCGGGCGGAATGTGCCGGCGCCCACATGCAGCGTCACGTCGAATCGCGCGATCCCGCGTGCCTCGAGACGTGCGAGCAGCTCGGGCGTGAAGTGCAAGCCGGCGGTCGGTGCGGCCACCGACCCCGACTGGTTTGCGTACACGGTCTGATAGCGCGCGCTGTCGCCCGGTTCGTCGGCGCGATCGATATACGGTGGCAGCGGGATATGCCCGTGCTGCTCAATCGCGGCCGCGACATCGCCGGGTGTGATGAGCTTCACGATGCGCGTATGGCGCGCCGTCGTCTCGATGATCTCCACGCGGAAATCCGGCGCGATCGTCACGATGCGACCCGGGCGGAGTTTGCCACCGGGGTGGATCATCGCCTCGTAATGCTGGGCGTCCACGGGACGCAGCAGCAGAATCTCCGCCGGACCGCCGCTCTCGCGTACCCCCAACAGTCGCGCGCGAAAGACCCGCGTGGTGTTGACGACCATCGCGTCGCCGGCGGGGATCAGCTCGGCGAGATCGCGAAAGGTGCGGTGCGCGATGGTCGCATTGGCGCGATCGACGACCAGCAACCGGCTGCTGTCGCGCGGCTCGGCCGGTCGCTGCGCGATGCGCTCCTCAGGGAGCTCGTAGTCGTAGTCGGACGTCCGGCTGCCAGGCTTCGGCGCGGGAGCGTCGGACGGGGCGTGAAAATGTTCGGCCATCGTAGTCGCGAAAGACAACCCATCGCAGCGCGGGACGCAACGGCGCGCGAGAAAGTGGTGGCTCGCGAGGGCGGATGGCACGCTGTGCTCGCGAGCCGCCCTCACGACGGTCGCTAGCGAATGCTGAACACGGTCTCGCGCGATGTCTTCTTACCGCTCACGGCGTCGGTGATCTCGACGCGCAGTCGATAGCCACCAATCGACGCGTCAGACAGATCCAGCGAGAGGAACTCGACGATCGTCGGTGCGCTCGCGGCCGAACGATCGAACGCGATGGTCAACTTGTCGCGCGAGGTCTGCTCGCGGCCCATCGTGCGTCCCACGCCATCGATGACGCGCGCCGCGAAGTTGCCGATCGTGGTGCGATCCATGCGCTCCACCGCGATGCTGACGCGATAGCGCGAGGACCCGTCTCGTGCGGCCAGTTCGTACATCTCCCACACGAGACCGATAGACGCGCCCTTGCGGTACATGCCGAGGCCGGGCTCGATGGTGACATCGCTCCACCGTTTGGGGGCGGCGCCCTCGCGCGGCGCGGGCTTGTCGCCCAGCAGTACATCGCTCATCCCAAAGCCAATGCCCGGCTCTGGGTTGATACGCACCATCGCGCGGGCGGCGCGCTTGCTGTCCACCTGCAACGCCTCCACACGCGCCACGTTGATGCCGGGCCCCAGACGCCGCCGCCACTGGCGCGCGAGCGGCAGGGTGGTGGAATCCGGACGCACGCTCTGCTGGTCGGACTCGACGCCCTTCAGTCGGACGAACTGATCGTAAATGCGGAAGTCGATATCCACCGGCGCGCTGGTGACATCAAGGCCGCGGACGAGGGAATCGAGGGGAATGCGCGCGGTGAAGAGCGCGTCGGTGGAGTCCGGCCCCACGCGGAAGCGCGCGACGCGCACCGGAATCGTGTCGATCATGCGGGTGGACGGGATGTTCGCGAACGACACCGGGACGGCGCTCTTCATCTGGTCGACGTTGTCCTTGTCGATGAAGGCGAATCGTGCCGTGCCGAAGCCCGGCGGCATATCGAAGAAGAACACCATCCCCGAGTTGTAGCCCCACACCAGCGTGACGCTGCCGTCGGTGTTGGACGCCTGAAAGCTGGCGGAGCCGGGCACGGTGAGCTCGAGATCGGGCGGCCCGTAGCGCACGAAAATGTCGCCGCGATCGGTGTCGGCGCCGCGCAGGTTGAGATCCTCGTCGGTCCAGCGGAAGTCCGACCATACTACGCGCGACAAGAACTCCAGCCGGAATTCGTTCTCGCTGGTGAGCGTGAGCGGATCGCTCATAAACCAGTACATCTGCTCCAGTCCGCGCTGTTGCGCGGGCGGGAGCTTCGCAAACGACAGGGTGTCGCCGACGGTGCCTTTGGTGGCTTTCGTGGCGGTCGGCCGGAGGATGCGCGTGAATCGCGTGAGGCGCGCTTGGTCGGCGTCGTCCATCAGCGCGAACGCGCTGTCGAACGCCACCTGTGCGATCTTGTCATTGCCCAGTCGATGCAGCGCCAGCCCGCGGGCCAGCTGCGCCTGATAATCCATTGGGTAGCTGCGGCTGCGGCGCTGCGCGAGATCCAGCATCTCGTTCCAGCGCGCGCGCTCACCCAGTGCCATGTAGAGGTGGCGGCTGTAGCGCTGGCTTGTGGGATCCGACTGGACCGCCGTGCGGAAGTACTCCATCGCCTCCACGTAATCCTTGTCGCCGGTGGGCGGTTGGATCTTGTGAATAAAGCTGTCGATGAAGTCGCGCGCCTTCGCCCGCGAGAAGCTGTTGAACATCGACAGCTGAATCTTCTGCTGCCCGTCGCTCATGAGCGCCCGATTGGATACGGGCTCGTAGCGCCGCCACGTGGCCATGCCCACTTCGTCCGACGAGAGCGCGATGACCAGCGGATCGCCGATTTTTACCGCCGCCTCAAGCGCGTGACCCACCTGGCCGGACGCGGCGAAGCGCACCGAGGCCACGCCCGATGTGAGGTTGAACTTGCTGAGCGACAGCCAGTAGCGGGCGCTGTCGGGCGCAAACTGCGTCGCGAGGTGCAGGGCGGTGTCGGCGCCGCGCAGCCAGCGGATGGTGCGCTGGTCGTTGATGTAATTGGCCTGCCGTTTTCCCTTGGCCATGTTCCAGTTCAGCAGTCCGAACTGATGCCACGCCGCGGCGTCCTTCTTGTTCTCGTGCAGTGCATCGTCCAACACCATATACGCGCGCGCCGTATCACCGGCGGTGGCGATGGAGTCGGCGACGCGGGCCACGGACCCTGCGGCCGGCTGGGCGGCGATCGAGCCCGTCAGTCCAAGCTGCGCGATGCCGCCCAGCAGGAACGCCCGCCATGACAGCCGAGGCCCACGCATCAAAAGAGGCCGGTCTGTTCCGCCGACCCCACCGGCGGCACGAAGCCCAAATGCCGATAGGCGTGCGCGGTGGCGATGCGTCCGCGCGGCGTGCGCTGGAGAAAGCCGTTCTGCACCAGATACGGTTCGTAGACTTCCTCGATGGTACCCGCATCTTCGCCGATGGCGGCCGCAATGGTGCCGAGCCCCACGGGGCCGCCGTCGAACTTCTCGATGATCGCGCGCAGCAGCCGGCTGTCCATGTCGTCCAGTCCGAAGTGATCGACGTCCAGCAGCAACAGCGCCGCCTGCGCGACTTCCAGCGTGATGCGCCCATCGGCGCGCACCTGCGCGTAGTCGCGTACGCGCCGTAACAAACGATTGGCGACGCGCGGTGTGCCCCGAGAGCGTTTCGCGATCTCGTGCGCGCCGGCGGCGTCCATCTCCACGCGCAGCACCTCGGCCGTGCGCCGGACGATGATCTCGAGCTCATCCACCGGATAGAACGCCAGCTGATGCATGAGGCCGAAGCGCGCCCGCAGCGGCGCCGTCAACATCCCCAGGCGCGTCGTGGCGCCCACGAGCGTAAAGCGCTCGATGTTCATCGTCACCGTCTGCGCCTTCGGCCCTTCCGACAGACGGATGTCGATGCGGTAGTCTTCCATCGCGGGATAGAGGAACTCCTCGATGACCGGCCGCAGACGATGGATCTCGTCGATGAACAACACATCGCCTTCGCGGAGATTCGTCAGCGGCCCCACGAGGTCGCCCGGCTTCTCAAGGGCGGGCCCGGAGGTCATCGTCACGTTCACCCCGAGCTCGCGCGCGATGAGGTCGGCGAGCGTGGTCTTGCCCAGCCCCGGTGGTCCGAAGAACAGCGTGTGATCCAATGGCTCACGCCGAGCGCGCGCCGCGTCGATCGCGATCGCGAGGCTCTCCTTGACCTTCTTCTGCCCGATGAACTCGGCGAGCCGCTGGGGACGCAGCGACAGCTCGACGACGCTCTCATCGGACAGGACTTCGGGCGTGGTGATCTCGGCGCGGCTCATGGGCGGGGGCGGGCG
>CALQGY020000038.1 GCA_943330235.2 Candidatus Kuenenia stuttgartensis
ACTGGATGTGACGCCGGCGCGAGGCAGTGCCGTCGTGACCACCGCGGCCTTCGCCATTGCCGACGACCCAACCCGCTACGCGTATGTCGCGTCGGAATACAGTTCCAAACTGTTTGTCATTCGCGGATTGCGCTAAGCGGATTGCGCTAAGCGAACTGCGCTACGCGGATTGCGCTACGCGGATTGCGCTACGCGAACTGCGCTACGCGAACGGCGGTAACCGCACACCAAACGAAACGCGGTGGACACTGTTGTAGGCGACGGCACCTTCCGTCGCTTGCAACACTGCCCACCGCGTTGTCGCGAGATGGGTCGGTCTAGCGGTACCGGTTCATCAGCTTGTCCAGCGCCGCACTGCCCGGGCACAGCTTTTCGTACGGGACATCCACAAGCGGCGTCGGCACGGTGTGCATCATCTCGTGCATCTCGCGCCCGCCCTCGTCGATGAACAACAAGCCCGTCGCGATCTCGCCGCGGCTCATGCAGGCGCGCACATGCGCGTACGCCGAGTCCCGGTTGGTGGGATCGTAATCGGGAGCGGTGGAGCGCAGGCGCACGCTTGAGCCATCATGCATCTGTACCACCGACATGTCTTCGTTGGTGTCCGGCATGGTGATTTCACGGCGCAGCGGCACGAAGTCGGTGTGCACCGATTCCACTTCATGCTCGCGCGTGAACGCGTAGCTCTTGGTGGACCCTTCGTGATCGTTGAACGAGACGCACGGCGAAATCACGTCGACAATGGCGAAGCCCTTGTGCGCGATGCCCGCCTTGAGAATGGGCACGAGCTGCTTCTTGTCGCCGCTGAAGGACCGCGCCACGAACGTTGCACCCAGCGTCAGCGCCAGCAGCACTGGATCGATGGGGTTCTGTTCGTTGGCTTCGCCCTTCTTGGATGTGGAGCCGATGTCCGCCGACGCGGAGAACTGGCCCTTGGTGAGGCCGTAGACGCCGTTGTTCTCCAGCACGTACAGCATGTTCACGTTACGCCGGATGGCGTGTGAGAGCTGGCCGAGTCCGATGGACAGCGAGTCGCCATCACCGGAGACACCGATGTACGTGAGCGCGCGATTGGCCGCGGCCGCACCCGATGTGACGGAAGGCATGCGCCCGTGCACGGAGTTGAATCCGTGCGACTGCTTCATGAAGTATGCGGTGGTCTTCGACGAGCAACCGATGCCGCTCATCTTGCCGACGCGATGCGGTTCGAGATCGAGTTCCCACCCAGCCTGCACGATGGACGCGGTCACGGAATCGTGTCCGCAGCCGGCGCAGAGCGTGGACATCGCGCCTTCGTAGTCGCGGATAGTGAGTCCGAGACCGTTGGTGCGCGAGCTGGGGTGCTTGACTGGCGGCTTAGCAATGGAGGTCATGCGGGCACTCCGGCGAGGCGAGCGGTCACGGCGTCCACCACCACTTTCGCGGTAAGTGGCATGCCGCCGTAGTCGAGAATCGAGGTGAGTGTATCGGGGGCGACGGACAGCTCGATGGTGATCAGCGACTTGAGCTGCGCGTCGCGGTTCTGCTCAATGACGAAGACCTGTTCGTGTGCATTGAGGAACTCCAGCACCTCGGCACCGAACGGGAACGCGCGAACACGCATCATGTCGACGATGACGCCTTGGGCGCGCAGAATGTCGACCGCCTCACGCACGGCGGCATCGCATCCGCCAATGGTGACCAGACCGATGGAGGCGCCGGGCTGCGTCTGCACGAGCGCCGTGGGCACGATGGTGGCCGCATGCGCGAACTTGCGCTTGAGACGATCGACGACTTCCTGATACGCATCGGAGTCTTCGGTGTACGCGGCATGCTTGTCGTGACCGGATCCGCGCACAAAGTACGCGCCCTTGCCGCCAACGCCGGGCAGCGTGCGGGCGGCAATACCATCACCGTCCACATCGAAGTAGCGCGAGAACTTCTGCACCTGCGCCAGCGCCGCCGCGTCCAGCACCTTGCCGCGATCGGGGCGATAGCTGTCATCCCACGTCAGGCGCGGGACCATCCAGTCGTTCATGCCGATATCGAGATCGGAGGCGACAAACACCGGCGTCTGCAGGCGCTCCGCAAGATCGAACGACTGCACCGACATCTCGAAGCATTCCTTCGGATTGGCCGGGAACAGCACGACATGCTTGGTATCGCCGTGCGACGCATACGCCAGCGACAGGAGGTCGGCTTGCTGCGTCCGCGTCGGCATGCCGGTCGCGGGTCCGCAACGCTGCACGTCGTAGAAGACGGCGGGAATATCGGTGTAGTACGCGAGGCCGATGAACTCCTGCATCAGCGAGATGCCGGGGCCCGACGTGTTGGTAAACGATCGCGCACCCGCCCAGCCCGCACCGATGGCGATACCGGCCGCCGACAGTTCGTCTTCGGCTTGCAGAATGGCGTAGTTGTTCGCGCCCGTATCCGGATCAACGCGGAACTTCTCGCAGAAGCTCTTGAACGCTTCCATCAGCGACGTGGACGGCGTGATGGGATACCACGCACCCACGGTAGCACCAGCGAACACCGCGCCCAATCCACAGGCCGTGTTGCCGTCCATGAGAATCGCGCCACTGGTCTCGTCCATCTTCTCCAGCGAGAACGGCAGCGGGCACGTGTAATGCGCCTTCGCATACTCGTACCCTAGCTTGATGGCCGTGTGATTCGATTCGAGCAGGCGCGGCTTCTTGCCGAATTTTTCCGTGAGCATGGTACCAACGACGTCCATGTCGATGCTCAGCAGCGCGGCGAGGGCACCCACATACGCGATGTTGCGCAGCAAGGTGCGGTCGCGATCCTTTTCAAAGGTTTCGACGCACATCTTGCCGAACGGAATGCCGAGAATCGTGATGCCTTCGCGCACGAGACTGGGATCGAGCGGCCAGCTCGAGTCATACAGCAGATAGCCGCCGGGGCGTACCGTGGCCACGTCCTTCGCGTACGTGGACGGGTTGAGCGCCACGACAAGATCAATGGCCGCGGGCCGCGCCGTGTATCCGTCCTTGCTGACACGAATCTCATACCACGTGGGCAAGCCCTGAATGTTGGACGGGAAAACGTTCTTCCCCGTGACGGGAATACCCATGCGGAAAATGGCCTGCATCAGCAGTGAATTGGCGCTGGCAGAGCCGGTGCCATTCACGGTGCCCATCTTGAAGGCAAAATCGTTGATGCGAGAATTCGTCGTGGTCATCGGGTCACCTGCCCGGCGTATTCACCGGCGTACGGAAGCTTGAGATCGAATGTGCGCATGTCCCACGCGGCCGTTGGGCAGCGTTCAGCGCAGAGGCCACAGTGCAGGCAAACGTCTTCGTCCTTCACCATCACCCGCTTCGTCTGCGGTAGTCCGTCGGAGACGTAGATCTCTTGCGTCGCGTTGAGCGCCGGCGCCGACAAGCGCGTACGCAACTCGTCGATGGGGCTGCTGTTGGTCGTGATGGTCAGACAGTTGGTCGGACACACATCCACGCACGCATCACATTCGATGCACAACGGCGCGGTGAAATGCGTCTGGATATCGCAGTTCAGGCAACGCGCCACTTCCGTTGCGGCCTGCTCCGCCGTGAAGCCCAGCTCGACTTCTACACCGATGCCGCTGAAGCGCTTCACCAACTCCTCGTGCTGCATCTTCGAGCGTGAGGCCGAATCGTAGTCGTTCTCGTACGCCCAGCTGTGCATGCCGACCTTAGCACTCACCAACGTCATGCCGTGCGGCGGACGGTCATCCACCGAGCGCCCCTGGCAATACGCGTCGATGGAGATGGCCGCCTGATGTCCGTGCGCGACCGCCCAAATAATGTTTTCCGGGCCCCATGCGGCGTCGCCACCGAAGAACACGTGCGGCAGGCTGCTCTGGTGCGTGGTCTTGCTCACCACCGGCATCCCCTTCGCGTCGAACGCGATCCCAGCGTCCGGCTCAATCCACGGGAACGCATTGTCCTGGCCGATGGCCAGAATCACATCGTCGCACGGGATGATGACCGTGCCGGTGACGGCGCTCACCTGACGACCGTTCGCGTCCACGCTCCACGTCAGCTGATCGAATTCGAGGCCGGTCAGCACGCCATTCTCAATCACGAACCGCTTCGGCGCGTGATTTTCGAGGATGTGCACCAGCTCTTCCTCGGCGTCCTCCAGTTCCCACGGCGACGCCTTGAAGTGCTGGCGGCCGCGGCGTGCGACAACCGTCACGTCCGTCGCGCCCACCCGCTTGGCCGAGCGGCAGCAGTCCATGGCGGTGTTGCCCACGCCAATGATGACCACGCGCTTGCCGATCTTTTCGGTGTGGCCGAAGTGTACGTTGGCCAGCCATTCAATGCCGATGTGCACCTGCGAGGGCGCATCCCAGCGTCCGGGGATATCGAGTTCCTTCCCCTTGGGCGCGCCGGAGCCGACGAAGACGGCATCGTATCCTTCGCTCAGCAGCTGCTTCATGCTGTCCACCGAGGTGCCGTACTTCATGGTGGCACCCATGTCGATGATGTAGCCGCACTCTTCGTCGAGCACACTGGCCGGCAGGCGGAACGCGGGAATGTTCACCCGCATGAGGCCGCCGGGCTGCGCGTTCTTCTCGTAGATGGTGACATCGTAGCCAAGCGGCAGCAGATCGTTGGCGACCGTGAGGGCGGACGGACCGGCACCGACCAGCGCGACTCGCTTGCCGTTCTTGACCTTCGGCGCCTTGGGCAGCCGATCGGTGATATCGCCGCGATGATCGGCGGCCACACGCTTGAGGCGGCAAATGGCGACCGGCTTCTCTTCGACGCGTCCACGACGACAGGCCGGCTCGCAGGGACGATCGCACGTGCGTCCGAGAATACCCGGAAAGACGTTCGACTCGCGATTCAGCAGGTAGGAGTCGTCAAAGCGCCCCTGCGCGATCAGGCGCAGATAGCCCGGCACATTGGTGTGGGCCGGGCAGGCCCACTGACAGTCGACAACTTTGTGGTAATACCCTGGATTCGAAACGTCTGTTGCGCTCATGAAGCGGTCTGTCCTTGAAGGGTTTTCGCAAGCATGGGGCCGGTGTCGCAGGACGGCAAGACGGAAGTGCAGAATCAGTAGCGATTGCGGGGTATTGGACTCATACTGAAGGAGCCGCAGCGCCGAAGCCGGCGCCGGTTGATGCAACTAATGGAGAAAGGAGACCTGACGATGTCGGATGCTCTCGTGTCGGTGATTGCCGCTCATCCCTTTGCTGCCGGTCTTGCCCCCCGCCATATCGCGGTGCTGGGTCAGATGGCCCACGAAATGTGCTTTGACACGGGGCGCGTCATCTTCCCCGAAGGGGACGAAGGCCGCGAATTCTACCTGCTGGTGCGTGGCATGGTCGCGTTGGAAATCGCCTCGACCGGCGCCCCGTTACGCGTCCAAACGTTGTACGCCGGTGATGAATTCGGCTGGTCGGCCATGCTCACCGGCAAGAGCAAAGTGCTGCAGGCCCGCGCACTGGATCGCGTGGATGTCCTGGTCTTCAACTGCGTCGAGCTGCTCGAGGCCTTTCAGGCCGATCCGGAGTTCGGCCTGGCGTTCACCATGCGACTACTGGGTGTGGTGTCCGATCGACTGAGTGCCACGCGCGAACAACTGCTGGACTTGTTCACGCCCGAATCGCGACGCGCCGGGACGTAACCCGGAAGCATCCGGCTCGTGGCGCGCGTCCGCTTTACAGCCGATCGAGAATCCAGCTCGGTGCAAGAGACAGCAACAACATCGCCACAAGACAGAGCACACTCGCCGCACGCGCGAATCCACCCAGTCCGGCGGTGGCGTCGTGCGTGTGCGCCTGTGCAGGTGCATGTGCATGACCGTGTCCATCCGCCTGCGACGCGCTCGGCGATCCGGACGGACTCATGAACAGGAACTGGATCACCCGGAGATAGAAGTAGATCCCGAGATAGCTGCCGATCAAACCGAGCACGGCGTACGTGGTGTAGCCGGCCGCCAGGACGTTCTTAAAAATCAGAAATTTCGCGACAAAACCCGGGAACGGCGGGAGCCCAGCCAGCGAGAGCATCGCGACGCCAATCACCAGCGCCGAGAACGGGTTGCGATGATAGAGCCCTTGCAGATGCTCGAGCGAATCACGCTGGGCATCGTTCTCATCGGCGGGTAGCGCCGCGAAGGCGAGGACGTTGAGCAGGCCGTAGGCGAGCACATAGAACGTCACCGCCTGCATGCGACCGGCGCCATCACCCAGCAAGGCGTAAAACAGATAGCCCGCGTGCGCGATGGACGAGTACGCGATCATCCGGCGGAACGACCGTTGGCGCATGGCCGCCAGGTTGCCCCACACAATGGAGACGAGCGGGAAGATGGCCAGCAGGTCCGCCACCGGTGACGCCACCGTCGCCGTGCCGAACAGGCGCACGATGGCGAGCATGACGCCCGCTTTCACGATGGTGGCCATATAGGCCGTGACCGGCACACTGGCGCCTTCGTACGCATCGGGCGCCCATGCATGGAACGGCACGATGGCGGCCTTGAGGAAGAAGGCCAGCAGAATCAGCACCACCGCCGCGCGCGAGCCGAGATCACTCGCGCCCAAGGCCGTGGAGAACGCGCCGATGTCCATCGATCCGGTGATCGCATAGAGCAGCGAGACACCCATCAGGAACATCGCGCTCGCCGTGCCGCCCAACACGAGGTACTTGAGCGCCGACTCGGCGCTCTGCGGACGGCGGTACGCCATGAGAATGAGCGCGTACACGGGGATCGACATCAACTCGAGCCCCAGGAACGTGATCAGAAAACTGTCGGCCGAGATGAGCAGACACACGCCATACAGCGACGACAGCAGCAGCGCCGGGAACTCGCCGCCATCGAAGTCGTCGCGCGACATGAGCAGGATCGGCACCGCCAGCGCCAGCACGATGGTCTTCGCCAGCAGAATGGCCGGCGTGATCGAGAACTGACCGGGGAACGGCGCACCGCTCATCCCCTGCATGGACATCGAGGCAGCGACGCCCGCGGCGGCGGCCACCGCCGCCACACCCATCAGCAGCGCGCCGCGCGACCACGTACCGATGATGTCGGCCGCGAGCAGCACGACGATACCCAGCAGCAGCAGATGCTCGGGCAGCAGGGCGGAAAACGCGAGCGAACCGTTCATGGCGCGCCTCCGGTGCTGCTAGCCGAATTCATGGGAAGGCGGGAGGTCGTCACGAGCTGCTGATACGACTTGGCTGCCGACTCGGAGTAGCGAAGCGCACGGTCGGGGAATACTCCGAGCGCGAAGACCGCGACCACGAGAATGCCCAGAATGGTGCGTTCCCGCAGATCGAGATCCAGCAGCGGCTGATGCGGCGCGTTGGTGGCGCCGAACAGGAAGTGCAGCGCCAGCCGCAGCATATAGAGTGCGCCCAGTACAACACCCGTGACCGATACGACCGAGAGCACGAGCGCATACGACGAACCAGCCAGATGGGCGGACCACGCACCGCGGAACGCGCCCATCAGCACCAGAAACTCACCGGTGAAGCCGCTGGTCGTAGGTAGCCCCACCGATGCCAGCGTGAAAATCATAAACAGCACCGAGTACACCGGCAGCAACTTGGCCAGTCCGCCGTACGCCTTGAGATCACGCGTGTGGCACCGCTCGTAGATCATCCCCACCATTAAGAACAGGGCAGCCGCCACCAGACCATGGCTCACCATCTGGATGATGGCGCCCTGGATGCCCACCAGATCGAGGCTCAGGAGTCCGAGCATCACGTAGCCCAAATGACTGATGGACGAATACGCGATGATCTTCTTGATGTCGTTCTGTACGAGAGCCAGACAGGCGCCGTACACAATGCCCACGACGGCCAGCGTCATCAGCAACGGCGTGAATACCCGGGTCGCATCGGGGAACAGCGGAAAGCCCAGCTTCATGAAACCGTAGGTGCCCATTTTGAGCATCACACCGGCCAGAATCACCGAGCCGGCGGTGGGCGCTTCCACGTGGGCGTCGGGCAGCCAGGTGTGGAACGGCACCATCGGCACCTTAATCGCGAAGGACAACGCGAAGGCCCCCAGCAGCAACGTCTGCGTGTTGAGCGGCAGATGCGCGGTGTACAGATCGGCGAACGCGAACGACGTGATACCGGCGCTCTGCTGCAGCGAGAACACCAGATACAGCATCGCCGCCAGCATCAGGATGCTGCCAAAGGCCGTATACAGCACGAACTTGATGGTCGCGTAAATGCGCCGTTCGCCACCCCAAATACCGATAAGCAAGAACATCGGAATCAGCATCGCTTCCCAGAACAGATAGAACAGGAAGAGATCCTGCGAGACGAGCGTGCCCATCATGGCGAACTGCACCAGCAGCACCATGGCATAAAACAGCTTCACATCTTTCTGGATCGCGTTGAACGCGCCGGCCACCACCAGCGGCCCCAGAAATGCCGTGAGCAACACCAGCAACACGTTGAAGCCGTCCAGACCGATGTAGTACGACACGCCCCATGACGCGATCCATGGCACGCGCGTAGCGAACTGCAGATCGGGGGTATCGGACGAGAACTGCAGATACAGCATCGTGGTCAGCGCCAGCTGGACAATCATCACGCCCAGCGTGAGCAGGCGCGTCATCTGCGGCTTGGCAGACGGTACGAGCGTCAGCAGCCCGATACCGACAAGCGGCAGGAACAGCACGAGGTTCAACAGGGTGGACTCAGACATGTCCCCAACTCCACAGCAGTGCACTCACGAGGCCGACCAGCACGAAGAGCGCGTAGAGATGAAGACTGCCCGCCTGCAAACGACTGAGCATGCCGGCGGTACGCTGCCCCAGCGACGCAATGCCGTTCAGCGTGCCGTCCAGCACGGTGCGGTCACCGAGCTTGAGAAAGATGTTCTCCGATATCCAATACAGCGGACGCGCGAGCACGAGATCGTACAGCTCGTCCACGAAGTACTTGCCGCTTAGCACGCGGTGCGCGCCCGACAGTCGCGTGCGCAATCCTTCGGCGCGCGAGGCCGGACCGCCGTACACCAACGCCGCGCCAGCCAGACCGGCGAACGCCAGTACCACCGAGATGATGACCAGCGGCGTTTCGAGATGCTCCAGCGCTTCGTTCACCGGCGGCAGCGCAAGCTGCGGCTCGAGGAAGTGCGCCAGGCCAAGCGCGCCGCCACCCGCCGACAACAGCGCGAGCACCACCAGCACCCCGGTCATCGAGACTGGCGATTCATGGATATGGTGCTCCACATGATGATCGACGCGCGACGTACCGAGGAACGTCAGCCACAAGAGGCGGAACATATAGAACGCGGTCAGCAACGCCGTGAACGCGGCGGTGCCCCACAGCCAAGGCGATCCGCCCTGCGTGCTGGCGAACGCGTACCACAGGATTTCGTCCTTCGAGAAAAATCCGGCCAGCGGCGGGATGCCCGCAATCGCCGCAGTCGCCACGGCGAACGTACCGAAGGTCCAGGGAATCTTCCGCGCGAGTCCACCCATCTTCCGCACATCTTGCTCGCCGGACATCGCGTGAATCACGCTGCCGGCGCCGAGGAATAGACACGCCTTGAAGAAGGCATGCGTCACTACGTGGAAGATGGCCACCCCGTACGCGCCCACGCCGAGCGCGAGGAACATGAAGCCCAGCTGCGAAATCGTGGAGTAGGCCAACACCTTCTTGATGTCGGTCTGCACCAGCGCGATGGTCGCGGCGAACAACGCCGTCAACACACCGATCACCGCCATGAGGTGCGACGCTTCGGGGGCATGCATGTACACCCCCGACATGCGCGCCACGAGATACACGCCCGCCGTCACCATAGTAGCGGCGTGGATCAGCGCGGACACGGGCGTCGGACCGGCCATGGCATCGGGCAGCCACACGTACAACGGAATCTGCGCTGACTTACCGGTGGCACCGATAAACAGCATCAGCCCCACCAGCGTGGCCGACACCGCGGGAAGCGTGGGGCTCATGAACGCCGCGTTGAGCACATCCATGTCGAGCGTGCCCAGCGTGTGCTGCAGCAGGAACATGCCCACCAGGAATCCAGCGTCACCGATGCGGTTGGTGATGAAGGCTTTCTTGCCGGCGCGGGCGTTGGCCAAATCGTCAAACCAGAAGCCGATCAGCAAATACGACGCCAGCCCCACGCCTTCCCAGCCCACGAAGAGCACGAGCATGGAACGGCCGAGCACCAACAGCAGCATGAAGAACAGAAAGAGATTCAGGTACGCGAAGAAGCGCCCGTAGCTCTTGTCGTCATGCATGTAGCCGGTGGAGTACACATGGATCGCGGTGCCGACACCCGTGACAATCAGCGTCATGATCGCGCTCAGGCGATCGAAGTAGAACGCGATATCGAACGAGAAGTCGCCGATCAGTGCCCATCTATAGACGTGATCGACAATGGGCGTGTATCCGCCGGCGCGCAGCTGCAGGAACATCGTGATGGCAATGGCAAACGCCGCCAGCGGCATGCCGCACGCCACCACATTCACAAACCGATGGCCAACCCGATTACCACCCAACGCGGTCGAGAGCACGCCATTGATCAAAAAGCCGATCAACGGCAGCAGCACGATCATGGTGAGCGCGGGCCACGACGCATCCGTCAGCGACGGCAGTGTCTGGGACATCACAGGCGCTAACCCTTGAGCTCGGAGTAGGTATCGAGATCCAGGCTACGCGTGCGGCGCACCAGGAGCAGGACGATAGGAATGGCGATGGCCAGTTCGGCGGTCGCCACCACGAACACGAGGAACACGAGCACGCCGCCGGCCGCGTCGCGGTTAACCGACATGGCGTTGACGAGGCCGAGGTTCGCGCCGTTGAGCATCAACTCCATGCACATGAGCATGATCAGGGCGTTCCGTCGCACGACGACGCCCAGCAGCCCCAGCGAAAACAGGGCCATGGAGAGCCACAGCAGCATTTGGTATCTATCCATGGTGCTTCCGGTGCACTTTCACCACGGCCAGCGCCGCCACAATGGCGGCGACCAGCAGGACGGTGGTCAGTTCGAAGGGCAGCCAGTAGTCGCGCAGGAACGCGGTCGAGAATTCCGCGATGCCGAACTCGGTGGTGGTGGTAAGCGCCGATGCCATCGCGCCGTCCGCACCACGCCAGACGCTAATGCCCAGCACGCCCAGCAGCATGGTGGCCGCCAGTAGCCCCGGCAGGAGCATCGCTGAGTACTTGCTCTGGGCCGCACGCTCGCGCACTTCCAGTAGCATGATCACATAGACCATGAACACCATCACCGCGCCCACGTAAATCAGCACCTGAAATGCGGCGATGAAGTGCACGCCCAGCAATCCGTAAATGGCGCCCAGCGAGACCATCGTCGTGATCAGGGCCATCGCCACACGCATCGGTTCACGCAGCACGATCATCAAGACCGCACCCAGCAGCGCGAGGCCGCTGAACAGCGTGAGTACTAGTGAGTCGAGGATACGTCACCTCCGAGCAGCGGCGTGCCCCCCTTGGGTGGATACGGCTTCGCCACATCGGACTGCGGATTCCACGTCAGCATCTCGTCCATCGTCAGCCACATATCGAACCGGTCGGTGGACACGAGGTCCGGCGTATCCGGCAACATGCGTATGGCATCTTCAGGACACGCTTCAATGCACAGCCCGCAGAACACGCACCGGGAATAGTCGATCTCGAAGCGCACCGGGAACTTGGGGTGCGCCGGATCATTGGCATCAAACCCGGCTTCAATCTCGATCACCTTCGCGGGGCACACGGTCGCGCACATGTTGCACGCAATGCACTGCGGCGAGCCATCGGGGCGCTGCGTCAGAATGTGCTTGCCGCGGTTGCGCGGGGCGTAATCGGCGCGACGCTCTTCAGGGTAGTACGTCGTAAGCGCACCTTTCCGTCCGGTCACCCAGCGCAGCATGTTGCGCAAGAAGATGCCGGTGGTGATGGACAGGCCACGCACCACCTCGGGCAGGTAGGCCTTCTCCCACAACGTCATGGTGGGCTCGTTCCAGTATTCCCTGCGAACGTGCTTCTTCACGTCGTACTTCGGCCCGTTATAGCGCAGCTGCACCAGTGGCTCGGCGCGCTTGGGCAACTCGGTGCTCATGGCATCCCCCGCTGCTGCAGCCACACCAGCACCGCAGTCACCGACAAGTTGGTCAACGCCAGCGGCAGCAGCAGCTTCCACGCCAGTCCCAGCATCTGGTCGTAGCGGAAGCGCGGCAGCGACCAGCGAATCTGGATCTGCAGGACGCACATGAAGGCGACCTTGGCCAAGAACGTGGCCAGCTGCAACAGCACGGTCAGCCCGTGACTCAACGCGATCACGTGCCCACCCGGCAGCGTAAAGCCGCTGTCGTTCATGAACGGTAGGTTGTAGCCGCCGAGGAACATGGTGCTGAACAACGCCGCCACGATGGCGATTTCAATGAACTCGGCGAACATGAACAGCCCCATTTTCATGGCGCTGTATTCCGTGTAGTAACCGGCCACCAACTCCGACTCGGCTTCCGGCAGGTCAAACGGGATGCGCTTGTTCTCGGCGATGGCCGCCGTGAGAAACAGCACCGCCGCCGCCGGCTGATAAAACAGCCCCCACGCCGGCAGCACGCCCCAGATCATCCCGGACTGATGCTGCACCATCACGCGTAGATCGACCGTGCCGTACACCAGGATCAATCCCATGACGGTGAGTCCCATCACCAGTTCATAGGAGATCATCTGTGAACCGGCGCGCAGGCCACCCAGCAGCGAGAACTTGTTGTCCGAGCTCCAGCCGGCCAGCATCGTCCCCAGAATGGCCAACCCACTGAACGCGAACACCACCAGCAGGCCGGCATTCAGATTGGCCACCTGCATGGGATATGTGCGCCCTTCAAAGAAGGGGGCGAGCGCGGGAATGATCTGGCCCGGATCCAGGATGCCGCCAAACGGAATCACCGCGAACACCAACAGCACCGGCGAGAACACGATGTACGGGGCGAGCGTGTACGCCAGCTGATCGTAGGTGCGCGGCTTGAAGTCTTCCTTCGTCAACATCTTCAAACCGTCGGCCATTCCGTGGAACAGCCCCATCCACACCAGCTTGATGTTCGTGAACGGGATGCGGATGTAGGCGCGGTTGGCACCGATGCGATCGGACATCACCGCGGCCTGCTTGCGCTCCACCCACGTCAGTAATCCACCGAAACCCATCAGCACCACGATGGACGCCAGCATGAACAGCAGCGCGATCGATAAGTCGGGGAGCACTAGCGCACCCCCGCCAGAGGCGCTGCGGCCGCGAAGACGGCCTCGAACAGGAACTGCGCGTCAGCGACCGTCGGCGCCTTGGCGAAGCACCGTTGGAACGACGTCACGGTGCCGTTGAAGTTCGTATAGTGGCCGTCGCGCTCAGTCTGGATACTGATGGGGATCAGCACGTTCGCGCGGGCGTTATCCGGATGCTCGTACGACGTGAGCAAAATGACCGTGGCCGACGCGGGAATCTGCGCCCACGGCGCGCCTTCACCCCACACCAGCACCACATCGGTGTCGGCCGGCAGGGCCTGCGATACATCAGCGGGCAGCGCGGGATACAGTGCGCGCGCACCGAACGTGTTGGGATTCTTGTCGGCCTTGATGAGCACATCGTCTTCCAGACGCTCGCCCGGCAACGGCAGGCAATCCGTCTTGACGTAGCTCGTGAACGACGGGGCCAAGGTCGCGTGAAAGGCGGCCAACTCTTCGTTGGAGCCCCAGTTGGACACCAGCGCCACCGGTCGCTTCGCCGCCGCAATGATTTCGGCGGCCGTCGTCACGGCCTTGTCGGACGTCACCACCGCGCCGCGCACCATGGACTGCTGCACGCGATCGCGCTCAAAGAACGTCGCGAGGTCGCGCGCCTTGTTGCAGATCCACGGGCCGTTGACGTCCGCGTTCTCCAACGGCGTCACGCGGTCGATGCGCGTGTTGAGGCGCGCGTCCAGCGAATTGAGTTTCCACTCCGGCTTGCGATGCCAGATGTTGATGCTGCATCCGCGCTCGCACCCGGGGCACACCGACGGCGTCGCCTTCAAGTACCACACGCGCGCATGATCCAGCAGATCGCGCGACAGCAGCGCGCCCACCGGACAAATGTCGATCACGTTGTCCGAGTACGGATCGTCGTCGAAATTCACATCGGCGGCGCAGCGGATGAGCGAATGATCACCGCGATGCTGCACGCCCAGCGCATGCGACTTCGAGACTTCATCCGTGAAGCGCACGCAGCGCGAGCACATGATGCAGCGCTCGTTGTCCAGCATGATGCGGCCGGACAGGTTGTGGAACTTCGTCGCGTGCGTCTTGGGATCACGCGACAGCGACGGCATGCCGTTGTACGCGAAGTGATGATCCTGCAGCATGCACTCGCCCGACTTGTTGCAGATGCCGCAGTCCACCGGATGATTGAGCGTGATGAGCTGCATGGTGTCCTTCCGCAGCTCTTTCACCTTGTCCGAATCCGTCAGCACCCGCATGCCGGCCGTGACCGGCATGTTGCACGAGATGTCGAACCAGGCACCGCCCTCAGCTTCCACTTCCACCATGCAGATCCGGCAGTTGCCGGGCACGGACAGATGCGGATGCCAGCAGAAAAACGGGATATCCACGCCGGAGGCCACCGCGGCCTGCATGACCGTCTGCCCCTTCTGTGCCTGAATGGGGATGCCGTCGATGAAGAATTCGATCATCAGAGCATCACCTCCAGCTGTCCGTCAAACATCGACTTCCCGTGTTCGATGTAGTAGTCGAACTCATGACGGTACTTGTCGAGAATACCGGACACCGCGTACCCGGCCGCATCACCCAAGCCGCAGATGGTCGTGCCGTCGTTCGCATTGGAAATCTGGTACAGCCGCTCGATATCCGACGGCGCGCCACGTCCGGCCACGATGCGATTACTGATCTTCTCCAGCCACCCCATCCCTTCGCGGCACGGCGTGCACTGACCGCACGATTCATGATGATAGAAGCGCATCATCACCTGCATCAGCTTCACCATGCACGTGCCCTCGGCCACCACAATCATCCCCTGCGAGCCCACCTGCGAGCCGGCTTCCAGGAACGCGTTGTGATCGTAGGTGATGGGCATGATGTCATCCGCCGTCAGCACCTTCGTCGAAATACCGCCGGGCACCACGCACTTGAGCGCCTTCCCGCCCAGCATCCCGCCGCACTCCTTCGCAAGGAAGTCAGCAAACGGATAGCCGTATTCCACTTCGTAGACGCCGGGCGTGTTGATGTGCCCCGACACGGAAATCAGTGACGTCCCCGGGCTCTTCGGCGTGCCGATCTTCTTGAACGCCTCCGCGCCATGCCGCACGATGTACGGGATATTCGCGATCGTTTCGACGTTGTTCACTACCGTCGGCTTCTGGTACAGGCCGGCCACGGTCAGACGCGGCGGACGATTGCGCGGATAGCCCTTCTTGCCTTCCAGCGACGTCAGCATCGCCGACGCCTCACCGCACACGTACGAGCCGGCGCCGCGATAAATCACCAGGTCGCACGAGAACCCCGTGCCCATGATGTTCTCGCCGAACAGACCGGCCGCGTACGCCTCTTCCAGCGCCTCCGCTAACCGACGATACGGCAAGTCGAACTCGCCGCGGATGTACACGAACGTGTGACGACCCTGCAGCGCGTACGCGCCCATGAGCATCCCTTCCAACAACAGATGCGGCGTGTGCTCCAGCAGCCAGCGATCCTTGAACGTGCCCGGCTCGCCCTCGTCGGCATTCATACACAGATAGTGCGGCTGGCCATCATTGAGCTTGATCACGCCCCACTTGCGACCTGCCGGAAAGGCGGCGCCACCATGGCCCAGCAATCCCGACCCGGCCACTTCCTTCGTGACCTGCTCAGGCTGCATCTCCTTCAGCACTTTCTCCAACGTCGCATAGCCGCCACGCGCCCGGTAATCGGCCAGCGTGTGCGATGTCGGCGTCACCTCGAAGTTCATGAAGACCTTCGTCCCGCTCAACGTCGCACTCATGACGCGCGCTCCGCAGGGACGGTGGCCGACAGCTCCGCGATCATCGCGTCCATCTTCGGGATATCGAGATTCTCGTGATAGGTATCATTCACCATCATCATGGGCGCCGTGCCGCACGATCCGAGGCACTCAACGCGCGACAGCGTGAAGCAGCGATCAGGTGTGGTCTGCCCCGACACAATGCCGAGCCGCGCCTGCACATGATCGAGGATCCGCTCCGCGCCGCGCATGGTGCACGACACGTTGTGGCAGACCTGCAGATGGAAGGCGCCGATGGGCACGCGCCGGAACTGCGTGTAGAACTCCAGCACTTCTTCCACCTGGATGCGCGGCACGCCGAGGTATTCCACCAACCCGTCGATATCGCTGTCGGCGACATAGCCGCGGTCTTCCTGGATGCGGCGCAGGCACGGAATCGTCAGCGACGATTCAAACCCTGCCGGATACCGGCGCTTCCACTGCTCGAACTCGGGAATAAGATGTTTCATCGGTCGCACTCGCCGCCGATCATGTTGACCGAGCCGAAGGTGGTCACCACGTCGGCCAGCTGATAGCCGTTGAGCATGAGATGTACGCCGCCCATGTGCACGAAGCTGGGCGAGCGCACGTGCACTTTGTGCGGCACGCCGCCGCCGGTGCTCACGATGTAGAAGCCCAGTTCACCGTTCGGCGCCTCATGCGCGAGGTAGATCTCGCCGGCCGGTACCACGGGTCCTTCCATCACGAGCTTGAAATGATTGATCAGGGATTCGATCTCGTTGTACACGAGCGTCTTCGGCGGGAAAATGCAGCGCCGGTCGTCCACGTTGATCGGGCCGTCGGGGAGCATGTCCATCAACTGCCGGATCATGTGCACCGACTCATCCATCTCGCGCATGCGCACGAAATAGCGATCGTAGTTGTCGCCCTTAATGCCAACCGGAACCTGAAAATCCAGCTCCGCGTACGCCAGGTACGGCGCGTCTTTGCGCAGATCACGCGGCACGCCGGTCGAGCGCAGAATCGGGCCGGTAAAACCCCAGTTAAGCGCGTCCGCGGTGCTGATCACGCCGACATCCCGCAAACGATCAATGAAGATGCGGTTCCGGTCCACCAGACCGTGCACGCGTCCCACGAAATCCTCGTACTGGTCAAGAATCTCGGCCAGACGGTCCAGCCATCCCGGCGGCAGATCTTCAGCCAGTCCACCAATGCGGCTATACGAGTACGTCACCCGCGCGCCCGTGAGCGCCGCAAGATGCTCGTACATGTAGTCGCGGATCATCACCAGATAGAGGAACGCGGTCATCGCGCCCAGCTCCATCAGACTCGCCGCCACACAGGTGAGGTGATCACAGAGACGCGAATATTCCGAGAGCAGCGTGCGCAGATACTTCGTGCGCGGCGTCATCTCGATGCCCATCATCTTCTCAACCGCTTCGCAGTACGCGAAGCCGTTGATCAGCGCCGAGCAGTAGTTGAGGCGATCGCAGTACGGAATGAGGTTGTGCCAGGTATGATCCTCGCACTCCTTCTCGAATCCGCGATGGAGATAGCCGCAGTGGACATCGGTGCGCAGAATGCGCTCGCCGTCCAGCTCCGCAATGATCTGCACCGTCCCGTGCGTGGCCGGATGTGACGGCCCGAGGTTGACGATGACCGAGCCTTCGCGCTCATGACCGACCAGCGACGAACGGACCGGATTCGGAATGATGATTTCAGCGGTCACGATCTAAAACCGGTACGGGACAAGCGGCTGCTCGAACTGCTTCGGATAGTCCTTGCGCAGCGGATGCCCCGTGAAGCCTTCGTACAACAGGATGGGTCGCAGATCGTCATTGCCGGTAAACACGATGCCGTACATATCGTGACACTCCCGCTCCATATAGCCGGCCGACCCGTACAACGGTCGCAGCGTAGCAACCGCCGGGCTGGACTCGGCCACGCGCGTCTTGATCCGCACGCGCACTTTATGCGTGGTGGAGTAGAAGTGGTGGACCACTTCAAACCGCAGTTCGTGGTCAGGCCAGTCCACCGCGGTGACATCCAGAAACACATCAAAGGCGTGCGCCGATTGCAGGCGCTCCACCGTGGGCAGCAGCTGCGCGGGCGCCAGCTCAATCACGAAGACGCCGTGCGACACCGTCGTGCGCTCGCCCGCCTGCGAAAATTCCTGCTGCAAGACATCAAAGAGAGGGACGGTCACGATCAGAACGTCTCGTTGATGATGGGGTGACGGCCCTGCGCGATGCGCTCCTGCAACTTCATGATGCCGTCAATCACCATCTCCGGACGTGGCGGGCACCCCGGGATGTAGACATCCACCGGGATGATCTTGTCGATGCCCGGCAGCGACGCGTAGTTCTGGTAGAACCCACCGCTGGTCGCGCAGACACCGAAGGCCATGACCCACTTCGGCTCGCACATCTGCTCGTACACTTTGCGCAGAATCGGCGCCTGCTTCTGCGTGACCGTTCCCACGATCATCAGCAGGTCGGCCTGGCGCGGCGAGAATCTGGGCAGGGCCGCGCCGAACCGATCCGTGTCGTACGCCGATGCGCTGACGGCCATGAACTCCATGGCGCAGCACGCGGTGACAAACGGATACGGAAACAGCGAGAATTTGCGCGCCCAGCCGACCAATTCATCCTTCTTGGTCGTGATGAACTCGAATGTTCCGGCCGGCTCTCGCGGCACAGACACGACTGGCAGGGGCTTCCCGTACATCGTTACTCCGTCACTGCTTCCAGAAGCCGCGCCTTGAAGACGTACAGGAGGCTCAGGACCAGCAGAAAGACAAATATGAAGAACGTGAACAGCAGAAATCCGGTCAGCGGTCGCGCGCCCAGTGCCCAAATGAACAGGAACATGGTCTCGAGATCGAACAGGATGAACAGGATCGCGACCCCATAGTACTTGATCGAGACCGCCTTCACGTTGATGGTCTCGTTCTGCATGACGCCGCACTCGAACGGTTCCAGCTTGATCGAGTTGTTGACCGGTTTAGGCCCGAGCAGCCGGTTCAACCCCAGCACCAAGCCGACGAACGCGACGATCGTCGTCAGGTACAGGAGGAAAATGACGTAGGGATTCATCGCGGCCAACGCGAACAGTCCTGGAAGGGGGGTGCGGTCCGGACTCGGCGACACAAGCGGGTCACCATCGAGATTGTGAACGTGGTGGCGGGTAAATGGCGCGTCAAGGCGCAAGTGTGCTTCGGTCCGGATACGTCTTGGCGATCAGCGTGGGAAGAATGCGCATCATCACCGGCAGCAGTCCCCTGATCCCGCGGGTGAAGAGCCTCACGCCGTCAGCGCCCGACGCGAGTTTTCCGACCACAACGTCTGGACATCGCGCGCCCAATCGCGCCTCTTATGGGCATGACCGACCCAGAGCAGTCTCGACGCCAGTTTCTGGCCTTTCTGGCCGCGAGCCCGCTGGTGGCCGCCGCCGGCTTCGACCGAAACGCCTTCGCGCGGTTCATCGGCGAGTCCCCCGACAGCCCCAAGCGTGCCCTCGGCCTCGCGCAGCACATCGCGCAGCAATCCGCACCGCAGCCGCCGCTCATCACGGCCGCCAAGGATGCCCTCGACGTCTTCGACTTCGAACCCGTCGCCCAGCAAAAAATCCCCATCGCGCATTGGGGCTATCTGGCCACCGGCACCGACGACGATCGGACCATCCAAGCCAATCGCGAGGGCTTCGACCGCTGGGCCCTGCGGGCGCGACGACTCATCGACGTCAGCAAGATCGACGCGAGCGTCTCCCTCTTCGGCACGCGCTATCCGACGCCCATCATCATCAATCCGGTCGGCAGCCAGAAAGCGTTTCATCCGGAAGGCGAAATCGCCGTCGCACGCGCGGCCAAGTCCCAGAACCATCTGCAGGTCTTGTCCACCGTCGCCACCACATCCATCGAGGACGCCATCGCCGCGCGCGGCGGACCGGTCTGGTTCCAGCTCTACCACCAATCGGACTGGGCCATCACGCGACAGATCGTGCAACGGGCAGAGCGCGCGGGCGCACCAGCCATCGTCTTCACCGTCGATCTGCTGGGCGGCAGCAACCGCGAAACCATGATCCGCGAGGCGCGCCGCGACACGCGCGAATGCATCAAGTGCCACCTCGGTGGCGCGCCGCTCCCCGGCATCAGCGGACGCGTTGATGATCGCGACAATCGCCGCAAGCCCAACCTCGTGGGCTACGAACAGCAGACGCCCATCATGGAAGTCGGGACGCCCACGTGGGAGTTCATCGATCGGCTCAAGAACGCGACGAAGATGAAGGTGCTCATCAAGGGCATCACCACGCAGGAAGACGCCAAGCTGGCGGTGGCGCGTGGCGTCGATGGCTTGTTCGTCTCTAACCATGGCGGCCGCGCCGAGAACTCCATGCGCGCCACCATCACGTCGCTCCCCGATGTCCTGCTGGGCGCCGCCGGCAAGATCCCGGTCATCTGCGACGGCGGATTCCGCCGCGGCACCGACATCTTCAAGGCGATGGCGCTTGGCGCCACCGCGATCGGCATCGGCCGCCCCTACATCTGGGGGTTGGGCGCCTTCGGGCAGGAAGGCGTGGAAACGGTCCTCGCCATTCTCCGCAAGGAATTCGAGGTGGTGATGAAGCAGAGCGGCACCACCAGTCTCGCGAAAATCACCCGCGACCACATCACCCCGCGCTGAAGCGCGGCGGGCCAATCATCCGCCGCCGCGTTCAGCGCAGCCCGGGTTTCACCGGGTTCAGGGCCGCCGCTTCGAGGTCGAAGCGGCGGCCTTGGCTTTGGCGGGGCGCTTCGCGCTCGACGCCGCCGAGGATGTCGTCGGCACCGGCGCATCACGCAGCACCACCTGCTGCTTGGCGTCGAACCCGACCGATAGCTTCGCCGCGCTCGCCAGCGCCTTCAGCGCATTCCCCGACGACTCCAGGCTCACGCGCATCGTGACCGGTCGATCCCCCAAGGCCGCATCCCCGAGTGACGCCTTCAGGTCGAACCAGCGGTTCAGCTCCTGGAGCACAGTGCGTACTGGTTCGTTGGTGAACGACAAGCTGTCGCGCAACCATCCCAACATGCGTGTGCGCTCCACCACGTCCACCGTCTGCGTGCTGCCGTCACGCGCCACCCGCACGGCGCTCCCGGCGGCGACGTCGGTGTGACCACTCTGGTCCTTCACGCTCACCGAAACCGTCCCCTCGTCCACCGCGATGATGACCGCCTGCTCATCATCGAACGCACGGACCGCAAATGTGGTCCCGCCGGCCGTGATGGTCGCGTTGGCGGCACGCACCACCAGCGGCTGCGACGAACCCGCCGCCACAGTGAAGGCGGCACTGCCCGACAACTCGAGCGTGCGAACCAGCACCCCGAAATCGGCTGGGATCCGCACCCGCGTCTCCGAGCCGATACGCACCACTGAGCCATCATTCAGCGTGGTCGTCCCGCGCTGCCCACGCGCCGATGTGAGTGACCGCGCCCCCTCCGCCTTCAGCGCCTTCGTCGCGGCAAACTCCGAACCCGTCGCATTCATCCAGCGCATCGCCGCGATAATCACCATCGAGAGCACGGCGATCAACGCCACCGGCACCTTCCACCCACCGGTCCGTGCCACGTGCTGCACATGTTCGGCCGCATGGCGCTTCATCTCCACCTGCGACTCGAGCACCGCTCGCTCCCGATCAGCAGGCACCGCATGGACCTCGGCCAGCAGCTGGGCGACGGCCTGCTCCGTCGGGAGGGTATGGTCGTGCGGCGCATGCGTCGCGGCGCTCCGTCCGTGATGCAGCGCCGCGTGTTTGCGCCGCTGCACCGCCGCCTCGTCGAGAATCGCTTGGGTCAGGGTCGACGTCATGACCGACACATCGGTTAACTGCACGCGTCGCTCCCAGACATCGAGCATGGCCTGATGCGCCACGCGTCCCGCATGGTGCGCCAACTCCGGGCCAAGGGCCTCGCTTGCCCGTTCCAGCAAGGCGTCGTATTCGGTGCGGAAAATCCGAGCCAGTTCATCTTCGTCGCCGCGGACAAATGCGGTGAACTGGGTCACATCAGGCTGCCGGAGCGTATTGGCCATCGTGCCTCACTCAGAAGGAGATAAGCCACGCTCGACCCATCCGCCGAGTCGCGCAAAGGGAGACACCGGCAGCCAGTGTCAGGAATTCCCCGAACCTTGGATGCCGGCAACGCCCCGCCGCCGCCGGATGCGCCTCCCCTGAGACGCCCAAACGGGCAAGCATTCGCCCGCGCCGTTATCCTACGACCATACCGGCCTCGGCATCGTCCCATCGACGGTCCGGGCTGACCCGTTCGCGTCATTGATCCCACTCTACATGTCGCTGCTTGCCCGCATTCCCGGCGGTGCCACCACCGTCGCCCTTGCCGCCGCGCTGTGTGTCCTCGCCGGCTTCGCCAATCTCTGGATGGGCGGAACCACCGTCGCCGCCATGCTGCTCGTCCTCGGCTACGTGGTCTGCATCCCGCTGGCCTTCGTGACCCTCGCCAACTCAGCAGCCAACTCGGCGACCGGCGCCACGGCGACCAGCGCCACGGCGACCGCGAGCGCCAAGGACAGCACGGACGACGCCCCGCCCTATCGCGTCGCCGCGATCGTCGGACTCGTGGTCTTCGTCCTCTATGTACTGACGCTCGCCCCCAGTTCGGCCATGTGGGACACCAGCGAGTACATCGCGGCCGCCAAGACGCTCGGCATTCCACACCCGCCGGGCAATCCGGTGTTCGTGCTGGTCGCGCACGCCTTTGCCGCCCTGCCGTTCCCCGTCAGTTATGCCGAGCGGGTGAACCTGCTCGCCGCCACCACCAGCGCGATGTCGGCGGCGTTGTGGTTTCTCGTGGCGTATCGCTCGCTGGCCGGATGGAAGCTCGAGCGCACTCCGCGTCTTGTCATTGCTGTCGCCGCATCGTGGATCGGTGCCACCGCGTTCACGGTGTGGAACCAGAGCGTCGTCAACGAGAAGGTGTATACGCTGGCCATGCTCGGTCTCGCGGCGTCCTCGTGGGCAGCGTTGCGGTGGCATGATGCCCCCGCCCAATCACGGCGCGCCGATGCCTTCTTGCTGCTCATCGCCTATCTGTGCGGATTGGGCTACGCGAATCATCCGGCAGGCTTCCTTCCCATCCCGGCGTTTGGCCTCTTCGTGCTGCTGCGTCGCCCGGCCACGCTCCTGCGCTGGCGCCTGGTGTTGGCCGCGGCGGTCGTACTCTGCATCGGCCTGACGCCGTTCGCGTTCATGCCCATTCGTGCCGCGCACTATCCTGGCATCAACGAAGGCGAGGCGACGGCGTGCCAGAACGGTCCGGAAATCGGATGCACGTTCAGCAAAGAGACCATGACCATCGTCTCCGGCATCATTCAGCGCGAGCAGTACGGCGGGCATGCCGTCGCCGAACGACAGGCGCCCATCGGGGCACAGTTCGGCATGTGGTGGCTGTACTTCAAGTGGCAGTGGATGCGCGATGCGTGGAACGAAAATCCCGCCGCCCAATTTGCGCTCGCCGTCCTGTTTCTCGGACTCGGGGTGCTCGGTGGCATCGTGCACTACCAACGCGATCGCAGTTCGTTCGCCTTCGTCGCGCCACTGATCTTCACGCTGACGCCGGCGCTCATCGTCTATCTCAACTTCAAGTACGGTGCGTCGCAGGATCAGGCGCTCACCGAGGTCGCGCGCGAAGTGCGTGATCGCGACTACTTCTTCCTCTGGAGCTTCGCCACGTGGGGGCTCTGGGCCGGACTCGGACTCGGCGCCGTCTGGCAGTGGATCGCGCAGCGGCTGGCCGGATCGGCGAAGCTCAGCATGCGGACATGGCAGATGGCGTCGCCGGTCATGCTGCTCGCACTCCTGCCGCTGGCTACCAACGCCACCGATGCATCCCGGAAAGGCCAGACGTTCACCGGCGACTGGGCCCGCGATCTCCTGCAGTCCGTCGAGCCGTACGGCATTCTCATCACCGCCGGCGACAACGATTCCTTCCCGGTATGGTATGCGCAGCAGGTGGAGGGCGTGCGCCCCGACGTCACCATCGCGCTCATTCCGTACCTCAACATGCCGTGGTACGCGCATCAGCTCATTCGTGAGCGCGTGGCTCCGTACGACGGCTCGGGCATCGCGTCCTACGCACCACTGGCCGGCAACCGTCCCACCGGACCGGTGCTCTCGCTGACGCCCGCGCAGGCCGATTCGCTGCCGCCCTACATGCAGCTCAATCAGCCGGCTCAATTCCAGCAGGGTGGGATCACCGCGACCATCCCGGCCGGCTACATCATGCGCGATCAGCTCATGGTGCTGCAGTTCATCCGCGATGCGTTCCCCGCACGGCCCATCTATTTCTCCATCGGACCGTACGCGCAGAGCATCGGCTTGGGCGAGTACGTCGTGACGCAGGGGCTCGCGCAGCGCCTGCTCAATACAAAGGCCGCCGACAATCCGGCGTACGTGAAGTTCCCCGGCGGCTATGTCGATGTCGCCCGCAGCCGCGAGCTCTGGGGCATGTACAAGGCGCCGGCCGCACTGCTCAAGCAGGGGCGCTGGCGCGACGAAGCCTCGGTCAGCATTCCGGCGGCGTATGCGCAAACCGGACAGTTCCTCGCCTACGGCCTCGCGGCACGCGGCGACACACTGGCCGCCGACACGGTCATGCTCAAAGTGCGCGCCATGCTCAAGGCCGCCAAGCTCGGCAACTAACGAGCACGGCGGGAGTGGCTGGCTCTGCGCCTATGGCGCTACGCCAGCCACTCCTTCCACGTCGTTTCAGCAAGACCAATGGTCAACTTCTGCTGCAGCCGCACCAATGGCTGCTGCAGCAGAAGGGGTTCATCCGCCAAAATGTTCAGCCAGCGCTCTTCACCATACAGCGCCGTGCGCAATCCGAGATCCGCGAATCGGCGCGACTCGCGATCAATGAGCTTCTCCACGCCGAACTTCTGCGCGAACCGCTTCAGCTCACCGATCGCCGCCGCGCGCTCGCCCAGATCCACGAAATGCACCTTGATGCGACGCTCGGCGAAAAACCGCTGCGCCTTGCGCGTGTCCGCGTTCTTCTTGGTGCCAAAGATCTGTACCTGAATCTCCTTCGCCGACGTGCTCACGCCATGCTCGCTTCCGCCTCGAGACGCTTCGCGTCATCAAAGGCGCCTTCACTGCGCGAGACCACCAGCGTCGCCACGCCGTTACCGATGAGATTCGTGATCGCACGCGCTTCCGACATGAAGCGATCAACACCCAGCAGCAACGCGACCCCTTCCACCGGCACCGTGTGCGTGGCGGCCAGCGTGCTCGCCAAGACGATAAAGCCCGAGCCGGTCACACCCGCGGCCCCCTTCGACGTCAGCATCAACACACCCAGCAAGGTCAACTGCTGCGTCATCGACAGATCGACGCGGTACACCTGCGCAATGAAGATGGCCGCCATCGACAGATAGATGCTCGTGCCATCCAAATTGAACGAGTAGCCCGTGGGAATCACCAACCCCACCACCGGCTTCGCGCATCCGTAGCGCTCCATCTTCTCCAGCATCCGCGGCAGCGCGGCTTCGGAGCTTGACGTGCCGAGCACCAGCAAGATCTCCTCGCGGATATAACGGAGGAACGACCAGAGACGGAAACCGTACGCGCGGCAGATCAACCCGAGCACGACGAAGATGAACACGGCCATCGTCAGATACACATCGAGCATCAAACGCCCAAGCGGCAGCAGCGTCTTGAGACCGAAGGCACCCACGGTGAACGCCATCGCGCCGAAGGCGCCGATGGGCGCGACCTTCATCACAATCGACACGATCTTGAAGAACACGATCTGAAAGCGCAGCAGCAGATCGGCAATCTCACGACCCGCTTCGCCCACCGCCGTCAGCGCGACACCGAACAGCACCGCGAAGAACACCACCGGCAACAGGTCGCCCGCCGCGAATGCGGCCACGATATTGCTGGGCACGATGTGCAGGAAGAAATCCAGCATCCCCTGCTGCGCGCCCGCGGCGGTGTACTTCGACACGTCGCCGGTCGCCATCGTCGAGATGTCCAGTCCGGCGCCGGGCTTGGTGACGTTCACAATCACCAGACCGATGGCCAGTGCGAGCGTTGAGACCAGCTCGAAATACAACAACGCCTTGCCACCAACGCGTCCGAGTTTGCGCAGGTCGGCCATGGAGGCGATACCGTGCACAATGGTGAGGAAGATGATCGGCGTGATCACCATCTTCACGAGATTGATGAACGTGTCACCAATCGGCTTGAGCTGCTTGGCGAAATCGGGAGCGGCGACGCCGAGGGCGACACCGAGCGAGACCGCTACGAGGACCTGGAAGGTCAGGTTGCGAAGCAAGCGGTTCATGACGAGGTCAGCCGGGGAAATGAAGAAAAGGCATGGGCCGTGAGTTTATCACATGAACAGCGATCCGACTCCCCCTGCGCGCATTTCGGTTACACCAATTTCCGGAGAGCCAGCAGGCCAAGGCGCATCATGACCGCCCCCCAGACCATCCCCGCGCTGGCCAGCACGGTCAACCATGCCGCCACGGGGCATCCTCCAAACCCCCACGCGGCCAGCAGCGCGGCACCGCCTCCCACGAACGCGCTCCCGATCAACACCAGCGGCGTAGACCCCAGAGAATCCAGGACCCGCCAGGGAACCAGCCCTCGCGCCTCGAGGAGGGGACGAAGCACCCCGTGCCCGACCATCCCGGCCACGCACACGCTGACCAGCGCGCCTGAAAGCGCGTAGCCGCCAATCGCGACCGTCAGGGGGTCAGCCCCCGAACACATGGCCCACGCCGCTGTTGGATTCACGGTCGGTCGATCCCGTTGCAAAACGTCATGGGCATCCCAGAGGCCTGTCGTCGAAACACCGCGGACCCGTCGGCCATTAGTCGTCGAATGATTAGCATCCGACGACGGTCGGTGCGCGCGTCGTCGGATACCATAATGCACCAAACGGCTCTTCGTCTCGTATCCCTGCCCCGTGTCCCGAACCTATCGCCCCGCCTGGTGGCTTCCCGATCCGCACAGCGCCACGCTGTGGGGACGTGTCGGGCGTCGCGAACCGCACACGCCGTTCCACCTTGAGCAGTGGGAGACACCCGATGGCGACTTCGTTGAACTCGCGCGGGTAGACGCCCCCACCCCAGAGGCCCCCAGGCTCCTCCTGCTCCACGGTCTCGAGGGCGGCACGCACTCGCATTACGTCCGCGCCATGTTTCGTGAAGCGCGCACACGGGGCTGGGGTGCGGATCTTCTGCTCTTCCGCACCTGCGGCGCGAAGCCAAACCGCCTCCCGCGCAGCTACCATTCGGGCGAAACGACCGATTCGCGCTTCGTCATCGAGCGCATCGGCCGCGAATTTCCGGACGCCCCGCTTGGCATCATGGGGGTCTCGCTGGGCGGCAACGTGCTCTGCAAGCTCCTCGGCGAAGACGGGCATCGGCTGCCCGCGCATGTCCGCGGTGCCGTGGCCGTCTCAGTGCCATTCGATCTGGCACGTGCCTCGCGGCACATCGGCCGAGGCTTCGGGGCCATCTACGAGCGGGCCTTCCTCCGGACGCTGATCCCAAAGGCGCTGTCCAAGATCGCGCGCCACAAGGAGCTGGCCCCCCTCACCGCGGTCCAGCAGGCCACCACCCTCTGGGAATTCGACGACCAGTTCACGGCGCCGCTGCACGGGTTCCGTGATGCCGCCGACTACTATGCCAGATCCAGCGCCCTTCCATTTTTGGCGGGTATCCAGCGACCAACGCTCCTGCTCAGTGCCGTCGACGACCCGTTCCTTCCATCCGATGTGCTCGATCACGTGTCGACCATCGCGGACGGCAACGACGCGCTGACCACCGAGTTTCCCGAGCGGGGCGGACACGTCGGCTTTACCGCAGGCGCATGGCCGTGGAACCCGTGGTACTATGGCGAGTGGCGGGCCGCCGAGTTTCTTGCCGCGCAGTTCGCCGATACCGGCGCCATGACCCTCTCCACGACGCATGTCTGACCTCGAAAAAGCACCCGCCCCTGTCTCGCCGTGGAAGCGATGGTTGGTCCTGTCCGAAGTGTTCGCCATCTTCGCCATCTGCGCCTTCTTTGCCCTACCGCGCGATTCCGACCGGCCGCCGGTCGCGGGAACGCCCGGATCGGGAACGCCCGGATCGGGAACGCCCGTCACCCGCGATAGCGCGATCCGCACCGCACCGGACGTCGCCACCGGAACGAGCGCCGAGTTCGATACGCTCATGACGGATGTGCGCACCATCGACAGCACGATCGCCGTGGATATGCGCTATCGGGACGCGGGCAATTTCACGGGGGCGCCCTTGCCCGGCTACGAAGGGAATCGCGCCTACATGCGGCGCGAGGCCGCGGTTGCGCTGGCCAAGGTGCAAGCCAACCTCCGCACCGAGGGGCTCGGCCTCCGCATCTACGACAGCTACCGTCCGGTGCGGGCCACCGAGGCGATGGTGGCGTGGACCGTCCGCGTGCATCGCGAAAATCTCGTGACCGACGGCTACATCAGTGACCGCAGCCGCCACAATCTCGGCGTCGCCATCGACTGCACCCTGATCGACCTCAAGACTCGAACGCCGGTGGACATGGGTGTACCCTTCGACACGTTCTCGGAGGCGTCGCACACCGCGAACGCCACTGGGGCCGTCGCCGAGCACCGCGCCCATTTCGTGGCCGCTATGAGTCGCGAAGGCTTTGCGAACTACACGCAGGAGTGGTGGCACTTCACGTACGAAGTGCCCGCTCCGTCGCTACGTCGCTTCGACGTAGTGGTCCGCTAGATGGGCGTCGGTCTGCTGACGGTGCGCCATCGGCTGGTTAACTCGCAGGACGGACGGAGCATGATCGGATCGTGATGGCTCTCGCGTTGGGCGTCTTGATGGTCGGGCTGGTGCTTGGCGTGTTCGCCATGCTCTACGGGACAGAGCGTCGCGTGCGCGCCGGTGCGCCCTCTGGTCCGAAGCCGCACGAGCGTACCTCGGTGCACGATGCCGCCGCCGAACCGTCGCCGCTGTTCAACATCGCCTCGATCGGCGCCTTCAGCGTGGGCTTCGGCCTGACCGGCTATTGGGTCGCACGACATTCCGGATGGCCCATGGCCATTCAGGTGGTCGTCGCCGCACTGGCCGGCGCCACCGCGATGGCCTTGCAATCGTTGCTCATCGCGCGCTGGGCCATTCCCGGTGCGCGCGCCGAACACATGGATGAGCGCTACCTACTACAGGGAACGCTCGCCCGCATCGTGCGCGACGTGCCCGAAGGTGGCAACGGTGTGTTGCATTACGAGCTGGATGGGCAAGCGTGCGACTTGCCGGCGCGCGACATCGAGGGGGCGGCTATTCCCGCCGGGACGGATGTGGTCATCGATCGCGTCGAAGCAGGTGTCGCCACGGTCGAACTCTGGGCGCGCGTGGAAGCGCGCCTGTAGCGCCGCGAATTCGTCCCGGTTACCGCTATGCTCATCGCGCCAATCACCGAGAAGGTCATCGCGGGGTCCTGGGATTGGACCGATGCCGCCCTCTTTATCGCGGTGTTCGTCGCCATTCGCATCACCGTCATCTACATCGCGACCAAGGCGTTCGTGATGATGATCCCCGACGGTGACCAGTGCCTGATGTGCGATGGCGAAACGCTGGCGATTCAGCGCGATGGATGGTGGCGCGTGCTCGGTCCGCGTTTCCGTCGCAGCTGGTGTCTCAGCTGCGGATGGGAAGGGCTGCTGCGACGCTCCATCGTGCCGTCAGTCTTTGCGCCGACTTACGATCCGGCGCGTTCCGTAGCGAAGAGCGCCAGCCATTCGGGCCAATTCCCGCTCAACTCGAAGAAGTCGTCGAAGTAGACGAGACCGTGCGCTTCCAGCGAATCGATGAGATCCGTCACCGCGCTTTCGCCGAACAGCGGTCCGATGACGATCAAGCCGCCTTCGAGACGAAATTCGTCCGGCGTCAGGCCGAGTGCCTCATCGAACGCCTGCCGGGTCAGATCCGCGCGTTCGAACGCCGACTTGCGGATGACCACACTGGGCGCGGTGCTGCTGATTTGAAGGGGCATCGTGAACGGGTTGGCGAAGTCGAGGGGCTGATACCGCCCCTTCGAGGTATGGGCTGACCAAGCGAATGCACTAAGCTACATCCCTCGGCAACCGCCGTTGGCCGATTGCGGTTCTCCTGACGGTTCTCCTCCTCGCGCCCCGCGCCTGTTGTTGCGCTCTCCATGACCGACTCCATCGCCTCCCCGTCCCTCGCCTCGCTCGAAGCCTCCTTCGATGTTCTCGTGGTGGGTGGCGGTCACGCGGGTACGGAGGCCGCCGTGGCGGCCGCGCGCTCGGGCGCCTCGGTGGCGCTGGTCACTGGAGCACTCGAGCAGATCGGGCAGCTCTCGTGTAACCCGGCCATCGGGGGCATCGCGAAAGGCACGGTCGTTCGCGAGGTCGATGCCCTGGGAGGAATCATCGCGCGCGCCACCGACTTGGCGACGCTGCAATTCCGCATGCTCAACACGGGCAAGGGGCCAGCGGTGTGGGCGCCGCGTGCGCAGTGTGATCGGGGACTGTATCGCCGTGCGGTGCGCGGGCTGTTGGAGGCGCATCCGAATCTGACCACGATGCAAGGGATGGTGGCCCGTCTGCTGTTCGATCCCACTGGCACACGGGTATTCGGCGTGGAGACGCTGGAGGGTCGTCGGTTCGGTGCGCGCGCGGTGGTGTTAACCACCGGCACGTTTGGTCGCGGCCAGATGCACATCGGCACGGGGACGCGCGTCAGTGGTGGACGCGCAGGCGAGGCTGCGTCGATTGATCTGGGCGCGCAGCTGGATGCGCTGGGTCTCACGACGGATCGCTTCAAAACCGGCACGCCGCCTCGCATCGACGGACGTTCCGTCGCGCTTGATCAGCTGCCGCCGCAGCACAGCGACATTGAGTCGTTCGACTACTCGTGGTCGCACTTCTGGACGTCGCCGCGCCGAGTTGGCGCGGTCACGCGTCATCCGGCGCAGATGCCGTGTTACATCACGCATCTCGAGGCGGAGGGCACGGCACTCATCGCGGCACACATTGGCGAATCGGCCATGTACGGCGGCGCCATCGCATCGCGCGGTCCGCGTTATTGCCCGAGCGTCGAGGATAAGGTGGTGAAGTTTCCGGAGGCTGAACGTCACCAGCTCTTTCTCGAGCCGGAAGGGCACGACACGCACGAGCTGTATGTGAATGGGTTGTCGACGTCGCTGCCAGTGGGCGTTCAGTTGAGCATCATGCGCACCGTGAAAGGGCTGGAGCATGTGCGCATGACGCGCGCCGGCTACGCCATCGAGTACGACTACTATCCGCCCACGCAGCTGGATGCGACGCTGCAATCGCGGGCCATCGCCGGGCTGTGGTTTGCCGGCCAGGTGAATGGCACGACGGGCTACGAGGAAGCCGCAGGTCAGGGCGTCGTGGCGGGATTGAATGCCGCGCGCTGGACGCAAGAGCGCGCGCCGGTCGTGCTGGGTCGAGAGTCGAGTTACATCGGCGTGTTAATCGATGATTTGGTCACGCGTGGTGTCGATGAGCCGTATCGTCTTTTCACGTCACGCAGCGAGTTCCGGCTCACCGTTCGGCAGGACAACGCGATGCCGCGATTGGTGTCGCTGGCGACCGAGCTCGGTATTTATTCCGAGTCGGAACAGCAGATCGCTGATGGTCGAATCGAGAGTGTGCGCGTGGCGATGCGTCTCGCGGACGCGACGAGTGTCACGCCCGTCCGCGCCGCGGGAGTGCTGGAGGCGGCCGGTTCCGCCCCGCTCGCGCATGCGGTTCGCGCTTCCGAGTTGGCCAAGCGCACGGGCGTGAGTCTGCAGGCGGTCTTCGCAGCGGCCGGCGTCGGCGGGGATCTCCCGGCCGAGGCGCTCATCGGCGCTGATTTAGAGATCAAGTATGCTGGCTACTTCGATCGAGAGCGCGCGCGCGCCCACAAGCTCCGCGCGATGGGTGCGTTGCAATTGCCGACCGACCTCGACTTTCTCTCGATGCGCACGCTGTCTACCGAGGCGCGCCAGAAGTTGGACCGCATCCGTCCGCTCTCGTTGGGTCAGGCGTCCCAGATCCCGGGGATCAGCCCGTCCGATCTACAGAACCTGCTGATTGAGATCGACCGGTTGCGTCGAGCGGCAGCGCCCACCGACGCGTAGCGCTCCCACCGAATTTCCCTCAGCGCGTCGTTTCCCTGCTGTTTCCGCGCGTTTCCGTGCAAGGCCGTTTCCCCAACCGCCTAGCGCGGAAACGCACGGATACGGGAGGATGACGCGGATACCGATGGGGTTTGAGCCAAGCGTCCATTCGTGAT
>CALQGY020000039.1 GCA_943330235.2 Candidatus Kuenenia stuttgartensis
CGCGTGCTCAGCATCGATATACGCGGCGACCCCGCCGGTTTTCTGTGCGTTGGCCACGACGTGCAAGCACAAGGTGGTCTTGCCGCTGGACTCAGGGCCGTAAATCTCGGTAACGCGCCCGCGCGGAATTCCGCCGATGCCGATCGCGGCATCGAGATTGATCGCTCCCGTGGGAATAGACTCGACGCGGACCTTGGAATCGGTACCGAGTCGCATGATCGATCCCTTGCCGCAGCTCTTCTCGATCTGCGCGACCGCGAGCGCCAGGGCCTTGCGCTTGTCATCTGCCATCACTGTGCTCGCCATCGGAACCCGCCTTCGTGAGAGGTGAAGCTGCCATGCCCTGGCCCGCGAAAATCTACCGGAACCGCCAGCAGGACCAAGACCCGAATAAAATACGAAGAAGATGTCATGTGGACAACTCCCCTGTCAGAACATTCCTGATACAGGAAATGCGTCCGCTACGTGCCGCACCTTCACGCGGCCCTCAGACACCACAACCCCAATCACATCAAAGCGATAGGTGAGGTTGGGTGAACCAAATCGGTCCATCCACACGCAGGCCGAACGGCTGAGTTCGCGACGTTTTCTGGCGTGGACTGCCTCAACCGGGGAACCGAACTGGCAGTCGCGCCGAGCCTTGACCTCGACGAACGCCACTTCCTGATCGCGCCGAACGACCAGATCGAGGTCGCGATGTCCAGACCGGAAGCGGTGCGCGACGATCTCCCAGCCATCGCGCTTGAGCCAACGCGCCGCGATCCGTTCGCCCAGAAGTCCCAGTGCCTGCCGCTGTTTTGTCATGGCCCGAGAATAGCGCACTCGCCGCACCCTGCATCACCGGAATATTGCGCCGCTGGTTGTTCCATCGCGGCTTCGGCATCTTCCGACAAACGCGCCGCTCCGGCGGCACCTCGACTCTTCTCCCATTCGGCCATGCGACGTCCATCGAGCCTTGGTACTTTCGCGGCGGCAGTGCTCCTTGTCGGCGCCTCCTACGTGTCACTGCGACCCGTCGGCCCGCTCCCTGCGCTCGGACCATTTCTGGATCCAGCCAACGGTGTATGGAGCACCGTGACGACCGCGGAGCTTCCCGCCGACGCGTCGGCGTCGATCCCCGGACTGGGTGCTGACACGCGCGTGATCTACGACGACCGCGCGGTGCCGCACATCTTCGCCCGCTCCGTGCGGGACGCGTATAGAGCGCTTGGCTACGTTGTAGCGCGCGATCGCCTGTTCCAACTCGAACTCTCGGCGCGCGCCGGCGGCGGAACACTCACGGAACTCGTCGGCGCACGCGCGCTCGAGGTTGATCGTGACACGCGGGCCAGCGGGATGCCGGCATCGGCGGATGAGCGCGTCGCGCGCATGGACACCACGAGCTCCGCGTTTCAGCTCGCGACGTCGTACCTCGAAGGTGCCAATGCGTACATCGGCTCCCTCCGCGCGGCGGAGTATCCGATCGAGTACAAGCTGTTGGGACGCGCACCCAAGCGGATGCAGTTGGTGGACATCTTCCACCTGCTCAATCGCATGGGTGCTACGCTGGCGTCGTCCAATGATGAACTGCGGCATTTGCAGGCGAGTGCTCGCGTCGGCGCCGTTGCGGCCGATGCGCTCTTCCCCATGCATTCGCCCATCATCGAGCCGATTCAACCCAACGGTAGCAACGGCGTGCCGACATTCACCACCACACGCCTCCCGGCCCCCGGCACACCGGATTCGAGTGCGATGGCGATGCTCGGTGTCGCGCCCGCGTCTGCGGTCGACAAGCTGCTGGCCTTCGCTCCAGCGCGATCCGATGATGCGATCGGGAGTAACAACTGGGCCGTCGCGCCCTCGCGTACCGCCAACGGGCACGCGCTGCTCGCCGGTGATCCGCACCTTGAACTGACGCTGCCGAGCATCTGGTATGAGACCCACCTCGTCGTCCCGGACACGCTGGACGTGTACGGCGTAACGATCCCCGGCGCACCGGGCATCATCATCGGCTTCACCCCGGCCGTCGCGTGGACCTTCACCAATACGGGCGCCGATGTGATGGATTTCTACGCCGAAACGGTCGACCGTGCCGATGCGCCGACGCGGTATCAGGTGGATGGCCAGTGGCGATCACTGACGCTGCGCACGGAGTCCTATCGCGATCCGGCGGGTCGCGTTTTGCGCACGGATACGCTGCGCTTCACGCATCGTGGCCCCATGCGAAAGGTCGGCGTGAAGTGGGTCTCCGTCCGGTGGACGGTGCTTGAGTCCATGCGTGTGCTGGAGGGGTTTGATGCCGCGTCCCGCGCCACGTCATCAGACGCGATGCTCGCGGCGATGGGCACGTTGTACGAGTCCCCCGCGCAGAACATGCTGACGGCAGACACCGCCGGCACCATCGCCATTCGCTCAACCGGGCGGTATCCGCTGCGCCCCAGCGATGGCCGCGGTGATCACCTCCGCGACGGCAGCCTGAGCGCGAACGATTGGATCGGCAATTGGCAGGTGGCCGAGTATCCGCAGGCCTTCCGTCCTGCGCAGGGGTTCCTCGCGTCGGCGAATCAGGAACCCTTCGACCCGAACGCGCAGTCCCGATATTTCGGTGCGAATTGGGAACGTCCATGGCGCGCGATGCAGATCAATACGCTGCTCCGCGCGGACTCCGCGGTGACCCCAGACGCCATGCGTCGCTATCAATCTGATCCTGGGAGTGCTCGCGCGGAGTACTTCGTCCCCGCCCTCTTGAGCGCCGCGCGCGGCGCGACGGACCCGAAGGTATCGCGCGCCGCCGCACTCCTCGCCGAGTGGGACAAACGCTACACGAAAGACAACCGTCGGGCGGTGCTCTTCGAGGCGATGATGTCGCAGCTCTCGCTGCGATTGTGGGATGAATTCCACCCGGACACGACCAGTGGGCCGACGCCGAATGACATGATGACGGCGGTGCTACTGAGCGATTCCGCGTCGGTGTGGTGGGATGAGCGTGCAACACCCGCCGTCGAACATCGCGACGATCTCCTGCGTGCGATCATGGCCAGTGCGCTGGATTCCGTCACGGCAGCACGCGGCGATCCGGCAGCCGACACATGGCGTTGGGATCATGTGCGCTTTGCCAACGTTGATCACCTGCTGCGGTTACCCGCCTTCTCCCGTCGGAATATCCCTGTGCAGGGTGGATCGGCGACGCTCTGGCCTTCCACCGGTGACGGGCGGCACGGCCCGAGTTGGCGGATGGTGGTGGAGATGTCCTCACCGCGTCGCGCCTGGGCCACCTATCCGGGCGGGCAATCCGGCAATCCGGTGAGCGCCCGCTACGCCGACCGTCTCGCGTCGTGGCGCGAGGGGTTGCTTGATACGCTGCGCCTCCCCGCTACCGCCGCACAACTGCCGGCGTCGCAGCAGCGCGCTCGCTTGACGTTGACCCCGATGGGAGCCCCGAAGGGAGGAGTCGCCCGATGATCCAGTTGCTGCGTCTTGCCGCTCTCGCCGCCATCATCGCGGTCGGCACCTTCACATTGGGCTGGTACGCCGTGCCGCTCGCCGCTGCGGTGTTCGCGCTCCTGACACGTGGAGCGCGCGCGCCATCCGAAGCCGCCATGGCTGCGTTCGGTGCGTGGCTGGTCTTGCTGCTGCGAATGCAGCGGTTTCCCTCCTTCGGGACGCTGCTGGACCAACTCGGCCAGATCTTCCCGGTGCCGGGCTTCGTCGTAGCCTTGCTGACGCTTCTCTTGGCGGCCGTGCTGGCCGCCACGGCCGCCCGTGTCACTCTCGGCATCATCGGCATTCGCGAGACGCCAACGCGCCCCTAGCTGCCAGTGGAACGGTGGCTACACGGTGGCTACATCGCGCATCAACAGCGTCGCCACCGCGGCTCGGCGAAGCGGACTACCCCTTCGCGCGAGCCGCCAAGATGGCAGCGGGATCGTCGCTGATGATCCCGTTCACGCCCTTGGCCCAGAGACGACGAGCATGATCCGGATCATTGATCGTCCAGATGTGCGTGACGGTGCGCGATCCTCGAAAGGACCGGACGAGCGACCGGATGGGGACTGGGATGCCGTTGTGATACGGCGGGATGCACAACGCCTCGAAGGGCGCCACGACACGCCGTCCCAGTAGCGCTCCCGGCAGACAGCGCACGACGTCACTGGTGGACGCGCCAAGCGCGAAGCCGGCCCCTCGGAGCGGACGCACGGCTCGGGCGTCAAAGCCGGCCACGATCACGCGCTTCGCCAGTCCGTGCTTGAGGATGGCCGCACGCAGCGGCTCGGTGGCGTCTGGCGTTTTCAGCTCGATGATGAACGGCAATTCGCGCGGCAGTGATTCCACAGCGGTATCGAAGGACACGATGGTGGCCCCGCGTCCGCGCCACGGGAACGTGCGCCCGCCATCGGTCGTGAATCGATAGCCCGCATCGATGGCCTCGAGTTCCGCCCGCGAGCGCGCCGCCACGGCCCCGCGTTCGCCGGTGGTGCGATCCAGCGTCGCATCGTGCATCAGCATGAGATGCCTATCACGCGAGACGTGCAGATCGAACTCGAGCGCATCGACGCCGAGCGCGACGGCCTCTAGGAGCGACGGCAGCGTCTCCTCGGGCGCATGCGCGCGATTGCCGCGATGTCCAATGACGGGATGCGCTGACGGATCGAGGAGGATCATTCCGCAAGATAGCAGAACGGGGCGGTACGTCGCCTGACGTACCGCCCCGTTGTGACATGTTGGTTGCGTTGGCCGGGCGACAAGTCGCCGACCGGCTCCCGCATCAGTCTGCGATCAGAACGAGTACTGGAGACGCGTCATGATCATGCGCCCGATCTCCGGCGCGCCGGCAAAGGTCCGGACCTTGTTGTTGAAGACGTTCGTCGCGCCGAGCGTCCACATCAACTTCTGGGCGCCGAGGTCGAAGTGCTTCGTGATCTGCGTATCGAACGTGACGGCTTCCGGCACGGTCTCATAGCAGAACGTTCCGGTCGCGGCCGGCGCGCACTTGTTGTATCCGGTCGCACCAGCGGCCGGCACTGCGGCACCCAACTGGCCCGCGGCGATGGCATACGCGTTGTTCGTCGCGTACACGCCCGAGTTGATGGGATACGCTTCGTTGTAGCGGGCGCGGAGTTCGAAGCCCATGCCGTTCCCTTCGTTACGATATCGGCCGCCAATGGAGCCGCGCGACATCGGTGAATTGGACGCGAGCGGGATACCGCCGATCGGGACGTCCTTCCAGATATTCTGATTCTGGTACGAATACGCGGCTTCAAACGTGAGGCGTTCGGTAGCCACGATGTCGGCGGCGAGGTCGATGCCCTTCACCCAGAGCGACTTGTTCACGGCCGAATACGTCGCGTAGACCGCGGTGGGCGAGGAGTTCGGGCTGTCGAACGTCACCACACCGAGCGGTGCCGGCGCCAGCGCGGTCGTCAGGCCGGTCGCGAGCGCGGGAGCGAGGCCGCCGACCAGCTGGAGCGCCTGCGCCTGCGTGAGTCCACCCTGGATGAGGGCGGGCACGAGATAGGCGCCCAACTGCGCGCCGATGTAGCCGCCCATCGATCCGGCGTTCGCGAACACGTTGGGCGTGGCGAGTGCGGACGTGGTGGCGACGTCACCGCGGTTCTGGCCCCAGAGGGAGATGTCGTAGCGGAACTTGTTCCCGATGATGCCCTTGTATCCGAACTCGTACGTCTCGTTGTAGGACGCGCCGAGCGGAGCGATGGACTTGAGATCCGTCGTCGCGAGGGGCACGGTCCCCGAGGAGAGGTACGAGACGCGCGTGGTGATATCCGTGTTGGTCGGCGTGCGCGTCCCGAGGAACTGAATGGCTCCGCTGGCGAGCGACGCGGCGATTGCCTGCGCCTGCGCGGCCGGCAGTCCGGCCTGCTGCAGCGCGCCGGTGATGCCGGGGGCGATGGCGGCGGTCAGCGCCGTCGCATTGCCCTGCACGAGTGCCGGGAAGGCGCTCGCGGCGCTGGCGCCGACGAAACCACCCGCGCCGGTGAAGCGCGACTTCATGCAGTACGCGCCGAAGGCGCTGTTGGTGCTGCACGACTGATTGAACTGAAATCCAGTCTTCGGCGGGTTACCGCGCGCCACCAAGTCAAAGCCGGAACCACCGAGGTTGCTCGCGGCCTTGAGATCGAGGAAGAACGAGAAATTGGCCGGCGTCGAGAAGGCACGATTGTACGTGACGCGGATGTTCTGGTTCTCAGTGGGCTTGAAGATCAGCGCGGCGCGCGGCGAGAAGAAATCGCCCTCGACCACGTTGTTGCGATCCGTGCGCGCCGCCAAGAGCACTTCAAACTGCTTGGTGGGCTTGGTGCTGGACTGCAGGTACGCACCGTACTCGGTGACCTGATCGACGTCTTCGTTGGCGCCGTTGATCGTGCCGCCCGTGCGCGGATCGGTCTTGATGTAATCGAGGCCGTAGGTAAACGACTGCTTCTTCCCGAAGTCGACGCCATGCTGCACCTGCAGCGCCATGACGCGAGACTGGTCGACGATGGGCTGGCCGGTACGCAGGAGATACGTGCCCTTGTCCGAGGTGCCCACATCGTTGCCGGCATCGCTGTAGTTCGCGAAGGCCTGGGCGAACAGCTTGTTCCACCGGAAGCGCTGCTGCAAGCTGGTGTAGGTCCAATTCTTAATCTGCGCCGTACCGTTGGCACCGGTCAGTTCCAAGCCGCTGCCGATCTTGGTGTAGCCGACCGTCGTGATGGCTTCCATGCCCTCGCGCGGCCGCACATCCATACGAGCCTCGCCGGTCATCTTCTGCAAACCGAAATCGCGCACGTTGGCCTTGCCGGAGCGCGATGCCGGGACACCCGTGGTCGGGAAGGTCCCAGGCTCGGACTTGTCGTTGTATTCCCAGTCGTTGCCCTGCATGTACTCACCCGACAGCTTGTACGCGAGCTTGTCGTTGATCTTCCCCGCATGCCGCACGCCGGCGCGCAGGACGGAGCGCTCGCCGCCGTCGATGCTGATGGTGGTGCCCTGCGAGTTGAACGGCGACTTCGTGATCACGTGCAGCACGCCGGACGAGCTGTTCGGCCCGTACAACGCGGAGGCCGGACCAAGCAGGACTTCGATCCGATCGATGTCTTCGTTGGTGCCGGTAAACAGGAACGGCACATTGACACGCAGCGACGGCACGCCGGCGAAGCGATAGTCCTGCAGCATCAGCATGGAACCGCTGAAGGCATTGTTGAAGCCGCGGGCGACCACGTTGGCCTGCGCGATACCGCCCTTGCTGATATCGATGCCGGGGGTCGCACGGAGATGGTCGGCGATCGTGACAGCCGGACGCTCTTCGATACGCTCGGACGTAATCACGGAGATCTGCGCCGGGGCATCGAGGGCCTTCTCGGGGCGGCTGCGGCTCGCGGTCACGACCGTTTGATTCAGCTCGATGACGCGAGCGGCCAGCGTGACGTTGTAGACGCTGCCGGGACGCGCATTCGCAATCGTCTTCGACTCGAAGCCGATGCGACGGACCATGACCGTGTAGCTGCCATCGGCCACGCCCACGATGCGGTACGTCCCGTCCGCGCCGGTCATGGCGTTGTACGACTTCGCGCCGGTCGCGCGGACTTCGGCGTCGGTGATGGGAGCGCCAGTGGCGGCGTTCGTGACCTTACCGGAGAGCGTTCCAGCCTGAGCCGCCAACCCACGCGCCGCCATCGGCAGCACGCCGAGCGCCAAAAGCGTCGTGGAAAAAAACTGTCGAACCCGTATCACAGACATCGTACACCTCGGGAGGGGGGAGAGGTACGTCACGCCATCAGCTGGCTTGAATGAACCCTGAAACCGCACATCGGTAATTCTGACTGTCCCTATGTTCGCTGGACGGTGCAACTCCGTCAATACATCGTGACACTTACTTGCTATCGCAAATTCGGTCGAGATCCTGCATCCCGACCAGCACTTCGCGCGGTCGGGCCCCTCCCTCAGAGGGGGAGAGCACCCCGGCTTCCTCCAGTTGATCGATAATGCGGGCCGCACGCCCGTAGCCAATCTTCAATCGCCGCTGCAGCAGCGACGTGGATCCCTGACGATGCTGGATCACCACCTCCGCCGCATCACGGAACCGCACGTCCCGGTCCCCGGCGCTCGAGTCGCCATCATCGTCGTCGCCACCGGCCGCCTTGGCTTCGAACGCGCGGATCGTCTCGAGGATGTCGGGCTCACGGGGCACCGGCATCCCCTCCGCCAGCTCGGCCAAGCGCCGGGCCGTGGCATTGGTGTACCACGTGAGCAGATGCTCCGTGTCTTCACTCGAGAGGTAGGCCCCCTGAAGACGGGAGGGCTCCGACTTACCGGGCGGAATGAAGAGCATGTCGCCGTTACCGAGCAGCGACTCCGCCCCCGACCCGTCGATGATCGTGCGGCTGTCGATCTGCGAGGCGACCCGGAAGGCGATACGGCAGGGGAAATTCGCCTTGATCAATCCGGTAATCACGTTCACGCTCGGGCGCTGCGTCGCCAAGATGAGGTGAATACCGATGGCGCGCGCCTTCTGGGCCAGCATCGCAATCGGCGTCTCCACCTCGGCCTGCACGGTCATCATCAGGTCCGCCATTTCGTCGATGACGACGACGATGTACGGCAGCACATCGCCATCATACGTGCGATCCTCGAAGGCGACATCCGGCGATCGGGGACGTTGCAATACGGGCCCCTCGCCGGCCGCATGCTGCTGTACGCGCTTATTGAATTCCTGCAGGTTGCGACAGGCATTCGCCTCAAGCAGCCGGTAGCGATCCTGCATCTCCATGACGGCCCACTTGAGCACAGCGGCCGCGTCACGGTTATCGGTGATGACCTTATGCCGGAGATGCGGGAGCGTGTTGTAGACGCTCAGTTCCACCATCTTCGGATCGACCATCAGGAACCGCAGCGTCTTCGGCGTGTGCCGGTAGACGAGGCTCGTGATGATCGTGTTCACACAGACCGACTTGCCAGAGCCCGTCGCGCCGGCGATCAGCAAGTGCGGCATCTTGGCCAGGTCGGCGATGACCGCCCGTCCCTCGAGATCCTTGCCGAGCGCGATCGGCAGCGCGGCGCGCGCCTGCCGGAACTCCGGCGCTTCAAGGACTTCGCGGAGCACAACCATCTCGGGCGATGGATTCGGGACTTCGACGCCAACCGCCCCACGGCCAGGAATCGGTGCCACAATGCGGATGCTCGGCGCCCGCATGGCGAGCGCCAGATCGTCCGCCAAGGCGGCGATTTGCCGCACCTTGATCCCAGCGGCTGGCTCGATCTCGAACTGTGTCACGCTGGGTCCGGTGGTGCGCCCGACCAACTCGCCGTCCACCTTGAAGGTGCGCAGCGCCGCCATCAGCTTCTCGCCCGCCAGATCCAACTCCCGTCGTCCGGCGTCCGGATTGCGCGCCGGGGCCGCGGACAGCAAGTCGGTCGGCGGCAACTCCTCGTCAAAGCCTGACACGTCCGCGCTCGCCTCGAGCGCCGCATCGATGACCGCCTCACGTGCCGGCTCAGCCTTGGCCTTGGTCTTCTTCCGCTCAGCCGGCTCCTTTGGCGGCGCGAAGGAGTCGGCCGATGCCGTTCGAGGCACCGCGAGCACATCACGCGCATGCACCGGGTCAATCGCGGGGAGTTCCTCGGGCTCCGGTGCCATCCGCTCTGCGAGCGTCTGACGCGCCTTCGCGCTGGGGACCGTGGCGATCACGTCGAGCGCGTCGGGATCGCGGTCGCGTCGCGGGCCGATGAGCATGCGAATGGGGTTCCACCGCAACGTCACCACCGTGAGGGCGCTCGTCGCTAACAAAAAGGCAATCCATGCCCCGGCCGATCCAAGCCCCTTTCGCAGATAGTGCGCCGAAAAGCTGCCCCAGAGGCCGGTCGCCAGCGACGACGTGGGCGCACCACCAAGCGCCAGCCCGATCGCGAGCGGCACGAGCGCCACCACCCCGGCGAACAACAGCCCGAACTCTGCGGCTTGATCATCGGCCCGTCGGAGCTGTCCAAAGAGCACCAGAGCGACCACGAGGCAGCCGGCGGCGACCAACGCGGCCCCGGGAATACCCACGGTCACGACCAGCGCGCAGCGGGCCCAAGTGCCGGCGGGTCCGAAGGCCCCGACCGCGTCGAGGCAGCCAGCACCATCGGGTACCCGCTGGAAGATGAGGGCGCCACCGAGGAACACGGCCAGCAGCGTCAGTCCAATCGCGGCGAACTCTCTGCGCAGAAGCCGAGCGTCCATGGTCTCGAGGCTCAGTCGGCGGCCGTGATCATCGGTCGCAGCTGGCGGTCGTGATAGCGCACCGCGACGGGCACGGCATCCACCCGCAGGCAGTACGCGACGTCATCCGAGAACCCCGCCGCGGCCAAGGCCCGAGCATGCGAGGCGACATCAACGAGCGCATGCGTCGACAGCTGATACGGGCGCTCGATCATCTCAGCGAGGTGCGCCCCATCGCCACACTCGGCGTGGGGGAACTGCTCGCGCAGACCGCGCACCAAGCGTCCAGCGCACACGGCATCTTCGAGCGCCAGGCGCCGATCCGATCCCGAGCAGACGATCGTCACATCGGCCCCGTCGCGGACGGCCGAGCGAACGGCATCGATGGTGACCTGCGCGTTCACGAATCCCGCGAAGAGGCACTCACGGGCCCCATGCGTGGACGTCAGCGCCTGCGTGCCATTGGTCGTGGTGAAGACGATGGTCCGCCCCTCCACGAGTTCGCGGGTGTACTCCAGCGGCGAGTTCCCGAAATCGAAGCCCGGAATCCGCACCATGCGGCGCTCGCCGCCCAGTCGCACCGAGTCCTGATCCATCGTCCGGGCACGCTGCGCCGCCTCGTCCACCGACTCGAAGGGAATGAGCGACCGCGCGCCATGCTGCAGCGCGTGTGCGGCCGTCGTCGCCGCACGCAGGACATCGATCACGACCACCACACGATCGGCTACATCGGCGGGCAGGACGGTCGCCTCGCCGAGCAGCACATCGACCTTCACTAGGCAGGCTCCTTCAGGAGTTCGGCGCCCTCGAACTCCAGCCACTTGGTGTGCACCTTGCCCGCTTGGAATCCAGGATGCTGCATCACACGCGCCAGAAACGGCATCGTGGTGCGCACCCCCTCGATGACAAAGCTTTCCAGCGCAATCTGCATACGCTTGAGTGCTTCCTCGCGGGTATTTCCCTGCACGATCAACTTGGCGATCATCGAATCGTAGTACGGCGGCACGGTATAGCCGGCGTACGCGTGCGTATCGACGCGCACCCCGGGACCACCGGGCTGATGGAACGTGTCGATGCGCCCCGGCGACGGCTGGAAATTCCGCGACGGATCTTCGGCATTGACGCGGCATTCGATGACGTGGCCGCGGAATGACGGGGTCGACGTCACGGTCAGCGGCAAGCCGGCCGCCACGCGAATCTGTTCCTTCACGAGGTCCACGCCCGTCAGCATTTCCGTCACCGGATGCTCGACCTGAATGCGTGTGTTCATCTCCATGAAGTAGAACGACCCGTCTTCGTCCAGCAGCATCTCGATGGTGCCGGCACCGACGTAGTTGATGGCCTTCGCACCACGCACCGCGGCCTCGCCCATACGCTCACGCAGTTCCGGCGTCATGACTGGGCAGGGCGCCTCTTCGATCAGCTTCTGGTGGCGACGCTGCACCGAGCAGTCGCGTTCGCCGAGATGAATCACGTTCCCGTGCGTGTCCCCAAGAATCTGGAATTCGACGTGACGCGGACGCTCGAGGAATTTCTCGACGTAGACATCGCCATTGCCGAACGCGGAGAGCGCCTCGGAGCGCGCCAACTGGAACGCGCGCGCAAAATCGTCCGGGTCACGCGCCACGCGCATGCCCTTGCCGCCACCGCCGGCCGCGGCCTTGATGATGACGGGGAATCCGATTTCGCGGGCGAACACCAACGCATCTTCGGGATCTTCGACAGGCCCCGGCGTGCCCGGCACGATCGGGACGCCGACTTCCTGCATCGCCCGACGCGCGGACGCCTTGTCGCCCATGACGCGAATCTGTTCCGGCGTGGGCCCGATGAAGGTGATTCCGGAGGCGCGACAGGTCTCCGCGAATTCGGCATTCTCGGCCAGGAAGCCGTATCCGGGATGGATAGCGTCCGCGCCCGTGATCTCGGCGGCGGCGATCAGGCGAGGAATCTTGAGATACGAATCCTTGCCCGGCGGCGGACCGATGCAGACGTCGTCGTCGGCGAAGCGCACGTGCAGCGACTCGCGATCGGCCTCGGAGTACACCGCGACCGTCTGGATACCGAGTTCGCGGCACGCGCGGATGACGCGGAGAGCAATCTCTCCACGATTAGCGATCAGAACCTTTTTGAACATGTCGTTGGGCAGGGGGCCGGCATCGCGAATCGACGGAGAATCCCGCCGACCGCCGGGTCGGCCGCCGTGCGACCGGCCCCGTGTCGAGCCACGCGTAATGGTGGCGAGAGAGCCGCATCAGCGCTAGGGTTGCGCGGCATTGCCGCGGGAGTCCGCTGGCACGCGACGAGGGGCATTCAGCCCGTGAATGCCCCTCGCTCGAAACACCGCCGTACGCTTCCCAGAGGGTCAGCCGCGCAGATCCGCCGACCCTGGGCCGCGGAATCCGTCCCAGCTCCGGTCGCTCGATCCATCGACGCCCTGCACCCGCAACGCCAGTTCGGCCGGATTCGTCGCGTAAAACTGCGCGCTCTCGTAGGTGATGATCCCGCGGGAGTACCAATTCATGAGCGACTGATCAAAAGTCTGCATCCCGTAGGCCACGCTGCCCTCCTTGATCAAGTCCGGGATGTTCAGCGCCGTCGTGAGATCGCGCACCTGATCGCGGACCGCCTCACTGTTCACCAGCACCTCACAGGCCGGCACGCGGCCCTTTCCGTCGGCGCGCGGAACGAGCCGCAGCGAGACGACGGCCGACAGCGCATTGGCGAGCGCGAAGCGCACTTCGTTCTGCTGGTGCGGCGGATAGAAGGACAAGATCCGATTGATGGTCAGCGTCGCGTCCGTCGTATGCAGCGTCGAGAACACCAGATGCCCCGTTCCCGCGGCCTTGAGCGCCACGTCGAGCGTCTCCAGATCGCGGATTTCGCCGATCATGATGACGTCGGGATCCTGGCGGAGCACGCGGCGCAAGGCTTGGGCAAACGTCGCCGTGTCCGTGCCGATCTCGCGCTGATTGATCTGGCTTTTCAGATCGCGGTGCACGAATTCGATCGGATCTTCGATCGTGATGATATTGGCCGCGCGTCGCTCATTGATGTGCTGGACCATGGCGGCGAGCGCCGTGCTCTTGCCGGATCCGGTCACCCCAGTCACGAGCACCAGACCACGCGGGCGCATCGCGATCTCTTCCAGCACCGGCGGCAGATTGAGCTCACGAATGGTCGCGGCCGCATGCATGATGGAACGCAGCGCGAACGCCACCGTCCCCTTCTGCTGGTACACGTTCACGCGAAAGCGCCCGATCCCAGGCACATTCAGCGCGAAGTCGGCCTCGCGCATCTCCACGAACTCGCGCAATTGCGCTGGCGGCAGCAAGTGCTCCGCCAGCGTTCGCAACTCCTCAGGCCGCATGGGCGGCATGGGCAACGGCACGAGATCTCCGTGCAGACGCAACGTCGGCGGTCGCCCCACCTTGAGATGGAGGTCAGACGCACCGTCGCGCACCATCCGCTGCAATGCCGCCTTCAGGTCGAGCCCTGGTGCGGGCGCCGCAACGGATGCCGCGCCGGAGACCATCGTCATAATTACATGTCTCAGCCGTTTGGATCGATGCGATAGAGCACTTGCCCGTACTCGACCGGATTCGCGTCGGTCACATTGACCTCGCGGACCACGCCGGAGAACTCGGACTCGAGCTCGTTCATGATCTTCATCGCCTCGATGATGCAGACGACCTGTCCTTTGCTGATACGATCGCCGACGACCACATACGGCTTCGCACCGGGCTCAGGCGCAGAATAATACGTCCCCACCATCGGCGATTTGATCTCAAGGAGCGTGGATCGCGGTGCCTCGGCCTTCGGCGCCGGCGTCACTCCCTCCTCGGTTGGACGCGCGACGGCCGGCGCGGGCAACACGGCGGGGGCCGCAGGGGCCGCCATCGTGACGGCGGCGGTTCGCTGATGCGGACTCTTCGAGATGCGAAGCTTCATCCCCTTATCGGAGGAGATCTCGATCGAGTCCACCGTGGAGCCGTCGAGCATCTCAATGAGCTTCTTCACGTAGCGCAGGTCGATCATGGCGTGTCGGGCAGGAGGAGCAAAACGAGATCGCGTGCCGCCAGATGGCGCCCGCGTCCCGAGGATGGGCAACGACGCAGACCGCGTCGCGGAATTTACAGAAGCTCGCGAAGATCGCGTGGGAAGCTGGTCAGGATGCGAGGGCCGGCGTCGGTCAACAGCACGTCGTCCTCAATTCGAACACCTCCCCACCCCGAGCGATAGATGCCCGGCTCAATCGTCACCACGGCGCCGAGGGGCAGCGTCGCTTCCGCGGTCTTGGCAAGACGTGGCGCCTCGTGTACCTCGAGTCCGATGCCATGACCGAGCGAGTGACCGAACGCTGCACCAAAACCACGGGCGTCAATGTAGTCTCTCGCCAGCGCATCTGCAGCCATCCCCCGCATTCCGGCCCGAATCGCGCCCGAAGCGACCGCATTTGCCTCCCGAACGACATTATACACGTCCTGTTGCTCGGCCGTTGCGGGCCCCAGCACGAACGTCCGGGTGATATCGGAGCAGTAGCCGCGATAGATGGCGCCGAAGTCCAGCAGCAGGAGATCGCCGAGCGCCAATTGGCGATCAGAGGCGCGCGCGTGCGGCAAGGCGGAGCGCGGTCCGGACGCGACGATGGACTCGAACGGAAAGCCTTCGCTACCGGCATGCCGCAACTGCTGCTCGAGCATGCCGGCCACTTGCATTTCCGTCAGGCCGGGGTGGATCTCGCGAAGCGTCGCGTCCAATGCACGTTCCGCGATCGCGACCGCGCCCTCAATGTGGGCGATCTCGCCGACATCCTTCTGTTCGCGCAGCGACTCGACGAGGTCCGTCACGGGTCGCCACTGCCAGCGAGCGCCCTGCTCGAGCAGGCGCTGAAAGTCGCGATGCAGCAGATGGGCCGACTCGAACCCGACGCGGTCGACACCCGTCAGGCCAGCCAGCGCGCTCCAGAGGCCGGTCCAGAGGCTGTTCGCCTCAATGCGAACCGCCGCCGCCCCGTTGACTTCTTCCTCGACTTGCGTCGCGTAGCGAAAGTCCGTGAGCAGCAGGCACTCCTTCGCCGTCACGAGCAGCAACGCGTTGCTCCCCGAGAAGCCGGTCAGGTAGCGAACGTTAGCGAGCGAGGTGACGAGCAGCCCGTCAAAGTCCCCGCGTGCGAGCGCGTCACGCAGCGCCGCGAGGCGCGTCGGGCGAAAATCCGTCACGCCGACGACGAGGAGCCGCGAGTGCTGGTCAGGGTACGGACCAACCCTCTGAGCGCGTACTCGTACCCGTCCGCGCCAAGCCCGCAGACCATGCCGACGGCCGCCGAAGCCAAGACCGAGTGCCGTCGCTCGGGCTCGCGCGCGTAGATGTTCGAGAGATGGATCTCAACAAATGGAATGGCGGTAGCCGAGAAGGCGTCACGCAACGCGAGACTGGTGTGCGTGTAGGCCCCCGCGTTCACGACGATGCCGTCGACGACTCCGCGCCAGCCGTGGATGACGTCAATCAGGGCGCCTTCACTGTTCGACTGGGCGGTGACCAGCGAGACGCCAATGGACTCGGCGATCCGGGCCAACGCCCCCTCGATATCCGCCAACGTGGCCGTGCCATAAATGGCCGGCTCGCGGGTCCCCAGCAGATTGAGATTCGGTCCGTTCAGGATGCCGATTTTCACGGATTACTAAGTCCTTTCAGCCACGCCGAGAACTGCGCGAGATCATCCGTCACGGGCGCCTCGGCGACCGGCGCGTCAGCGACCGGCGAAGGGGCGGTCGGCGTCGCGCTCGAGGGCGCGACCGCCCCCGTCGCCGGACCGCCCGTCGCGTCGGGGAAGAACTTCTCGAACGAGAAGCCGGCGTTTCCAGCGCTGGGCGTGGGTGCGCTCGGGATGATCGCGGCGCCGCCGGAGCCGGGAGCACCAGGGCGCGCGGGCGCGGAACCCGGCGTTTCGGCCGGCACTGTGTCCGTCGCAATCGCCGAAGACGCCGCAGGAGTGGCCCGCGAGAATGCGAAGTCGAACGACGCCCCCAAGTCAGCGTCCGCCGGAGGGACGGGCGCGAAGGCGTCGGCGAACGCTCGGGCTGCCGCGTCGTCCGACGTCGAGGCATCCGTACCGAACAGCGACGCCAGCCCTTCGGGCGACGGCGCGATGGGCGTCGACGACTGCGGCGGGGTCCGTCGCGCCACCCGTCGCGCCGCGAGCGTCGCGAACCACTCACGCGCCGAGCGATGCGGCGAATGAGGCTCGGTGAGCGCAGGCTGCGAATACGGCGTCACCAGAACGGGGGTCTCCCTCACCGCCGACTCCCACTCAACAGCGGGAATCGCCGCCACGGGCATGACCGGGGTGAGGGACGACGGCGACGAGAATGCCGAGAGCCCAGCGGCTGGCGTCGCGAGCACAGATCGAACGCCGGCGAGGTCCCACGGGGTTTGATGTGCCGTTGTCGGCGCATCAAGGGCGCCATAGTTCAACGCGGGGGCGTTCCGGTCAGACGCGGCGTCCACCGGCGCGTCAGCGAACAGCATCCGGACGCCCTCGGCCTCGTCATCCGATGACACGCTCGGCACGTCCGTCGGCACGTCTGTCGGCAGCGGCGCAGCCGCGGCCAGGATGGCCTGCAGTTCGGCCAATCGCGCCGAGAGCACCGGATCGTACGGCCGACGACGCACCAGTTCGGTGTAGACGTCGACAGCGCGGGCTGTGAACCCCTGCGCCACGAGCAATTCCCCCATCGTCTCGGTGACGAACGCCGACGCGTCGCGCAGCGACTCTGCGGGCAGCTCGGCCGGTGCCTGGTCGTCAGCCTCGAACAGCGACGACTCAAATGCCCCGTCGCCAAATGCACCGTCGCCAAATGCACTGTCGTCCAACAGCTGGTGGCCCGACGTATGGCTGCTCGACGCATGGATGCTCGATGCGTCGTCGGCCAACGGGTCCTCACCGATGACCGCCGGCTCGGACGCGAAGGCGTCGAGCTCGATGACTATGTCGTCCGTCGGCTCGGGCTCCGCGACTTCGACACCCTGCGGGTCAGCGCCGAGTTCGTCGAGCGTATCCGATTGATCTTCCGCGTTCGTGTCGGTGCCAACGGTGTTCGCTGGCGCTTCCGCGATTGCAGTCTCGATCAATTCGGACGCGGGACTCACCGGCAGCCACCGGTCGTCCGTCGCGGATGGCGATTCGTCCGCGATGCCCTCGATGTCAAGCTCGGCGACGATCTCGGGTATCATCGCTCCGTCTGGGGACAGCGCGTCGGCCGGCGCCGCCTCGAATTCGACCGTCTCGGTCGCCGTCTCGGTCGCCGTCTCGGTCGCACTATCGGTCGCAGACTCGTCAACCAACGGTATTGCAGCACCCCCGGGGATCTCGGGCTCATCAACCCACTGAACCTCGTCCGAGACTGAACCAGAAACGACCGCTTCCTCGAGGACGCTAGGCGCCACCGCCTCGTCGATGTCCGGATGCGTGGTTGGCGTCAGCAGCTCGTGATCGACCTGCTCCGCGAAGGCATCCGGCGGCAGATCTGCCACAACGGGATCGTGGATTTCCGAGCCGAAGGCCGATGCGACATCCTGCGACTCGTCGATCGTGACCGGCGCACTGGGGCGCGGCGTCAACGCGCGCGGCGTCATGACGCGGGCCACCAGATCGGTGGTATCAGGCCACTCCGGTGCCATGAGCCCTTCTTCAAAGGGCATCACCGACTCGTCCACCACCGGCGAGCTGTCCGCGTCGGGCATGGCCAGCGATACGGACGCGACCTCTTCATCGAGCGGGAAGTCGAAGGCGTCGCGTTCCACGGCCGCCGGCGCACTGCTCAGGACCGTCTCGTCCGGTGTGGAGCGTTCCCCCTCGAATGCCATCACGGGGGCCGCCGCGACGCCGCGGTCCTCGGCGACCACGTTCGCGTCCATCGCGTCGAGATCGAGGGGAGTCCGGTATAAGACCCGCGCGGGTATCTCGTCGAGATCAACCGAACGCATCGCCACATCCGGCGCGAGAGGTCCCTCAGCGGTCGCGTCGAGGTCGCGGGCAAACGGCGCCGTCGACGAGGCCACGACCGGCGGGGCCACCGCGGGCGAGGACACGGGCGTCATCGTCGAGGCCATCGTCGACGCCAGCGTCGCCAACTGCGCGGCGATGTCATCGTTGCGCGGGTCCGCGTCGAGCACCCGCTCGTACCAGCGACGGGCGTTCTGGGCATCGCCGCTGGCTCGGGCGATATCGCCCAGATGCCGCAGCGCGATCAGATTCTCGGGATCGAGTGCGAGGGCCTGCTCGAACACGTGACGCGCCTCCCCCAACTCTGCTGCCTCATACAGCGCCTGACCGAAGACGATGTAGCCACTCATGTGGCCGGGCTGCTTGGGTAAGTGCTCACGGCACAATGCGATCGCCTGCGCCAAGTCACCGGACTTCCGGTACTCGTTGGCCAGCGGCGCAAAGTAGCGTCGTGGGTTCTCCTCGAACTTTTTCCGGAGTTCTTCTATCCGGGCAACAGTGCTCATCCGTCCAGTGCCCTCGATGGGGTGATCCCGGCGCGACGCAAGGCGGGCACCATACCTCGCCAAGTTAGCCGTCGACAATCCGGGAAGTCAATCGTTCTGCGTCTGCAGAAGTCGTGTCGTCTCTTGCTTTTAGCGCTTCTCGACCGCTACGTTTCGAGGCTCTCCCTGTGTTGGCGCACGTCTTCGTTTCGTGCCTCCTCATGGCCCGACGTAGCCCGCTGGCCGAATGGCGCAGGACATCGCCGTCCGGCTTTCCCCAGTTCTTCCGACCTTAAGGAGTTTCGCCCCGTGGTGCTGCAATCGATGCGGAGCGTCGCGAAATACATCTGGTGGATTCTCATCATCGCGTTTGTGGGAAGCTTTCTGCTCTACCAGACCTCTGGTCTGTCAGGGCGGTCCCCGGTGACGACGAACACCGCTGTCGCGACGGTCAACGGCGAAGACATCATGCTGACCTCGTGGCAAAACGCGGTCTCGAATCTGGAACAGCAGGAGCAACAGCGGCTCGGCCGCGGCATCACGCTCGATGAGCGTCGCACACTCGAAGATCGGGCGTTCGACGAACTCGTGAACGATGTGCTGCTCCAGCAAGAGTACAAGCGTCGCGGGATCACGGTCACTGACGACGAGATTCGCGAGATGGCACGCGTCTCGCCGCCGCCGCAGGCCATGCAGTCGCCGGAGCTGCAGACGGAAGGCCGCTTCGATGTGCAGAAGTACCAGCGCCTGCTGGCGTCGCCGTTGGCGCGCCAGTCGGGGATGCTGGTCGGTCTCGAGTCCTACTACCGGAGCGAAATTCCGAAGCAGAAGCTGTTCGACCAGATCGCGTCGGACGTCTATGCCTCGGATACGCGGCTCTGGCAGATCTACAAGGACCGCCATGACTCCGCTCAAGTGAGTTATGTCCTGCTCCGTCCGGAAACCCTTACCGACACGGCCGTGACTGTCACGGACGCCGAGATCGGGCAGTTCTACGAACGGAACAAGAAGAAGTTCGATCGGCCGGGGCGTGCGGTCATTTCGCTGGTCGCGGTGCCGCGCACGGTCACCGCCGCGGATTCGGTCGCGTCGAAGGCCCACATCGACAAGATTCGCGCCGAGATTGTCGGTGGCGCGAAGTTCGAAGATGTAGCCAAGCGTGAGTCGATGGACAGCGTGTCGGGGAGCAACGGGGGCGCGCTCGGCAAGGGCGGTCGCAATCGCTTCACGCCCAAGTTCGAGGAAGCGGCGTACGCGCTCAAGACGGGTGAGATTTCGCAGCCCGTGCTGACGCCGTTCGGGTGGCACATCATCCGCGTGAACGAGCACAAGGGCGACTCGCTGGACGTGAACCACATCTTGGTGACCATCGCGCAGAGCGACTCCAGCGCGACCCGCACCGACCGTCGGGCCGATTCGCTGGCGAGCCAGGCCGCCAATCAGGACGATCCGAAGAAGTTCGATGCCGCCGCGAAGGTGCTCGGCATCACGCCGGCCAGTGTCGTCGCGATTGAGAAGGAACCCCTCAACTTCGCCGGCCGGTACGTGCCGAGCGCGAGTGCGTGGGCGTTCTCTGGTGTCAGCGCTGGCGAGACGAGCGATCTGTTCGACTCGCCGGAAGCCTACTTCCTCGCTCGCCTCGATTCGCTGCAGCCCGGCGGTCAGCAGGCACTCAGCGAAGTGCGCGAAGAGATTCGTCGCCGACTGGCGCGCGACAAGCGTGTCGAGAAGCTGCGTCCCTCCGCCCTGCAACTGATTCAGGCCGCCAAGGGCTCGACGCTTGAAGTGGCAGCCGCTGCGAAGCAACTGTCGGTTGAGAAGAGCGCCGCGTTCACTCGCGTGGATCAGGTTGCTGGACTCGGGCAGTTCAATCAGGCCGTTGGCGCGGCGTTCACGGTGCCTGTTGGTCAGGTGGGCGGACCTGCCGTCGCGTTGGATGGTCTGGCCGTTATCCGCGTCGATCGTCGCGTCGAGGCCGACAAGGCCGCGTTTGAGACGCAGAAGATCGAACAGCGCGCTCAGCTCATTCAGTCGCTGCGTCAGCAGCGCGTCGAGGAATACATGACGAGCCTGCGTGGCAGCGTGAAGGTCGAGGATCACCGCGCGAAGGTGAACGCCCAGCTGCGCAAGCAGAACGCCGGCGTCTAGTTCGATCCGATGCAAACGAAAGGCCCCGCGATCGCACTGATCGCGGGGCCTTTTCATTGCACATCATCGAGACCGGAACCGCGGTCGTCCCCGGTACTACTGGCGGGAGATCAGCTGATCAGCCGCTTCGGCTCGGGGCGCTCTTCCTGGGTCGCGTCCATCGGGGTGCCCTGCCCGACCCGATCGTTGCGCGCCGGCGGCTCGGTAATCTGCTTCTGTGCGTCGTTGATGTTGCGCTTGAACTCGTTGATGCCTTTACCGAGCGAGCCCGCGATCTCCGGAATGCGCTTTGCTCCGAAGAGCAGCAGCACGATCACGAGGATGATGAGGATCTCGCCGAAACCGAAGTTGCCGAAGTTCATAAAGGGCTCCTAGAAGAGGGACCGCGCGATAAGGTAGGCGATCAATACCCCGAGGAGGCTCAAGAGCGAGACATCCAGGGCGACGGGTCCAACCGTGATCTTCAATATTAGCAAGTCAATCGGCAAGGGGCCGATGGACGGCGTGAGACCGGTTGTGAGGAATTCCTTGACGGCACCGGCCGGAAGGAACCGACGAGCGACCTGCGTGAGCAGACCCCCCGTCACAAAACCGCTGGCCAGCACCAGCACATGGTACACTGGACGATGCTTCGATGGTCCGCGCGCCATCACCAGCGCCGCTCCACCACGTACGCAATGGCATCGACTAATGCTGAGCGCGCCGGGCTGTCCGGCAGTTCGGCGAGCGCGTCCTCAGCCTCACGGGCGAATTGATCGCCGCGTCGCCGCGCGTAATCAAGGCCGCCATGATCGCGCACGATACCGACCACTTCGGCGATCGCCTCATCGTCCGGCTGCTTGGTCGCGAACAGCGTCTCGACGCGCGCGCGATCGGAGGACGGCATTTCGCGCAACGCCGCAATGAGCGGCAGCGTGACCTTGTGCTCCTTTAGATCCAACCCGCTCGGCTTGCCCGTCATTTCCTGGGCTTCCGTATAATCGAGCAGGTCATCGGCGACCTGGAAGGCCATGCCGAGCCGTTCGCCGAATCGCACGAGGGCATCGCGATGACGGGGCGCGCCGCAGAGCGCGCCGACGTCGCATGCCGCGACGAAGAGCGATGCCGTCTTCGCGCAAATGAGCGTCTCGTAATCGCTTTCGGTGAACGCCAACGCGTCGAACGCGGAGAGTTGACGCATCTCGCCGAGCGTCATCTCGTTGGAAGCCGATGTGATGGCGCGCATCGCGTCGAGATCACCGAGCGTCACCAACTCACGCAGCGCACGGAGATACAAATAGTCCCCCATGATGACGGAGACCTGATGACTGAACAGCGAATTGACCGTCGGCATGCCACGTCGTAACGCCGAGTGGTCGACGGCATCGTCGTGCACGAGCGTGGCGAGATGAATTAGCTCGACAATCGCGGCGTAGGTGACGGCGCGCGGCTGTGAGCGTTCCTCGACGGCGCTGGAGAGCAGCAACAGCGTTGGCCGGAAGAGCTTCCCCTTCATGCCCATGAGGTGCCCTTGCACCTCCTGCACGAGCGGAACGTCAGCGGACACGATGCGCCACAGCTCCTGCGACACCGCCTCCAGCTGTTCGAGCACCGGAGACTGGATATCGCGCAAAGCCGCGGCGAGTGCCGAAGGCGTGCGAGTGGATAGCGTCATAGCGCTATCTGATCGAGCGCCGCCATGCGGGCGGCGACGTCACGGAAATTGATGTCAGTGGCGTACACCCGCGAATAATAGCTACGAGCCTCGTCCGTCCGCTGCAGTGCCTCGCAAGAATATCCGATGAGATAGAGGACGCCGATGAGGTGCTCATCCCCCGGCCCCGGTTCGTTGAGTGCTCTGGTCAGAACGGTCGCCGCGATGGAGTACCGGGATTGCTCGACGAAACACTGTCCCAGCGCCTCGTAGGCGGGCAGCCGGTGTTTGCGGTCCCGGAGGGCCTTTTGAAACTCGCTGATGGCGTCGTCGAGCAGCCCCATCTCCTTGTACGCGACGCCGAGGTCGTAGTGACTGTCGGAGTCGTCGTCACCGAGCGATTTGGCCACACCGTCCTTAAACACGCGGAGAAGTGCCTGGAAGTCCGCCTGCTCATCACCACTGATCTCAGGCTCGCGCATCCGCATGCGGGTCGAGGCGGGCCCGACCTCGCGGAGCCAGTCACTGAGGTCCACAACGTCGTCTGGGGTCGGACGGGGCGGGGCCGGCGGTGCGTTCGGACCGAGTGCGGCCCGTGCGCGTTGATCCCACGGGTCCATTTCGAGTACACGTCCGTACACGGCATGGGCGCGACTGTCGTCCCCCGCCGCCGCCAGCGCGTCGCCGAGGTCGAGATAGGACTGTCGCAACCGCTGCGGATCCTTCAACCGCACGGCGAGTTCGACGCGCTTCTGATGGTACTGGATGCTATCCGGGCTGGTGCGCACGAGGATGTCGGCAATGTCCGACGCCGCCTCGAGCACGACCGACTGCGAGAAACCGGTCAGCGCGGCCTGCAGCTCAGCCAACCCGGCATCGCGTTCGCCAACTTCGAAGAGCGCCTCGGCCAATCGCCGACGGAGAGCCCAGTCCTGCGGGGTCCGTGCGACGGCCGCGCGCAGTTCCTCACACCGAGCCGACGCGACGACATTCGCTTCGATCGCGACTGCGCTAATCGGCAGGGCTGGCGTGAAGCGCATGTGTCGACCCGACAGCGAGGGTCGGTCGAAATACGTCGGCGCTTCGTAGGCGCGCGTGGCGGCGCTCTCGGTCTCGCGCAGCGCGGCCGAATCTGACCGCGACGCCCTCGGATCCGGCGCCTCGACGGTCCCTTCGTCCTCGTCGACCGCGCTGGGGAGAACCGTCCCAAACGCGGGCGTCGCGGAGCCGATCTGCGCAGTCTCCGGCCCCCCGTCGCGGGCGCGGTCGGCACGTTCGTCAGACGCGTCCAGCGCTCCGTCGACGCTCGCAACGTCATCCTCGAGCGTCAGGGGCGGCAACTCGCCAGGCAGGATGAAATCGTGCGGATCCAGCCGGTAGGGCGGCCGAGATGGCGCGATCTCCGTAGTCGCCTGCGCGTTCGTCTGCGCATCCGTCCGCGCGTCTTCGAGCGCGGCGGTCGCGGCACCTGCGGCGATAGCGGCCTCGAGCTCAGCGATTGGCGAGACGATCAGCGGAGTGAGATGCGGGGACCGCTCATCGTGAATGCCGATGGTGTAGGCGGGCGTGCCCGCGCGACCGCCACGCACCACGAGCGCGTTCGGATCGTCGGCGACGTTCTCGAAGTCCTCCGTGAGCATGTCCGGCATCGGGGCGACCACCGGTGGCTCGCTCGCCACGCCGTCGTCGTCGTCGAGCAGATCAAACTCAACGAGCGGCATCTCGGTCACGACATCCGGCAACGGCGTGAGCCAGGTCAGTTCCGTCCCCTCGTCGTCCGCGGACGTCGGCCCCGCGCCTCCCGACGGCGGAATCGACTCGTCGCGCGCGTCGTGCGTGGTGAATCCGTCAATCCGCGCGACAGGGGCAGAACCATCCGCGACGGCGAACGCATCGTTCGGACGCTCCGTCTCCGGCCGGTCATCGCGCGACGGCGACGTGGGGCCCTGCGCGGTGGGATCGAAGAGCAAAATGGATTCGAGTCCAACCATCGCCGTAAGTGGCGCGACCGCCGCCTGCTCATCGGGCGGGGTTGCGACACTCGGCGATCTCGGCGGGGCACCGCCCTCGACCGCGAGGAAGACCAGCTCCGACGACTTGTCGTTGGGCCGAGGCGACGGCTGCGCCGGCACGGCCTCAGAACTCATCGCCGGGGTCTTTCGGCGCGGCAGGGCAATACCCACCCGCACCGCATGCTCCTCGACGAGGCGGCGCACCTCGGTCAGCTCCGGCATGAGGTCGGCGACCTCGGCCAAGGCGCGCATCCCCTCGTCCACACGCCCGTCCAACTGCATACGGGTGGCGTATTCGAGGAAATTGCGCGTCGCGTCACCGCGCAGCCCTTTCTTGGCGCAGATCCGGCCGAGTGTGAAGTAGACGTTCGCCCGACCGGGGGCGCTGCGCAGAATTTTGTTGCAGAGCGCGATGGCGTTGTTGAACAACCCCGCCGTGGCATAGTGCTCGACGGCGCGCTCGTAGTACGTGACGGCATCCGCCACGCGGCCCTGACGCTGCGTCAGGTCACCGACTTTGTTGAGCAGGGCGACATCGATCTCCTCGCCTTCCGACTCGCTCTCCTCAATCGCTTTGACGTAGGAGACAATCGCGCGGTCGATCTGTTTCAGCTGCTCGAACTCAGCCGCCTTCTTACGGTGTTTCGCGGCGTTGGACATGCGTTCGCGGCTGACTCAAAGATCGGAGGAGAAACCGTGTGGCAGGGAAGATGAAGCATACCTCGCCTTCGCGTTGCCGTACATGCAAGCGAAAACTTTCACGGTCACGGCTTCTGAAAACAGGGGCGTCCACGGGCCCACGCCACTCGACAAAGACGCTCGCCGAACCAGTAAGGCAACGCGCGGTAGTCGTCCACCTCGTGGACGGCAATGTCCGCGGAGAAGCCGGGGGACAACTGCCCCGTGCTACCGGCCAACCCGAGCGCCGCCGCCCCGTTGACGGTCGCCGCGATCCAGGCCTCGGCGGCCGACAGCCGAAGTTCGCTCACCGCGAGCGTGAGCACCAGCGGAAAGGCCTGCAGGGGCGAGGTGCCGGGGTTGAAATCGCTGGCCAAGGCCACGGCCGCGCCGGCCTCGATCAGGCGTCTGGCGGGCGCTTGGCGGCCCGTGCCGAGGAACAGCATTGTCGCCGGCAGGAGGGTGGCGACCGTGCCCCCCCCAGCCACGGCCGAGATGCCGGCATCGGAGATCGCCGCCAGATGGTCGACGCTCACGGCGCCGATGTCCACGCCAAGCGCGGCGCCGCCCCCGTCATGCAATTCGTCGGCGTGCAGCTTTGGCGTCAGGCCGTGCTGCTTGGCGCCTTCCATCAATCGACGGGTCTCGACCAGATCGAACACCCCGGGCTCGCAAAACACATCGGCGAATTGTGCGAGTCGCTCGTGTGCCACCACCGGAAAGATGGAGGTCACGATCTCGTCGATCCAGCGGGACCGGCCTTCCGGCTCATCGCGACGTTCCAACGGCACTTCGTGGGCCGCGAGGCACGTTCCGACAATGCGCATGGCGTGGGAGGCCGCGAGACGCGCAATCACCCGTAAGGAGCGGAGTTCATCGTGTACGCTTAGCCCGTAGCCCGACTTGATCTCGACCGTGGTGACGCCGCCCGCCGCAATGCGCTGCAGGCGTGGCACCGCCAGCGCTTCGAGATCATCGTCGCTGCGCGCCCGAAGATCCCGCACCGACGAGTGAATGCCCCCGCCACGTCGCGCGATCTCCAGATACGGCACACCGGTCGCTCGCAACTCATGCTCCGCGAACCGCGCCGCGCCGAACACCGCGTGCGTGTGCGAATCAACGAACCCGGGGGCCAGCAGTCCGCAATTGCAGTCAATTTCGTCTGCATCCGGGAAGGTGCGCCGGAGCAACGCATCGTCCTCCACGGCAACGATGGTGCGGCCCTGCACCGCCACACCGACGCCGTGCCGGATCCCCGCCTCACGCATCTCGCCGCCGCGGCGCGCACGGGCCGGCCCAGCCGCCGTCAGCGTTTGCGCCGCGTTGACGAACAGGGTGGTACGTGCAGTCTCGTCGGGCTGGGACATGAGCGGCTCGCTCGGAGGGTGATGGGACACGATGGCGCGAGGCCCTTACGCCATCACATCGCGAATGCGGGACATCAGGCGCAGCGGAGCCTGCGCCTCACCACGACAGGCATAGTAGCACGCGTTGCAGTCGATGGGCGCGTACCCCGCATAACTCTGCCAAGGACCATCCGCGGGGAAATCTGGGCACCGCCGCACGTGCCCCTGCGGATCGATGTGAATCGTCGTGCTCCCGCTCTGACACGGCTCCGTCATCTCACCGCGCAGGTATCGCGGGATCTGCTCGAGGTAGTAGTCCGAATTGGTGATGATGCCGCGCCGTCGCCGTTTGAAGGCCAAGAGTGCGTCTACCGCACGCTGCACCGCGTCCTGCTGGTCGGCCCCGATGAGGTGCTCGCGGTTGCCGTTCTTGAAATCGGTGTACAACGAAAAATTGACGCCACCGCCAAGCGCGGCCGCGCGCTCGACGATCGGCATCAACTGGTCGAGGTTGTCCTGCTTGATGACGGTATTGAAGCGCACGCCACCAATGCCGGCCGCGCGCATACGGGGCACGAGGTCGAGCAGCTTGGCCGCGAGTCCAGGAATGCCACGCGCGAGGTCGTGCCGCTCATCGAGGTAATCGAGCGAGATGTTGAATTGATCGACACCAGCATCCCAGAGTGACTTGGCCCGGTCGAGCGTCAGCATGCCACCGTGCGTGATGAGTTGCACGTACGTGTAGCGCACGGACGCGCGGACCGACCGTACGATATCCTCGAGATCGCGCCGCAGGGTGGGCTCACCGCCGGTGAACGTGACGAGCATCGGACTGAAGCGACGTGCAATCTCTCCGAACTCCGCGATTTCGGAGGCCTTCGCTTCCGCGGGCGTCTTCCAGTAATCGCAGAACCCGCAGCGCGCATTGCACCGCATGGTGACTTCAAAATTCAGCAGCACCGGCCGTTTGCGGAGGCGCAGCCATGCGTACTTCCCCAGGAAAATGGGGACGTGCCACGGGCGGTAACGGGATGACAGCATTAGGAGGCCGCGTCACGCATCGGCAGACGCACGCCTTCGCGCTCTGCCGTGGCGATCGCAATTTCGTACCCGGCATCCGCGTGACGTGCCACGCCGATCCCGGGGTCATTCGTGAGGACGCGCTCGAGCCGCTGCCGCATGCGCTCCGAGCCGTCCGCAACGATGACTTGTCCGGCATGCAGCGAATTCCCGATACCGACGCCCCCGCCATGATGGAACGAGACCCACGAGGCGCCGCTCGCCACATTGAGCATCGCGTTGAGGATGGCCCAGTCGGCGATGGCATCGGATCCATCACGCATCCCCTCGGTCTCGCGGAAGGGTGAGGCCACGCTGCCCGTATCGAGATGATCGCGGCCAATAACGATGGGCGCCGAGACCTCTCCACGCTCAACCAGATCGTTGAGCGCGAGCGCAAAGCGCGCGCGATCGCCTTGCCCCAGCCAGCAGATGCGCGCCGGTAATCCCTGAAAGGCAATGCGTTCGCGGGCGAGCGTGATCCAGCGTCGCAGTTGCACGTCGTGCGGGAAGAGCTCGAGGATCAGTTCATCGGTGCGATGAATGTCAGCCGGATCGCCGGAGAGCGCGACCCACCGAAAGGGCCCCTTCCCCTCGCAGAACAGCGGACGGATGTACTCGGGCACGAAGCCGGGGATGCGGAACGCGTCATCGACGCCCGCATCGAACGCGACGGTGCGGATATTGTTGCCATAGTCGAACGTGACCGCACCGCGATCCTGCAACGCACGCATGGCCCGGACGTGCACCACCACCGACGCGGTGGCACGCGTGATGTACTCGGCCGGGTGCGACGCGCGAAGCGCTGCCGCGTCAGACAGCGTCATACCGGCGGGAACGTAGCCGACCAGCATATCGTGTGCGCTCGTCTGATCGGTGAGCACGTCGGGAACGATGCCGCGTTCGACGAGTTGCGGCAGGATCTCCGACGCATTGCCTTGGAGTGCTACCGACAAGCCCACGCGCTGCGACTGCGCCTCACGCAGCCACGCGAGCGCTTCATCGAGCGACGTCGTGGCGCGATCGCAGTAGCGGGTTTCAATACGCTTGGCGATGCGCGTCGAATCGATTTCAATGCCCAGCACCGCGGCCCCATGCATGGCCGCCGCGAGCGGCTGTGCGCCGCCCATGCCGCCTAAACCGGCCGTCACGACCAGACGTCCCTCGAGCGTACCGCCGAAGTGCTTGTCCGCCACGGCCCCGAACGTTTCGTACGTGCCCTGCACGATGCCCTGCGAGCCGATGTAGATCCACGACCCGGCCGTCATCTGACCGTACATGGTCAGTCCCATCCGCTCGAGACGGCGGAACTCATCCCAGTTCGCCCACCGCCCGACCAGATTGGAGTTGGCGATGAGGACGCGGGGAGCGTCGGCATGCGTGCGAAAGACCGCGACGGGCTTCCCGCTCTGCACGAGCAAGGTTTCGTCATTGCCCAGCGTGCGCAGCGTCCGTACGATGGCATCGAAGGCCTCCCACGAGCGCGCCGCGCGGCCCGTCCCGCCGTACACGACCAGATCGTCCGGACGCTCAGCGACTTCGGCATCGAGATTGTTCATGAGCATCCGCAGCGCCGCTTCCTGCTCCCACCCGCGGCAACTCAGCTCAGCACCGCGGGGAGCGCGTACCGGGCGCGGCCCGGACGGTGATTGCGGACGGTCATGCGACATGTCGTGGGACGCGCCATGTGCGGTCGCCAGCGTTTCAGACGTGGTCATGTTGAAAATTCTTCCGTGATGGGATCAAGCAGACCTGACGCTAACGACTCGGCGAGCCGGATGATGTCGGGTGAGGGCGCGCGGTCACCGGACTGCTTGGCGACCACCGACCGCACCAAGGCATGCGCGTGCTCGATCGGGACGGAGCTCCGTAGCGGACGGCGATGTTCCAATCCTTCGGCGGCCGCGATCATCTCGATGGCCAGGACGTGGCGTAGGTTGCGCACCGAACGGCGCAGCTTCACCGCGGCCGCCATCGCCATGGGCACGACGTCTTCTTTGTTGCCGTCCGTGGGAATGGAATCCACGCTGGCGGGGTGGGCCAGCGATTTGTTCTCGCTCGCGAGCGCGGCGGCGGTCACCTGCGACATCATGAACCCCGACTCTAAGCCCGGTGAGCCGGCGAGAAACGCCGGCAGTCCTTCGTTAAAATCGGGGTGCACCAGTCGATCGGTCCGCCGCTCGCTGATGACGGCGAGATTGGCGCTGACGATGGCGAGCAGATCGCTGGCCATGCCAACCGCCTGCCCGTGAAAGTTGCCGCCGCTTAAGAGTTCGCCGGTCTCGAGGACGAGCGGATTATCCGTCGCGGCGTTGAGTTCGCGCCCGATGATGCCCTGTGCAAACTCGAGCGCCTCGAAGGCGGGCCCGTGCACCTGCGGCGCACAGCGCAGCGCATAGGCATCCTGCACGCGCGGATCCCCGAAGCGATGTGACTCACGCAATTCACTGTCGCCAAGGAGTGCCCGCATCAGCGACGCCGAGTGGCGCTGACCGAGTTGACCGCGCGCATCCTGAATGCGAGCGTCGAACGGGGTCGGCGTCCCCAACAGCGCTTCGAGCGTCATGGCAGTCGCGACGTGTGCGACGTGCCAGAGTCGGCGCAGTTCGGCGCTGGCGAGGGCTGCGACGGCGGTATGGGCCTGCGTGCCGTTGATGAGCGCGAGCCCCTCTTTCGCGGCCAGCGTCACTGGCGTGAGTCCCGCCGTGGCCAACGCGGCGGCCGAGTCCATTCGATGGCCGTCGTAGAACGCCTCGCCTTCGCCGATCAGCGTGAGCGCCAGATGCGCCAGCGGCGCGAGATCCCCGCTGGCGCCGACGCTACCCTGCTCGGGGACGACGGGCCAGACGCCCGCGTTCAGCATGCCCAAGAGCGCATCGACGACCTCCACGCGCGCTCCAGCGAATCCAGTCGCCAGCACGTTCGCACGGAGCAACATCATCGCGCGGACCTCACGCTCCGGCAGCGGATCGCCGACGCCCGCGGCGTGGCTCCGCACCAGATTGCGCTGCAGGGCGGCCAGTTGATCGTTGGGGATCGTGACCTCGGAGAGCTTTCCGAATCCCGTGTTGATGCCATACACCGGGACGGAGGCCTCGACCGCACGGTCTACGACGGCACGGGTCGTACACATACGCTCCCGCGCCGACGAGGCCAGCGTCACGGTCTCACGCATGTCGGCGACCGCGAGCACGTCGCGGATGCTCAGGGTCCGACCATCGAGATGCAGCACAGGGGCTTCTCCTAGAATCCTACGCGCTCAGTAACCGCTCGACCGATAGGTTTGTCGGTCGTAGTTGAACTTGAGTTCGGGCTGCGCCTTGAGCGCGATGAAGAAGTTGAACGAGAAGTTGCCGTTCGGCGTCTGCGAGAACGAGAACACCGCGTTCCAATCGTGCATCTCGCGCTGCAACCCCACCTGCTGCGAGGCGAAGCGCGCGCGCGTGACGTCGTACTGCGTGGACCATTGCGCCGCCCACAGCGGCGTGATGTTGAAGGACATCGACCCTGTCACATTCTGCGTGGGCGGCGAAATAAACACGGGGGCGCCGATGGCACTCTGTCCGGAGGTGAGTCCGGTGGCTGGCGCATTTTGCGCTTGCAAGACGCACTGGTCGTAGACCGCAAAGCCGAACGATTTCTGCGATTCGCACAAGGCCGTCGGATCATTGCTGATCTGCGTCCCCCCGCGCGGCGGCCGCTGCCGAGCGGCGTTGTATTGCAGGTTGAGCGTCCACCCTTGGCCGGTCGGCACGGACGTCTGCATCCCGCGCGCACCGGAGCCTGCCGCGTTCATCGGGCGCTGCGGCGGCGGCGCCCCCTCGGCACTGCCGCGACTCCGCGCATCGGCCGGCGTCTCGATGTCGCTGCGAATGCCAACGAGTCGACCGAGCATGGCCACAACGGCAGACCGCCCATTCATGCTGAAGGTGACACCGAAGTCGGTCCGATACGGGCTGAACGTGGCGGTGTCGGACATCGGATCGCCTTGGAACAGCTCGTAACTGGAGCGGAAATCGAGTCCGGGTAACAGATCGGTTCGACCAGAGATCGAGAACGTCCGATCGGTGAAGCCTTTGCCGGTGGAGTCGGCGCGCACGAAGTCGTAGGTGAGCGGCGAAAAATTGAGCGCGAGCAGCTTGATCTTCTTGCCGTTTTCCGGATTACTGTCCGCGGGCGCCTTGAGCTTCGCTTCAAAGAGCGTTGCGAAGCTTAGCGATACGCGATTCTGCGCGAGCGCACCGAGGTATCCGACGCGGGTGCGGCCCAACGCGCTCAAGTACTCGTCGCTGACTTCCGCCTGCGGGGAGTAGCTGAACGAGATGCCCGGCGAAATGGTGTGCCGAATGCGGGACACCAGCCCCAGCCCGGGGAGGAATCCGTAGAAGGTTGGCGAGGCCCCCAGCGCATAGCTGAGCCGTTTGGACTGCATGACCCACTGTCCGCCGCTGCGCTCGGTGCGCACGAACAAGCCGGAGGCCGGATCGACGTTCGACACCTGCACCGAGGGTGCCACATTCCACGAGCCTTGAAAGAAGGCCGGCAGACTGAATGAGGTGTTCCAGTCGGCGTTGGTCTCGAACGTGCGCGAGAAGATGCGGGTCGTGCGCTGGGATGTATCC
>CALQGY020000040.1 GCA_943330235.2 Candidatus Kuenenia stuttgartensis
CGCGATCACGTTCCCCTTCAATATTCTCGCCGGCATCCCGCTCTACTACCGCATCGCGCAAGCGCTCGGATAACGCCCTCCATCCCATGCACACCTATCCACTCAAGTTGGTCACGATCATCGCCGAGCCCGTGCTGGAGCTGCGGCTGGCAACGGAGCTGCGCGGCCTCGGCGCCACCGGATTTACGGTGGTTGAAGGGCGCGGCGAAGGGGCCGGCGGCTGGCACCCCACGGCCATTCCCGGTGTGAACATCCGCATTGAGACCATCGTGTCCTCCGAGGTCGCCGATCGCATCGTCGAGCATCTGGCCGCCCGCTATTTCGACGCGTACGCCGTCATCGCGTATGTCAGCGACATCGCGGTGGTGCGGGGCGCCAAGTATGTGTCGCCCTCCTTGAGGACTCGCTGATGCTTCACCGCTAGACTCGCCGTCCGCTGCTGCAGCGGAGCGTGTTTGCCGGCGGCGTCTATGACCTCGACACTGGGCGCGTGGCACCGGTCCCGTTGCCGATCGCGTGAGGCGCGCCGCGCCGAGGTGGCCTCGTTAGCTTTCGGCCGTCACGCTCGGCGCGGCTTGCGCGCCATTCACGATGGGGAGATGTACCGAACGCCATGGCATTATTGGGGCTGAAGGATGTACGGGTCGCGTTCGGCGGGCCGCTCCTGCTGGACGATGCGCAGTTCGCCATCGAGCGCGGCGAACGCGTGTGTCTGCTGGGGCGCAACGGCGCGGGGAAGAGCACGCTGCTCAAGATGCTCGACGGCACCATCACGCCCGACAGCGGCGAGGTGGTCCGGTCCGGCGGTGTAAGCGTCACACGCCTCTCGCAGGAAATCCCCGACGATCTCGACGGCACCATCTTCGACGTCGTGGCCGGCGGTGTCGGACCGGCCGGCGTGCTGCTGGCGCAATATCACGAGGCCAGCCTGCGCGTGGGCCGCTCGCCCGACGATGCGGCACTCAAGGCGCTCGACCGGCTGCATCACGCGCTCGACGCGGCCGACGCGTGGCAGATCCACACGCGCGTCGAAACGGTGCTCGAGCATCTCTCCCTCGACGCCGACGCGCTCTTCTCGGCCGCTTCGGGTGGACGCAAGCGTCAGGCGCTGTTAGCCCGCGCGCTGGTGCGTCAGCCCGATGTCTTGCTGCTCGACGAGCCCACCAACCATCTCGATATCGATGCCGTCGAGTGGATGGAATCGTTTCTGGTGGCGCGTGGCATCACGCTGGTGTTCGTGACGCACGATCGCGCCTTCCTGCGTACCGTGGCCACGCGCATCGTCGAACTCGATCGCGGCAAGCTGGTGGACTGGGGCGGCGACTACGACACGTATCTGGTGCGCAAGGAAGCGGCCCTTGAGGTGGAAGCCACAGAGCAGGCGGAGTTCGATAAGAAGCTCGCGCGCGAAGAAGTGTGGATCCGCACGGGCATCCAGGCCCGTCGGACGCGCAACGAAGGACGCGTGCGCGGCCTCGAAGCGCTGCGCGTGGAGCGTGCGGCGCGCCGCGAACGGGTGGGCGCGGTGCGTATGCCGCAGCAGGAGGCCGAACGTTCAGGACGGTTGGTGGTCGAAGCGCGTGGCGTGTCATTCGCGCGTGGCGATCGCCCCATCGTGCGCGATGCCGACGTCACCATCATGCGCGGTGATCGCGTGGGCGTCATCGGCCCGAACGGATCCGGAAAGACCACGCTGCTGCGCTTGCTGCTGGGCACACTCGCGCCCGACAGCGGCACGGTACGATTGGGCACGAACCTCGACATCGCGTACTTCGATCAGCTGCGCGAACAGCTTGATCCCGACACCAGTGTCTTCGACAGCGTTGCCGGTGGCGCGCAGACGGTGATGGTGGCCGGGTCGGAGCGGCATGTGAACGGCTATCTGCAGGATTTCCTGTTCGGCCCAGACCGCGCTCGGACGCCGGTACGCGCGCTCTCCGGCGGCGAACGCAACCGGCTGCTGCTCGCGCGTCTCTTCACGCGCTCGTTCAACCTGCTCATTCTCGACGAGCCTACGAACGATCTCGACATCGATACGCTCGATCTGCTCGAAGACCGCCTGCTGGAGTACACGGGCACGCTCATCGTGGTCAGCCACGATCGCGCGTTTCTCGATGCCGTGGTGACCGGCACGCTCGTGTTTGAGGGCGGCGGTCGGGTCGGGGAGTACGCCGGCGGTTACACCGATTGGGTGCGTCAGCGGCCGGCGCCGATCGTGGCGCCCGCCGCGGCCGCGAAGCCCGTCGCCACCGCCACAGCTGCAGCGCCGTCGGCGAAAAAGCGGAAGCTTTCGTTTGCGGAGAGCGCCGAACTGAAGGCGCTGCCCGATACCATCGATGCCGCAGAGCGCGATCGCGAAGCCGTCTTGGCGCAGCTCGCGGATCCGGCCGTGCTTCGCGACGGGCAGGCCGCGCTGGCGACGCATCAGCGGCTCACGGCCATTGATGCGTCGATTGCGTCGCTGTTGGAGCGGTGGGAGCTGCTCGAGACGATTGTGGCGGAGTCGCGGTAAAGCGAAGTGCTTGGACGCAGAGGGCGCCTTACGGCTTCTTCACGTCCCCAGCCGCCGGCCCCAGCAACTGCTTCGCCGCCGTGTCGCCGCCCGGAATGACCTGCGGCTGCTGCGGCTTATCAAAGCCGAACACCGCTTCGCGTCGCATCGCCTTCGCAATGCCGCGCGACTGCTGGAACACCGAGTCCGACTCCGCCATCCGGCCCGCTGACGCCAATGCTTCGGCCAGCGTGACGCCGCTGATGACGTAGAGATCAGGGATGCCCACCGAGGCGTCGTCCACCCATCCGTTTCGCGCCGCGAGCGACTTGGTGCCCGTGAACACTTGGCTCCAGAGTGCCTTCGAGCGATTGATGTCCACCAGCCCTTCGCCCTGAATCATCACCGTGTCGCGACCGGCGGTGGCCACGTGATCGAGCAGCTTCTTGGCCATACCCTGCGTGATGACGTAGCGCTCGAGTCCCAACTCGTACGGGTACCCGCCTGCCGTGCGGCTGAAGTAGATGGCCCGTCCGGGGAAGGCGTCGCGAATCATGAAGTACACGATCTGATCCGCCGCCATGAGCTGCGGCAGCCGAGGCGTCGCTACGATCCCGCTGGCCTGGAACGCCGCATTGGGGGGCGTCTGGATGGCGAGCGGCATGCCGTCTGCTTCATCGAACGTCATCTTGAGCGGTGAGCCCGACGGCTTCGTCCACTGGCGATCGTTGTACAGCGCCGGTCCCTTCGCCGCCTCGTACGCGTACACCGGACGGCGGATGAGCTGACGACGGTACCAATCGGTGTTCAGCAGCGAGGTGTTCGCCACCACTACGTCCTTGCGGATGCCTTCCACTTCCTGCGCATACCAGAGCGGGAAGGTGTCGTTGTCACCCACCGTGATCAGGATGCCGTACGGCTCGACGCTGTTCAGCAGATCGCGCGCGAAGTCGGTCGTGTCGGTCTGGTTGGCGCGCGATGCCTGCTGCCAGTTGGCAAACAACGGCACGAAGGCAATGGCCAGCATGGGCGACGCCATGAGGAAGCTGCGTGCGCGCGGCTCCAGCACGTTGTCGCGACCCAGTCGCACTTCGTCGGCACCAAACAGGCTGGCCGCCGTCTCCCACACGTACACCAGTCCGAGCGCGGCCCACACGCTGAGCGCCGAGAAACTCCACAGGTAGAAGTAGTCGCGGTCACGCACTTCGCGGTCCACCGACTCACCCAGCTCGGGCGACTGCGAATGCCCGTACTTGAAGTTGAGGTAGTAGATGAGCGCCAAGGTCATCGTGAACACCAGCGGACCGAAGAACGAGAAACTTCGTCGGTCCTTCTTGAAGTGCATGATGCCACCGATCGCACTCAAGAGCAGGAAGAACACCGCCATCGCGTTCTGCAGCCCCGGGCGCTCGCCGTACGCATCACGCACCCACTGCCACTTGTAGTACAGCCACCACATCCCGATCTGCGCGCCGATGGGCGCCTGACGCTCACCGAGCTGCGGCTTGCCGTACTGATCGCGGTTGAAGTTGTACATGAAGCGATCTTTCGTCAGCGTCGAGAACGTGCAGCCGAACTCCAGCTTGGTCACGCACCCGGTGGGCTCGCCCTCGTTGATGGCGGGGAAGTGCGCTGCGCGAATGGGCTGCGTGGCAAACGGCGTCATGCCGAAGAACAACGCGGCGATGCACGCGATCAGCAGCTTCCAGCGCAGAATGGTGCTCGGCTTCCGAATGAGCACGGCCAGCCCCACGGCCGGCGCCGCCAGCATGCCGGCCATGTGATTCGCATAGCCCAACCCCAGCACGTACGCGATCAGCACCAGCAACCGATCCGCGATGCGATCATCCGGATCGTCGCACCAGCGCACCGTCAGCCAGCAAATCACCGCCAGGCCGAGCAACGAGACGGTATACACTTTCTCGTTGACCACCGACTGGTTCCACACCGTGAACGATGTCGCGCCAATGAGCACCGCCAGCGAGCCGCCCACAATGCGCTGCCACCGACGCGGCAACCAGCCCACCAGCACACGCTCGGTGACCAGAAACCAGAAGCCCGCCGAAATCGCGCTGGACAACGCGGCCAGCACGTTGATGCGCATGGCCACCGACGACGCGATGGGGAGAATGGCGAACACACGCCCCAGCAGCACGAAGAACGGGTTGCCCGGCGGATGCGGAATACCCAGCACGTAGGCGGCCGCGATGTATTCGCTGGTATCCCACATGGATGTGGTCGGCGCCAACGTCAGGAGGTACAGCACGAAGACCACCAGCGCCGCAATAGCGGCAGCCAGGTAGGACGGGCGATAGTCCAGCTCGGCGGTGCCAGCGGAGGCGCGGGAGGTCACGCGCGGTGCGCCTACCGCTCCAGGAGTCCCTACGGTCATGAGATCGTCTCAAAGGTTAGACAGAGCCAAAACTTAACCATCGGAGCCGCGATGCACCCGCGACTCCCCCCGCCGCTCCCGCGCTTAATGCCGGAAGAGTCTCGCGCCCGTGAAGATCATCGTCATCCCGTGCTCGTCCGCCGCCGCGATCACTTCCGCGTCACGGACCGACCCGCCCGGCTGCACAATCGCCGTCACGCCCGCCGCGGCCGCGTGATCGATGCCGTCGCGGAAGGGGAAGAACGCGTCCGACCCCAAGGCTGCCCCGGCCGTGCTGTGCCCAAGCGACGTGGCCTTATGCACCGCCAGAAACGACGCGTCCACGCGCGACATCTGACCGGCGCCGATGCCGATCGTGGCGCCATCGCGCACCAGCACAATAGCGTTTGACTTCACGCTCGCCACGGCGCGCCACGCGAAGGCCAGGTCCCGCATTTCCTCGGCCGTCGGCTGGCGCGTGGTGACCGCCGTCCACGACTCCGACACCACCGGCACCGGGGCGCGGTCCTGCACCAGCAGGCCGCCACGGACGCGCTTGTAGTCCATGCCCCCCACCGGCCAGCTGGCGCGGCCCGCCAATACGCGCAGGTTCTTCTTGCGCCCCAGAATCTCCACCGCTTCCTCCGCGAACCCGGGCGCGACAATGCACTCCACGAACAGGCTGGAGATGGCCTCGGCTGCGGCCACGTCCACCGGCACGCTGAACGCGATCACCGAGCCGAACGCCGAGACCGGGTCGCAGGCCAGCGCTTTGCGATAGGCGTCCAGCGCATTCACACCCGTGGCCAGACCGCACGGTGTCGTGTGCTTGATGATCGCGCACGCCGGCTGATCGCCGAACGGCTCGATGGCCAGCATCGCACCCTCGAGGTCCAGCAGGTTGTTGAACGAGAGCTCCTTGCCGCCCAACTGCTGCAGCGCGCCCAACCCCGCGCCCGTCTTCTCCACGTAAAACGCGGCCCGCTGCTGCGGATTTTCGCCGTAGCGCAGCGACTGCTGCTTCTCAAACGTGAGCGGATACCGGTCGGGGAAGGGCTCGCCGCGCTGACCGGCAAACCACTGCGCGATGGCCGCGTCGTAGCCGCTGGTGTGCGCGTACACCTTTTCGGCCAGCAACGTGCGCAGCGCCTGATCGTCGCCGCCGCCGGCGATCACCGACAGCACCGGCGCGTAGTCGGCCGGATCCACCAGCACCCACACCGCGGCGAAGTTCTTCGCGGCCGAGCGCAGCATGGAGGGGCCGCCGATATCGATGTTCTCGATGACCTCGTCGGGATGTACACCGGCCTTCGCGGCCGTCTCGCGGAACGGATACAGATTGACCACCACCAAATCGATCGTGCCGATGTGATGCTCGGCGATGGCCTGCATGTGCTCCGGCAGATCGCGACGGGCCAAGAGGCCGCCGTGCACGACCGGGTGCAGCGTCTTCACGCGCCCGTCGAGCATCTCCGGGAACCCCGTAATGTCGCTGACGTCCAGCACCGTGAGCCCGCTCTCGCGCAGCACGCGGGCGGTACCGCCGGTGGAGACGAGTTCGTAGCCATGCTGCACCAACTGCGTGGCGAACGGGACGAGCCCGGTTTTGTCGGAGACGGAAAGAAGTGCGCGCGGCATAGAACGCTGGGAGTGGGAGATCAGAAGAAAGTCCGCCAAGAGCAGCGGGACGACTGAAGCCGAAGACGAATACCCGGCGCACGATCGGCGCGGGTATTCAGACCAAGGAGTCGGAGCGGGGAGTTCAGCGCGGAGCTCACACGGTGATGGAGGGAAGGTCCGGCAGCGCTACGTCACCCGCCGCGCGCCCGTCGGCGGCCAACCACAGCTGCCCGCGGGCCAGCGCTTCGACCGCACGCGGCAGGAGCTGATGCTCCGCCCGCAGCACGCGCGCCGCGATCGCATCGGCCGTATCGTCGGCGAAGACGCGGACCGGCCACTGCGCGGCGATGGCGCCGCGATCGAAGGCCTCGTCCACGAAGTGCACCGTCACGCCCGACACGCGGGCCCCGTGCGCCAGCACCGCCTCATGCACGCGGTGCCCGTACATCCCCGGACCACCGAAGGCCGGCAGCAGCGACGGATGCACATTCAGCATGCGCCCGTGAAAGGCGCGCACGACCGCGAGCGGCACCAACTTGAGGTAGCCGGCGAGCACCACCATGTCGGCGTTCACGGCGGCCAGCTGCGCCACGAGTGCCTCGCCGTCGGTCGGGTCATGCACCACGCCCGTGGCGATGCCGGCCGATTGGGCGCGGGACAGCGCACCCGCTTCCGCGCGGTTTGATCCCACCCACACCACCGCGGCCGCATCACGCGCCGGTCCGGCCAGATGGTCCAGCAGCGACTGCAGGTTGGACCCGCCGCCCGAGGCCAGCACCGCAATGCGCGACACCGGACGCTCTGTGATGTCGTGGCTCATGCCCGTCCCCGCGCGATCCACGTCATCCCCATCGCCACCGCGTCCTCGATGGACTCGGCCACCTGCACACCCGGCCGCGTGAACTCCCGCGCCCGCAGCAAGTCGTCCATGGGCGTCTCCGCTCCCGGTACAAGAATCCCCAGTCCGCCCACCGCGATCGCCGGCTGCACATCACGCCAGCGGTCGCCCACATAGACCGACGCCGGCAGGGAGAGCTGCATCGCGTGGGCCGCATCTTTATGCATGCCGATCCCCGGCTTCCGGCAGGCGCATTGGCCGTCGCGCTCGGGCCAGTGCGGACAAAAATACGTCGCATCCACGTGCGCGCCTTCCAGCGCCAGCAGCTCGTCCAAGCGCGCCCGCACCGTTTCGTACTGCGCCTCGGTGATGTGGCCGCGCCCGATCCCCGATTGGTTGGTCACGATCACCACCGGAATCTTCGCGGCGTTGGCGCGTGCCACGGCACGGGCCGCACCCGGCAGCAGCACTACCTGCGCGGGATCGGACGGATAGTGCGCGTCGGCGATGAGCGTACCATCGCGATCGAGGAACAGCGCGGAGCGGGCCACGACCTCAGGACGGCGGTCGACGAACGGGCGCCGCAACACTGTCTTTCTTCGCCTCGCGAGGCGTCGCGAATTGTCGCGACGGCGATTTCACGGTCCCCGATAGACTGCGTACCGTGTTCACCTGCAGCCGATACGCGGTGCCGGGCTTGAGCCGCTCGGACAGCGTGAGATACAGGTCCGCCGAGACGACGGGCCGCTGCATCTTGGGCGGTGGCGTGGTGTCCTTCACCGCCGGCGGCGGACGATTGCCGCGCAACGCCGCCAGGCGACGGGCCTCACGGGCGGCGATATCCACGAGCGCCAGACTGTCGGCACGCTTGCGCGCCAGCGCCGAATCCGCCCGGGCGCGCGCGGCGCGGCTCGTATCGGTTTTGGTGGTGCGCGCGATGGAGTCGGCCTTGAGCTGTTGGCGCAGGGAATCGGCCGCGTTGCGCTCGGCCAACGTCTGCACCAACACCACGTCCACCACGGACGAATCCGCGCGCTTGAGGATGAACTGCGGACGCATCAGCTGCTGCCCCGGCGCGAGCGGCTTGTCGAACGACAGCTTCAGTACCCGTAAGCTGTCCGACGGTGTGGGGGAGATGTCGGCGATACGCAGCCCCACCGTATCGTGCGGGAACGCATACAGCTCCACATCGACGCGCTGCGTCAGCGCCACCCGCACGGTGTCAAACGCTTCGGTGGGGTCGAGCAGGCGGTTGTTGTTGCGGTCCACGATGGTGCGCACCACGTACTCACCGGCCGGCACATGCTGCAGGTTGAAGCGCCCCGCGCTGTCGGCACGCACCTGATAGGCCGTGCTGTCCTTCGTGATGGCTTCCACCAGCGCATTCGGCGCGCCGCGCCCCGCCACCCAGTCGAAGGCCACGCCCACGATGTTGGTGGCCGGGATCGCGCCGCCGGTGCTGAACACGACCGTGATGGACGTGTCGATGCCGTTGTTGCGCAGGTCCTGCAGCCCCGGGCTGATCTGGACGGAGTAGACCGTGTTCGGCTTCCATCCGCCCTTGGGGCGAATGGTGATCCGGTTGCGATGCCAACCCACTTCGGTGTCCTTCGCGCGCGGGCTGATGAACACCAGCCCGCGCAGATCCTGCGCGCCGCGCGGGGTCTCGCTGATCACTTCGTCGAAACGGATCTCGACGTCGTTCAACTTGGCGCCAGTCGTCATGGTTTTGGGCGTGACGCTGAGGACCAGCGGGGGCGCTTCATCCGGCGGACCGCCGGGCGGCATGCCGGCGTTGGCGCACGACGCGACCAGCGCCGCGCCCCACGCCGCCGCCACACCCACCACCGCACGGCCCACCACGTGCCACGCCCGACGCACGGTCATGCGCCCAACTTCTCGAGCTGCTGCTGCAACGACGTCAGGCGCGACTGCCATTCCGCGGCCTTGGCCTTCTCTCCTTCAACCACCGCCGGCGGCGCCTTGGCCACGAACTTCTCGTTGCCCAGACGGCCCAGCAACGCACTCAGCGCGCCGTCCAGCTGCGCGATTTCGGCGGACAACCGCTGCCGTTCCTTGTCCATGTCGATCATGCCGGCCAACGGCACGTGCACCGTGACCAGTTGCCCCACGATGCTCGCGGCGACGTCCACCGGCGCCTCGCTGCTGACCGTCACCACCGCGCGGGCCAACGACCCAATGACCGGCGCCTGCGCCGCGAACGCCTCCGCCGGCACGCCGGTCACGCAGACAATGGCCTGCACACTCGCCCCGGGCGCCACGTTGTACTCCGACTTGATCTGCCGGATAGCGGCGACGGTCTCCTGCGTCGCGCCAAACAACGCCGCCAATGCGCGCTCCGCGTCGCTCACCGACGATTCCGCGCGCGCCACCGGCCACGCGGCCTGCGCCAAAAACTGCTCGGCCGGCGTCTGGGGCAGATGCTGCCAGAGCGCCTCGGTGATGAACGGAATGATGGGCTGCAACAGCCGCAGCGCGCCGTCAAACGCATGCGCCAGCACCGCGCGCGCCGCGTCCTTGTCCGCGCCGCTCTCGGCGGCCAGGCGCGGCTTGAGCGACTCGAGGTACCAGTCGGCCAGCTCGTTCCACACAAAGCGCCGCGCCGCCTCGGCGTACTCCGACAAGCGCAGGCCGCGCCCACGCTCGGCATCCGTCCACGCGACACCATTGGCCGGCCGCGCCGGCCCAAGGGCTGCCTCGCACTCCGCAATGGCGCTATCCAACCGCGCCAGAATCCACGCGTCGGCGGCCGTGAGCGATCCGGCCGGCAACGCGGACACCGGCAGCACCGGATCCGTGCCCACACGCGACAGCAGGAATCGACCGATGTTCCACAGCTTCGTGCAGAAGTTGCGGCCGGGGGCGAACGACTTGTCGAGGTCTGTCGGGTCGAGCATCACGTCCACGCCCAGCCCCAAGCCCGCCACCATCGTCCATCGCAGCGCGTCGGCGCCGTACAACTTCACCACGTCCAACGGGTCGATGCCGTTGCCCAGCGACTTGGACATCTTGCGATGCTGCATGTCGCGCACGGTGCCGTGCAGATACACCGTGTGGAACGGCGCTTTGCCCAAAAACCAGCACCCCGACATCACCATGCGGGAGACCCAGAAGAACAAAATCTCCGGCGCCGTCACCAGCACATCGCCCGGATAGAACGCGGCCAAGTCGGCGGCGTTTTCGTTGGGCCAGCCCAGCGTGGAAAAGGGCCACAGCCACGACGAGAACCACGTGTCCAGCACATCCTCGTCCTGACGCACCGCGCCGCCGCAGGTGGGGCAGGCGGTGATATCGGTGCGCGACACCATGGGCGTCTGGGCGCAGGCATCGCAGTACCACACCGGCACGCGATGGCCCCACCAGATCTGCCGCGAGATGTTCCAGTCGCGGATCCCTTCCAGCCAGTTCACATACACCGCTTCCCAGCGGTCCGGCAGAATGCGCAACTCGCCGCTGCGCAGCACACCCAGCGCTTTTTCCGCCAGCGGCTGCATACGCACAAACCACTGATCCGAGAGGCGCGGCTCCACCACCGTGTCGCAGCGATAGCAGTGCCGCACACTGTGCGGATGCGGATCGATCTTCACCAACGCGCCGGCCGCCTCCAGCAGCTTCACGATGGCGGTACGCGCCTCGAAACGATCCAGTCCTTGCAACGCCGCCGGCACGCGTCCGGCCGCGTCCTCAACTTCCCGTACCACGCCTTCGGCGTCGATCACGACCGGCATGCGAAGCGCGTGGCGCTTGCCCACCTCGAAGTCGTTCGCATCGTGGGCCGGCGTGATCTTCACCGCACCCGTGCCGAATGCCGCGTCGGTGTAGCTGTCGGCCACGATGGGGATGCGAATCCCCGTCAGCGGCAGCACCACATCGCGCCCGATGAACGCCGTGTAGCGCTCGTCCTCGGGATTGACCGCCACCGCGACGTCGCCGAGCATCGTTTCCGGGCGCGTCGTGGCCACCACGACGCTGGCCGTCGGATCGTCGGCCAGCGTGTAGCGCAGATGATAGAGCTTGCCCGTCGTGTCGTTGAACTCCGCTTCCTCGTCCGACAGCGACGTGCCGCAGCGCGGGCACCAGTGGATGACGCGGTGTCCCTTGTACACGAGGCCGTCCTCGTGCAGGCGCACGAAGGCCTCGCGCACGGCGACGGACAGCTCGGGCGAGAATGTGTACGCGGTGCGCGTCCAGTCGGCGCTCGAGCCAATCGCCTTCAGCTGATTGAGAATCTCGCCGCCCGTCTGCTCCACGAATTCGGCCACGCGCCCGACGAACGCCTCGCGCCCCAGATCAAAGCGCGTGCGCCCTTCGGCGGTGAGCTGCTTCTCCACCACGTTCTGTGTGGCGATGCCCGCGTGATCGGTCCCGGGCACCCAGAGCGCCTCGTCGCCGGCCATGCGGCGCCAGCGAACCAACACGTCTTGCACGGTGTTGTTGAGGCCGTGTCCCACGTGCAGCACGGCGGTCACATTGGGCGGGGGCATCACGATGACGAACGGCTCACGCGAGGCGGCGCGGGTCGGGTCGGCCATGAAGACCCCGTGCTCGGTCCAGCGCGGGTACCACTCGGATTCGGTCGATGCGGCGTCGTACTGCGGCGGCAGCGGATTCGTGTCGGGCGAAGTCATCCGATGAAGCTAGCGATCCGCCGGTGCCTTACCAACGCGGGAACCGTCGGTTTCGTGGGCGGTCAGGTGATCAACCACATGGCGGACGTCCGGCACGCCGCGGGCGAGGGTGGTGGCATAGGTCGCCTCCGTCTCCCGCTCCACCCATCCGGTCAGCTCAATGCCCCCGTCGCCCACGGCGCAGATATCAATGGCCCGGTCGCGCAACGTGGGGTCATTCTGAAAGACCGCGAGCACCCGCGCCTCCAGCTCGGCCTCGTCCGGCTCGGCCTCGTCCGGCTCGGCCTCGTCCGGCTCGGCCTTATCGGGCGAGCCGTCATCCGCGGGCTCGGCCGCGAATCCCGACGTCGCCCCGCGCGCCCGTCCGCGACGCACGGTTCGCGCCTCGGCGTCGTCGCGCAGGCGCCGCGCGATCAGCACGCCCAGCGTGGCGCCGGCCACGGCCCCCAGTGCCAGCAGGAGCACCGTCCCGGTATCGGGCGGCCGACGAGGGCGGAAATGCAATCTGGCCATAGACTTCCCTCGGGTGGAACCATCGGGCACTGGTAGCGCCTATATAGTCGGAACGATAACTTCACCAGACACCCACAGCGAGCGACGAGCGCAGCCGGACCGGCCGCCACGTCGCTCGCTGCGTGTGTCATTCCGCCCCCTCTGCACACGCGATAGATGATCGACGGACCGCTGGCTGCCGCTGCTGACATGATTGTCCTGACCCTCCCCGATGGTTCCACGCGTGAAGTCCCCGCGGGGACCTTGGCGCGCGATGTCGTCGGCTCGATCGGGGCGCGCTTGCTGCAGGCCTCTTACGCGGTGGCCGTCAACGGCGAAGTGCTGGATCTGATGACGCCCCTGCGGGCATCGGGCGCCTTCGTGGTCATCACCGACAAGGACCCGCGCGCGCTCGGCGTGCTGCGCCACTCGGGCGCGCACATTTTGGCCACGGCGGTGCGCCGTCTGCGCCCCGACGCCAAAATCGGATTCGGTCCCGCCATTGAGGACGGCTTCTACTACGACTTCGAAGTCGAAAAGCCGTTCACACCCGACGACCTCGCCGCGTTCGAAGCGGAGATGAAGAAGGTCATCGCCGAGAAGTATCCGTTCGTGCGTGAAGAGGTGACACTCGCGCAGGCGCGTGAGCGCTTCGTGGACGATCCGCTCAAGCTCGAGCGCCTCGACGACTTCGAAGGCAGCGACGAGGTCATCTCGACGTACACCGACGGGCCGTTCATCGACCTGTGCCGCGGTCCGCACGTCCCCGATACCTCATACCTGAAGCACTTCAAGCTGCTCTCCATCGCCGGCGCGTACTGGCGCGGTGACGTCAAGCGACAGATGCTGCAGCGCATCTACGCCACGGCGTTCCTCAAGAAGGACGACCTCGACGCGCACCTCCATCGCATCGAGGAGTCGCGCAAGCGCGACCATCGCGTGCTGGGCAAGTCGCTTGATCTCTTCCAGTTGTTCCCCGTCGCGCCCGGTGCCGTTTTCTGGACGCCCAAGGGCACGACGCTGTACAACACGCTCGAAGCCTTCGTGCGCGAGCGGCAGCAGGACGCGTTCAAGGAAATCAAGACGCCGCTGCTGTATAACAAGGCGCTCTGGGAGCAGTCGGGGCACTGGGGCAAGTATCGCGAGAACATGTTCCTCGTGCTCGACAACGAGACGGGCGAGCACGACATGTCGCTCAAGCCCATGAACTGCCCCTCGCATCACCTGTACTTCGCGTCGCACAAGCATTCGTATCGCGATCTGCCCATGCGCTACGTGACGTTCGACGTGTTGCACCGCAATGAGCTTTCGGGGGCGCTCTCCGGCCTCACGCGCGTGCGCCAGTTTGCGCAGGACGACTGCCACGTCTACCTGCGCGAAGATCAAATCGCCGCGGAAGTGCAGTTCCTGATGACGTTCATCCTTGGTTACTACGAAACGTTCGGACTCACGGCGCGGCTCAAGTTTGCTACGCGCCCCGAGCAGCGCATCGGCAGCGACGAGCTGTGGGATCGCGCCGAAGGCGCCCTGCGCGCCGCGCTCGAGTCCACCGGTCGCGAGTACGAGATGAAGGAAGGCGACGGCGCCTTCTACGGCCCCAAGATCGACTTCGACGTCACCGACAGTATTGGCCGTGCGTGGCAGCTGGGCACCATTCAGCTCGACTACAACGCGCCGGAACGCTTTGACCTCACCTACACGGGCGACGACAACACGGCGCACCGTCCGGTGGTCATTCACCGCGCGGTCTCCGGCTCGTTCGAGCGCTTCATCGCCATCCTCATCGAGCACTTCGCCGGGGCGTTCCCGGTGTGGCTCTCGCCTGAGCAGGTGCGCGTGATTCCCATCGCCAGCGATTACAACGAGCAGTCCGAAGCGCTCGTGCAGCGCATGAAGGCCCTCGGCATTCGCGCCACACTCGATGCGCGCAACGAAACGCTCAATTACCGCATCCGCGAAGGCGAAGTGCAGAAGGTGCCGTACATGTGCGTCATCGGTCGGCGCGAAGCGGAGGAGAACACCGTCGCGCTGCGCATCCGCGGGGCTGGCAAGAAGCAGGACATCCTGCCGGTGGACGACTTCCTCGCGCGCGTCACCGAGGAAATCCGTACGCGGGCGCTCGTCCCCGCCGCGCCCGACGCGTCGACGCCCGCCGAGACGGAGACGGCCTCGTGACACCCGAAGCGCTGCTTGATCTGTTCGTGCTTTCCCCGGTGGGCCTGGTCGAAGTCGACGAGGACGGTCGGGTGGAAGTCGCGAATCTGGCAGCGCGTAACTTGCTCACCCCGTTCACCCGGGCTGGCTCCCTCGACGACCTGTTCGAGGCGCTCAGCTCGGTCGCGCCCGATCTCAGCGCGCGCGTGCGCGGTTTTGACGGTCCGCGCGGCGTGATTGTCGAAGCGCTGGAGCTGTTGGCCCCCGGGCAACAGCGCGGCGTGTTTCTCTCGCTGGTAAAGGTCGGACCGTCGCGCATTGTCGCCGTGGCCACCGAGGCGAATGCCCTCGCCGAGGCCCGCGGCCTGATCGCGCAGCTCACACAGCGTGTACGGGCCGTCGAGACCGCGGTGCGCGACTACGCGATCTACACGCTCACCGCCGCGGGGCTCATCGATTCGTGGAGCGAAGCCGCCGAGCGTGTGCACCACTGGGGGGCGGCCGACATGGTCGGACGGTCGGTGGCCGTGTTGGCGGCTGGTGACGCCGGCCTCGAGGCGCACGTGCAGGAGACACTCGCGCGCGCGGCCAGCGACGGGTGGTGCGAGGAGGAAGGCAATCGCTTGCGAGCCGACGGCTCCATGTTCTGGTCCACCACCGTGATCTCGGCGTTGCGTGGCGCGGACGATGTGGCAATCGGGTTCTCCGTCATCACGCGCGACCTGTCCCAGATCCGCAAGTTCGAGGAGGCCGCCCGCGACGACGCCTCCAGCAACAACGACTACCTCACCGGCGCACTCTCCCGGCGGGCGTTCTTCGATGTCGCCTCGTCCGAAGTCGCACGTGCCCGTCGCTATGCGCAGCCGCTGTCCATGCTGCTCGTCGCCCCGGACAATTTCCGCGACATGATCGATTCGCGCGGGGAAGCGTTCGCGCACGAATATCTGCGCACCATCGCGGGCGTCTGCCGTCAGGAGTCCCGTACCACCGACGTCCTCGGTCGCGTGGGCGGCGAAGAATTCGCGGTCCTGCTGCCGAGCACAGAGCTGTCCGGCGGCCTGGTGCTGGCCGAGCGCGTGCGCGAGCGCATGCAGCGCCATGTGTTCGCCGGCGATGTGCCGGGACTGCGCAGCACGGTGTCGGTCGGTGTGGCCGAGGTCACCGATACGGTCGACAGCGTCGAGGTGCTCCTGGAGTCCGGGGCGACCGCCGTCTCGCGGGCGCGACAGGCTGGGATGAATCTGGTGGTCGGTTTCGACGCCTGACGGGGCCTGAGCGCCGCGGCATGGTCCGCAGAAGCGACGGACGCCCCATCCGTTGGTCACCGTAATCGATTATTGTCAGGGACTCCCTTTGGGAGTCGTCCGAGATCCACCTCGGGCGCACCGGCGTCTTTCTCGCGCCCCCAATCCTGCGTCATGTCTGATCTGACTCGCCAACCCGTCATCGTCGGTGCTGCGCGCACCCCGATCGGGCGGTATCTCGGAGGCCTTGCCTCCCTGTCGGCGCCCGAACTGGGCGCCATCGCGATCCGCGCCGCGCTCCAGCGCAGCGGCGTCGCCCCCGACCAGGTCCAGGAAGTCATCATGGGCCACGTCCTGCAGGGCGGCACGGGGCAGGCCCCCGGACGCCAAGCCATGCTCAAGGCCGGCATCTCCCCCTCGGCCTCCGCGCTGACCATCAACAAGGTGTGCGGCTCGGGACTCAAGGCCGTCATGCTCGCCGCCCAGGCCATCAAGGCGGGTGACGCGCAGGTGGTTGTGGCCGGTGGACAGGAGTCGATGTCCAACGCACCGCACTACGTGTTTGGCATGCGCGGCGGGGTGAAGATCGGTGATCAGACCATGGTGGACGGGATGATCAAGGACGGCCTGTGGTGCGGCACCTGCGACGTCCATATGGGCTCGCACGCCGAGTATACCGCCACCAAGGCGGGCGTCACGCGCGCCCAGCAGGACGCGTTCGCCGCCGCCTCGCATCGCAAGGCCGTGGCCGCGCAGCAGGCTGGCAAGTTCGACGCGGAGATCGTGCCGGTGGAAATTCCCGGCCGCAAAGGCCCCACGATCGTGAGTGCGGACGAAAGCCCGCGCGCCGACACCACCGAAGACTCACTGGCCAAGCTGCGCCCCGCGTTCCCCACGGGCGCCGACGCCAGCACGCTGTCCGTGACGGCCGGCAATGCCTCGTCGCTGAATGACGGCGCGGCCGCCGTGGTCGTGACGTCCGAGGCGTACGCCCGCGAGCACGGCCTGACCATTCTGGCTCGCATCACCGGCTATGCCACCGGCGCCGGCGATCCGCGGGATCTGTTCTTCGCGCCCATCACCGCGGTGAACAACCTGATGGCGAAGGCGGGGACCACCATTGCCGACTACGACCTCATCGAAGCCAACGAAGCCTTCGCCTCGCAGGCGCTGGCCGACGGCAACGGTCTCGGATGGGACGCCGAGCGGGTCAACGTCAACGGTGGCGCGATTGCGCTGGGCCATCCCATCGGGGCCAGCGGCACGCGCGTGCTGGTCACCCTCATTCACGCGCTGGCGGACCGCCAGCTGCGTCGCGGGCTCGCCACGCTCTGTCTGGGCGGTGGCGACGCGGTTGCGCTCTCGGTGGAGCGCGTCGACTGACGTCCGGTCGTCGTCTGGTCCGCGCCGTCCGGCTGCTCTTCGTGCCGTGACGGCGCTGTGACCGCCAAGCCCGCACCACGGGCGCCCCTGTTGGATCCGGACCGTTGGCGCACCCGCGCCGACGGCCCGCGCTGGTTGTATGCCGAGCCCGGACGGTTGCGCGCTATCTGGCGCTTACTGGTGTTCGGGCTCGCGCTGGCGGTCTTTCAGCCCATCGCGGACTCGTTCCTCGCGCCCCTGATGAGCGGGATCGCGCGGGCGCTGGGCGAGCGCATCGAAGCGTATCCCTGGATTACGCTCGTCAGCATCCTCGCGGCGCTGACGCTCGCGTTGCGGACCGTCGACGGGGCACCGTGGCGGTCCGTGGGCTTGGGCGACGGAGCGTGGCGTCCGCGCGCGCTCGCCACGGGCGCGTGGGTGGGCGCTGCCGCCATCCTGATCACCTTTGCGCTGCTCTGGCTGTCGGGGAGTGCGCGCGTGGTGCCGGTGCCCGTCGGGGACCTGCAGTGGTCCGCATCCTCGTGGCAGGGCACGGCGCTCCGGCTGGCGGTGCTGCTCGCCCCCGCCGCGCTCTGGGAAGAACTGCTGTTCCGCGGCTACCTCTGGACGGTGGCCGACGATGCCGCCGGCCCTCGGGTGGCCCTCTGGGCGACGGCGGTGGCCTTTGGCGTCGTGCATCTGCTCAATCCCGGCGCGGGCGTGCTGTCCACGACGCTGGTGACCGTGGCCGGCCTCTGTCTGGGCGTGCTTCGTGAGCGGACCGGCAGCCTCGCGGCGGTGTGGGTGGCACATTTCGTCTGGAACTGGATCATGGCCGCGGTGCTGCATGTGCCGGTCAGTGGCGTACCCTTCGACACACCGGGGTATCGCACCGTCGTGACCGGCGCGTCGTGGTGGACGGGCGGCGCGTGGGGACCTGAAGGCGGCGCGGCGGCGTTGCTGGTGATGGGTGGAGCGCTGGCGATGTCGATGCGCCCTGCGCTGTGGAAATCGAACGCGGGTCAACTTCGAACGGAGAACAGTTCGCGATGAGCGAAATCAGCACGAACGCCGTCCGCCACGTGGCGGTTATCGGCGCCGGACAGATGGGCAACGGGATCACGCACGTCTTCGCGGCCAGCGGGCACGCCGTGACCATGATCGATGTGAGCGCCGAGGCATTGACGCGCGGCACCGACACCATCGCGCGCAACTTCGATCGGCAGGTGAAGAAGGGGGCCGTGAGCGCCGAGGACGCGCAGGCCGCGCTCGCGCGCATCAGCACCAATACGTCACTCGACGCCGTGGCCACCGCCGATATCGTGGTGGAAGCCGCCACCGAGCGCACCGATCTCAAGTTCCGCATCTTCGAAGATCTGGACCGGCTCGCGCCCGCAGGCGCCATTCTCGCATCGAATACCAGCTCCATCTCCATCACCGAGATCGCCGCGCGCACGAAGCGCCCCGAGCAGGTGATCGGCATGCACTTCATGAATCCTGTGCCGGTGATGCAGCTCGTCGAAGTCATTCGCGGACTCGCCACCAGCGACGACACGACGCAGCGCGTGATGACGATGGCGCGCGCGCTCGGGAAGACGCCGGTGGAAGTGAACGATTTCCCCGGGTTTGTGGCCAATCGCATCCTGATGCCGATGATCAACGAGGCCATCTACTGCGTCATGGAAGGCGTCGGTACGCCCGAGGCCATCGACACGGTCATGAAACTCGGGATGAATCATCCCATGGGACCGCTGGCGTTGGCCGATTTCATCGGACTCGACACCTGCCTCGCTATTCTCAATGTGTTGCACGACGGCCTCGGGGATCCGAAGTACCGTCCGTGCCCGCTTCTTCGCAAATACGTGGCCGCCGGCTGGTACGGCAAAAAGTCCGGCCGCGGCTTCTACCAGTACTGAGTCCATCATGACGCTGCTTGCTCTCAACGAAACGCAGAAGGAAATCCAGCAGCTGGCCCGCTCGTTCGCGCAACGCGAACTGGTGGCGCTGGCCGGCGAACGCGATCGCGAGTCGCGCTTCGATCGCAGCATGGTCACGCAGATGGCCGAACTCGGGTTCTTCGGCATGCTGGTGCCCGAGCGCTTCGACGGACTGGGCCTCGACGCGCAGAGCTATCTGCTGGCGCTTGAAGAGATCGCCGTCGCGGACGCCTCGGCCGCGGTGCTGCTCAGCGTGCACAACTCGCTGCCGACGCAGATGATCCTCAACTTCGGCACCGTCGAGCAGCAGCAGGAATTTCTGCCGCCCATGGCGCGCGGCGAGCAGCTGGGCGCGTTCGCGCTCTCCGAGCCCGAGGCCGGTTCCGATGCCGGTTCGCTGCGCTGTCAGGCCGTGCGCGACGGCGACGACTGGGTGCTCACGGGCACCAAAGCCTGGGTCTCGCACGGCAGCGAAGCGGGCGTGATCCTGTGCATGGCGCGCACCGACCACTCCGACGATCGCCGCGGTAGCAAGGGCATCTCCACGTTCATTCTCACGCCGGATTTGCCGGGATTCCATCTGGGCAAGAAAGAATCCAAGATGGGACTCCGCGCGTCGCCCACGTTACAGATCAATCTTGACGGCTGCCGCGTCCCCGGCTCGCGCCTCCTCGGCGCCGAAGGGAAAGGCTTCGTCTACGCGCTGGGCTCGCTCGATCACGGGCGTCTGGGCATTGCGTCGCAGGCCATCGGCATTGCACGCGCCGCGCTCGAAGCGGCCGTGCGCTACGCCGGTGAGCGCAAGCAGTTCGGCCGCAACATCGCCGAGTTTCAGGCCATCCAGTTCAAGATGTCGGATATGGCCACACGCATCACCGCCGCGCGCACGCTGTTGCATGCTGCCGCGGCGGCGAAGGAGCGGGGAGAGAACATCACTCGCTTCAGTTCCATGGCGAAACTTTTTGCCACTGAGACCGCCATGTGGGTGACCACGCAGGCCGTGCAGATTTTTGGCGGCTACGGCTACGTCACCGACTACCCGGTAGAACGCTATTTCCGCGACGCGAAGGTGACGGAGATCTACGAGGGCACCTCGGAGATCCAGCGCATCGTGATCGCGCGTGAAACGCTGGCCGCAGCCGCGGCCGCGGACGGAACCCTTTCCGACTGATATCCTCCATGCGCTACTTCGATACGATCGCCGAGATGGGTCATGAGCAGGTGGTCTTCTGCCATGACAAGGCGTCCGGCTACCGCGGTATCATCGCCATTCACGACACCACCCTCGGCCCCGCCCTCGGCGGTTGCCGGTTCTGGAATTACGCGACCGATGAAGCCGCGGCGACCGACGCGCTTCGCCTCTCGCGCGGCATGACCTATAAGAACGCCGTCGCCGGTCTCAATCTTGGCGGCGGCAAGTCAGTCATCATCGGTGACAACACCACCAGCAATCGCGAAATGCTGTTCCGCGCCCACGGGCGCTTCGTGGATTCGCTGGGCGGACGCTACGTGACGGCGGAAGACGTCGGCACGACCGTCGAGGACATGGACTTCGTGCACATGGAGACCAAGTTCGTCACCGGCATCGGCTCCAAGTCGGGCGACCCGTCGTCCGTGACGGCGCGCGGCGTGTTCCGCGCCATCCAGGCGTCGGCGTTCGAGCGGTGGGGCAGCGACTCGCTGGAGGGCCGTACCGTCGCCATTCAGGGACTCGGGCATGTCGGTCATCATCTCGCCAACGAGCTGCATAAGGCGGGCGCGACGCTCATCGTGACCGACATCGATGCCGGACGTATCCAGCGGGTGGTTGAGGCGACCGGCGCGAAAGCCGTGGCGCTGGCCGACATCTACAGCGTCAAGGCCGACATTTTCACGCCGTGCGCGCTGGGCGGCATCATCAACGACGAGACCATCCCGCAACTGCAGGTGGAGATCGTCGCCGGCGCCGCGAACAATCAGCTGCTGGAAAGCCGGCATGGCGACGCCCTGCAGGCGCGCGGTATTTTGTACGCGCCCGATTATGTCGCCAACGCCGGTGGCGTGATCAACGTGTACAGCGAATTGACCGGCTGGAGCCGCGATCGGTCGCTGCGCAAGGCCGACGAGATTTACGCGACGGTGCTGAGCGTCTTCAAGTTGGCCAAGGACACGAACATCCCCACGTACATGGCGGCCGACCGGGTGGCGGAGCAGCGCATCAGCGCGGTGCGCGGCATGATCAAGACGTGGCCGCAGTATCCCAATCGCGAGGGTTGACCATGGTTGATGTGGCACGTCCGGGCGAGCGCATTCCCATTGCCTCCGATCACGCGGGCTTCGAACTCAAGGAACGCCTGCGCGTGACGCTGGCGGAGTTGGGCTACGAGGTCGCCGACATCGGCACGCACAGCACCGCCAGCACCGACTACCCCGACTACGCGCATCCGTTGGCGCAGGAAGTCTCCACCGGAGAAGCGGCGCGCGGCGTGCTGCTGTGCGGTACCGGCTTGGGAATGTCGTATGTGGCCAACCGGTATCCGGGCGTGCGCGCTGCGGTGGCGTGGACGCCGGAAATCGCGGCGCTCGCGCGGAAGCACAACGACGCGAACGTGCTGGTGCTGCCCGCACGCTTCGTCTCCGATGAAGACGCGGTAGCTATTCTGCGCACGTGGCTGGGCACCGAGTTCGAAGGCGGTCGCCACGGCACGCGCGTGGACAAGATTGAACGCGATCCCGAGACCACCGAGGAGCACGCATGAGCGCCGACCTCAGCACGGAGTCGACGACCGCCGCACCGGCCACCAGCGTCGCGTGGCCTTCGTGGGACGCGCTGCCGCCGGGCGCCGCGCTGTTGGCCAGCGATCCGGCCGTAGCGCATCTGCTCAGCGAAGAAACGCAGCGGCAGTGCGACGGCCTCGAACTGATCGCCAGTGAGAACTTCGTGTCGCCCGCCGTCATGGAAGCGGTGGGCTCGCCGCTGACCAACAAGTACGCCGAAGGGTTGCCGGGCAAGCGCTACTACGGCGGCTGCGAAGTCGTCGATCAGATCGAGCAGCTGGCCATCGATCGCGTGAAGCAGCTCTTCGGGGCCGAGCATGCCAACGTGCAGCCGCACAGCGGCGCGTCGGCCAACGCCGCCGTCTTCCTCGCCTTTCTCAAGCCGGGCGACACGTTCCTCGGCATGGATCTGTCGCAGGGCGGTCACCTCACGCACGGCTCGCCGGTGAACTTCTCCGGCCTGCTGTACAAGGCCGTGTCGTACGGCGTCACGGCCGATGGTCTCATCGACTATGACGGCATGCGGGCGGCCGCGCGTGAACATCGCCCCAAGATGATCATCGCGGGCTACAGCGCGTATTCGCGCGTCATCGACTGGCAGGCCTTCGCGGATATTGCCAAGGAAGTTGGCGCCATTTTCTTCGTGGACATGGCGCACTTCGCCGGACTGGCCGCTACGGGCGTGTATCCATCGCCCGTGCCGTACGCCGACGTCGTGTCGAGCACCACGCACAAGACGCTGCGCGGTCCGCGCGGTGGCATCATCCTGTGCAAGGCGGAACACGCCAAGGCCATCGACAAGGCCATGTTCCCCGGTATGCAGGGCGGTCCGTTGGAACATGTCATTGCCGGCAAGGCCGTGGCGTTCCACGAGGCGCTGCAGCCGTCGTTTACCGTGTACTGCCAGCAGGTGGTGGAGAACGCGCGTGTGCTGGCCGGCGAGCTGTCCGCGCGCGGGTATCACATCGTCTCCGGTGGTACCGACAACCACCTCATGTTGGTGGACCTGCGCAGCAAGGGGCTGACGGGCAAGGCGGCGGAAAAACTGCTGGACCTCGCCGGGATTACGGTGAACAAGAACACCGTCCCCAACGAGACCCAGTCGCCGTTCGTGACGAGCGGCATCCGCATCGGCACGCCGGCCGTCACCACGCGTGGCATGGGCCCGAGCGCCATGCTGCGCATCGCGGCGCTCATCGATCGCGTGTTGTCGGCACCGGACCAGCCCGAGGTCACGGCCGCCGCCAAGCGCGACGTGAAGGCGCTGGCCGACGAATATCCGCTGTATCGCGCGGTGTAGCACGCTCGGTCTCGACCGCATTCGCACGGGCGCGCGGCCTCACCGGTCGCGCGCCCGGTGCGTTTTCCACAAACTGTGAAGGTGGTCTCGCGGTGCCACGCGCAAGGCATTGTGCATCGCTTCTCCCGCCCGCATGATTTATCGCTCGCGGTTGGCGACGGCATGTTAGGGCTGGTTGCTAGCGCGGCGTGCTGCGCGTCCACCCTGTGACAGTCGGTTGACCGTCGCTCATCTTCTCCAAGCTCCGAGGTCCGTCGTAGTGGCTGAGTTGGCGTTCCGTGACGGTATCATGGATCAGATCCGCCTGCGTGAGCAGCGGTTTGACGAGCGCGCGTATCTGTTCCTGCTCGCGGCACTCGAGCACTGCCAGACGCGGCTCACTGAGCGTCGGCACATCACCGGGCCTGAGCTCGCGCATTCGTGCCGCGAGTTGGCGTTGCAGCGTTTCGGCGTGACCGCGCGCATCGTGCTCGAGCATTGGGGGGTGACCTGCACCAGCGATATCGGTGATATCGTGTTCACACTCGTAGACATGGGGCTGCTCGTCAGTCAGCCGCAGGATTCTCGCGACGATTTCTACGGCGTGTTTGATTTCGCCGATGCGTTCGAGCGCGAATACCCCTGGAGCACCACGCACGTCTGATGCACGCGGCGTTTCGCCGAGTAGCGTTTCGCCGAGTAGCGTTTCGCCCCGAGGCGCCCTGACACTCCGCGTCACGACCGCTGCGCAGTCGGCCGCCCGTGACGCATCGGCCATTGCGGCCGGCACCCCGTCGTTTGCCCTCATGCTCGCCGCCGGCACGCGGTCCGCCGAGGTGATCCTGCGCGACGGCGCCCATCGTCTGGCCTCTGGCGTGGCTGTCTTCGCGGGGCCCGGCAACAACGGTGGCGACGCGTACGTGGTGGCCGCGCAGCTCGCGCGCGCCGGCGTACGGGTGCGCGTACTGGCCACCGAGCCGCCGCGCACTGACGATGCTCGCCGTGCGCTGGCCATCGCGCGCCAGTTCGATCACGCGGCCACCGGTCGCGGGCTCACGTTTGACGCGCCATCCGGGCGCGAACAGCTCGTGGTGGATGGGTTGCTGGGGACCGGCCATCGCGGCGCATTGCGCGACGGTATCGCCGACGGCGCGGCGCTGATCGCCGCGGCGCGTGCGCGCGGGGCCATGGTGGTGGCGCTCGATGTCCCCACGGGACTCGATGCCACCACGGGCGACGTAGCTGCCGGTGGCGTCTCGGCGCACATCACGACCACGTATGGCACGATCAAGCGCGGCCTGCTGGTGGCGCGCCCCGTGGCCGGTCGTATCGTGCTCGTGGACATCGGACTGGGCCCGCACGCCACAATCTCCGATGGCGCGTGGCATCTGGGCGACGCGGCGAGCGTCGCGGAACGCGTCCCCGCGCTGGCCTGGAACGCGCACAAAGGCGTGCGGGGCTACCTGGCCCTCGTGGGCGGCGCGACCGGCATGGCGGGGGCTATCGTGCTGGCCTCGCGCGCGGCGCTGGCCTCAGGCGTCGGCCTCGCGCATGCGTGGGTGCAAGGGCAGGGCGTCTTCGCGCTGCAGCAGAGCGTTCCGCAGGCTATCGCGCATGCGTGGAGCGCGGCCCGCGACACGAACACGCAAGGCGCGCACGCGCTGGCCATTGGCCCGGGGCTTGGGCGCAGCGCCGACTCGATGGAGCTGCTGCGCACGGCGCTGGACGCGCATCCCGGTGTGCCCGTGGTGCTCGACGCCGATGCGCTCTGGTTGGTGGCGCAGGACGGTGGGGATGTCGCCGACCGGCTGCGACGTTGGTGCGGCGCGGGGCGCGCGGTGGTGTGCACGCCGCATCCGGGCGAGTTCGCGCGGCTGACCGGTGTGGGCATGCCAACCGATTGGAGCGCGCGGGCCGACGCCCTCGCCGATTTTGCCGCGAGCGCCGGCGCCACCGTCCTGCTCAAGGGCACGCCCACGCTCATTGCATCGCCGACGGCCGATGGTACGCCGGCGCGCATCACTGCCGTCCCCCGCGGCACCGCGGTGCTGGCGACCGGCGGCAGTGGCGACATGCTCACGGGTATTATCGGCACGCTCCTCGCGCAGGGCGTCGCGGCCGCTGATGCCGCGTTCTTGGGCGCGACCGTGCACGGACACGCCGCGGAACGCGCCACGGCCGCGGCGCGTGGGACGCGCGGTGTGACGTTGGATGACGTGCTGCACGCGATGCCGCGCGCGTGGCACGACGTGGCCTCGCCTGTGGCGCTGGGCCCTGGGGTGTTGGCCGAGTACAGCGACGTCGCGGGGCCGTGGTAGCGGGGCCGGGGGCGTCGCACGCATCGCGGCGGCATACGCACGGCCCTATGTATATGTATGTGTATATGTATATGCATATGCATATGCATATTCAGGGTGTCACCGGCCGGCGCGGACGCGCGTGGTGCTCGCGTGCCCTCGTGGCCACGATGGTCGCGGTCGTGGCGGCGTGCGCGAGCGCCAGCGCGGGCGGGGCGGGGGGGACGTCCAGCGGCGGCTCGTCCGGCGGCGGCTCGTCCAGCGGCGCCTTCAGTCGCAGCGACGAACGGCGGTTGGTGGGCAGCTTCTCGGACGTCCGCGCCGTGGGCCTCTCGCGCCGCTACCTGTACGCGGCGACCGGCAGCGGCATTGCCGTCTACGATCGGCTGTTCAACGCGTGGCTCGCGCCGCTGTCGCGCGAGAACGGATTGGTCGACCCACAGATCACGGTCATGGCCGGCGACCCGGTCGAGGACGCGGTGTGGCTGGGCGTGCCGGGCGCGGTGATGGTCTATCGCCCGCAGAGTGAACAGCTGCAACGCACCATGCTGGTGGGAATCCCCGACGTGATCGTGTTTGATCGCGGCATCGGCGGCGACGCGTTTGTGCGAAGCGGCGGGCAATGGTCGCGCGTCTCGCGGAGCGGCTTCGCCACACCGGTCGCGGGGCCGCCCCCCGCCGCGCAACTCGTGCTGCCGTCGACGCTGGCCGATGTGTATGCGCGCTACCCCGGGCTGCGGAGTGGGTCGCCGCTGCTCTTTCGCCGGCAGCAGAGCGACCGCCCGCTGCGCCCGTATCCAGTGCAGACGGGCACGTTTTCACTCGATCAACCCAGCGAGGTGTGGCTGGGCACCGGCGGCGATGGCGTCTACAAAGTCGACGCCACGTTGCAGCAGGCCACGCCGCTGCGCTACGGACTGCTCGAGCGCGGCGTCGGCGCCCTCGGCCTCTCGCTCGACGGCGTCTGGGCTGCCGGTCTGGGCGCCTCCCTGCTGCGCGGCGGGCTCACCTTCGCCAGCACTGATCTACAACGCTGGCGCTGGATCGATGGCACCATCGCCGTCCCCATGCTGGGGATGCGCGCCACCAGCATGTCCGTGCGCGCGCAGCGCGCGTGGATTGGCACGGATCGCGGCGTGGTGCGCGCCCGCCTGGATGCCGGCGAGGATCTGGTGGTCTGGACGTCGCTGGACGGACTGCCCGACGATCGGGTGTACGCCGTGGCGGCGCGTGACGACGGCGCATGGGTGGGCACGGCGCGCGGCCTCGTGTTCGTCAGCGATACCACGGAACAGCGCAACACCCGCACGCGCGGACTCGGCGTACAGTTGCTGGCCAACACGCCGGTGTATGCGTTGCAACCCGTTGGCGACACCCTCTGGATTGGCAGCGAGGCGGGACTCCTTGCATTCGGACAAATAAGTGGTAAATCCCCCGCACTGCTGCGCCCGCTTGGCGCCGACCCAGCGCTGCGTGGGCGGGTGACGGCGCTGGCGTTCAGTGATTCGGTGCTGTTGGCCGCGACCGATCGTGGCGTGGTGCAACTGTCACCGCGCGGTGGGGTGGAACCGTTTCGGGTGCTGGCGCTGAACGTGGCCGATGTGGGCCAAGTGACGCGGTTAGCCATGGACGACCGCACCGTCGTCATGGCCGGTCTCGATGGTGTGGTGGTGATGCAGCGCGCGGGGGGCATTCGCCTGCTGCGTGTCGGTACTGATCTTCCCGGGGCTGCGCTCGACGTCGTCATGAGCCGCGACTGGCTCTGGATTGCGACCCCCGAAGGGCTGGTGCGTCTGCGACGCGCCGGCGATGGAGGCTTGCCGTGAACGCTCCCGAACGACGTGACCTGCATCGGGCCCATCAAGCGATGGGCCCCGGGCACGAATTTGATACCATCCGCATGCTGATGGCGCGATGGGGCGATCTGGCCGTCGATATCGGCGATGACGCGGCGGTGCTCCCGCGCATCGAGGGGCGTCAGCGCGTGATCAGCATGGATGCGTGTGTCGAGGAGGCGCACTTCCGTCGGGCCTGGATCACGTCGTACGAGGTGGGCGTGCGATCGGCCGCCGCGGCGATCAGCGACCTCGCGGCCATGGGCGCGCGTGCGGACGCGGTCCTGCTGGCGTTTGTCGTGCCCGACTCGTGGCAGACGGTCCTGGGTGATCTGGCTGATGGCATCGCGCACGTCGTGCGCGCCAGCGGGGCGCGCATCGTGGGCGGCAACCTCAGTCGCGGCGACGCACTCTCCATCACCACCACGGTGGTGGGATCCGCTACGCACGTGGTGTCGCGGCGCGGGGCCATGCCCGGCGATGTGCTGGTGGTGACCGGACGCTTGGGAGGGCCGGGCAGCGCGCTGCGGGCGTGGTTTGCGAACCGTGAACCCGCCGACTGGGCGCGCACGCGTTTCGTCGACCCGACACCGCGTCTGGCCGAGGGCGAGGCCTTAGCGGCGGCGGGCGCGCACGCGATGCTCGACATTTCGGACGGATTGCTCGCCGACGCGCGGCATCTGGCGGCCGCGAGCGGTGTGCATCTCATCATCGACGCCTCGGCCGTACCACTGGGCCCGCAGATTGACGTGCCGCTCGCGCTCTCCAGCGGCGAGGAATACGAACTGCTGGCCGCGCTGCCGCCCGACGTCGCGGACCGATTACTGCTCGAATGGCCCGCACGATTTCACACGCCGCTCTCCATCGTCGGATCCGTCGTGGCCAGCGACGTTCGTGGTGTGGTCGAGATTGTGGGCATGCCCGCCTCCCGTTCCGGCGATTCGGGGACGACACGCGTTGAATTCGCAGCGGGGCACGACCACTTTTCGCGGTAATGATTCGCACCGCATGGACCATACTCGCCCTGATCGTGGGCACGCTCATCTTCGGGAGCATCGCGCTGCTGGCGCAACTGCTTGGCGTCGCGCACAAGCCCGGGAGCGTGTACGAATGGGCCACGGCCTCATGGGCCCGATGGCTGCTGGGGGCGGGGGGCGTGCGCGTCGTGCGTCACGGTGGCGATGAACTCCCCGACGGCGCGCCGCGCGTGTTCGTCGCCAATCACGTCAGCGCGTTCGATATTCCCGTCTGCGTTGCGGCTCTCCCGCCGTACGGGTTTCTCGCGAAGCGCGAACTGCAAAAAGTCCCGCTGTTCGGCGCGGCGGCACGCGCGGTCGGGGTCATCTTCATCGATCGGGGCAATCGCAAAGCGGCCTTCGATGCGCTCGACGACGCGTCTCGGCAGGTTCGTGAAGGGCGCTCTGTGCTGGTCTATCCCGAAGGCACCCGCGGCGACGGCTACGCGCTCCGCCCGTTCAAAAAGGGCTCCTTCGTGCTCGCCATCGGCGCGGATGTGCCCATTGTGCCGGTCGTCATTCATGGCACCATTGCGGTCAATCCCAACGGGACGCTGAGCGCCACGCCCGGCGTGGTGCATGTGCACATCCTGCCGCCCATCGCCACCGTCGGTCTGTCCTACGAGGAGCGCGACCGACTCGCCGAGCGGGTGCGGCATGCGATGGCGGACTGTCTGCGCACCCAGTACGGTGTTGATCCCGCCATTGAGCCGCCGGCGTATCGGGCCGCGCCCAGTGTCACGCCCGCGCTTGCTACGTAGGCCTGCCCCGGGGTGCCGCTGATCGCGACCGTCGCCGCCTGGGCCTGTATGGCATTTCGCGCAGTGCCCTCATAGCGTTCTACCCAGCGTACGCACCCGCATATTCGCCAGCGTACCATCCCGTGTTGTCCTGCGTGTCCTACCGAAGTACTGCGATCACATCTCCCCGATACCGGCTCCGTCATGTCTACCATCGTCTCCGTCTCCGCGCGCGAAATTCTCGACTCGCGCGGCAATCCCACTATCGAAGTTGACGTGGTGCTCGAAACCGGCAGCGTCGGCCGCGCCGCGGTGCCGAGCGGCGCCAGCACGGGCGAGCGCGAAGCGGTGGAGCTGCGCGATGGTGATCCGGAGCGCTACGGTGGCAAGGGCGTGCTGACGGCGGTGAACAACGTCAACACCGAAATCTGCGACGCGCTCATCGACATGGACGCCACCGATCAGATCGCGATCGATCGCGCGATGATTGATTTGGACGGCACCGAGAACAAGGGCCGTCTGGGTGCCAACGCGATCCTGGGCGTCTCCATGGCGGTGGCACGCGCCGGTTCGATGGAAGTCGGCTTGCCGCTCTATCGCTATCTCGGTGGCCCGATGGCGCGCACGCTCCCTGTGCCCATGATGAACATCATCAACGGCGGCGCGCATGCCACCAACACGGTGGACTTCCAGGAGTTCATGATCGTGCCCGTGGGCGCGGAGAGCTTCAGCGAGGGGCTGCGCATGGGCACGCAGGTGTTCCACGCGCTCAAGAAGGTGCTGGTGGCGCGCAAGCTCAGCACGGGCGTTGGTGATGAAGGCGGCTTCGCGCCCAACCTCGGCAGCGATGAAGACGCGCTCAAGATCATTGTGGAGGCCATCGAAGCCGCGGGCTTCAAGCCCGGCCACGATGTTGCGCTCGCGCTCGACGTGGCGGCCAGTGAACTGTTCCGCAACGGCCAGTATCACTTCAAGAAGAGCGGTGCGGCGGCGCGTAGCCCGGAAGGGATGATCGATCTGTACGCGAGCTGGATCGAGGAGTATCCCATCGTCTCCATCGAAGACGGCATGGCCGAGAACGATTGGGATGGGTGGAAGGCATTGACCGAGCGCATTGGCGATCGCTGCCAGTTGGTGGGTGACGATCTGTTCTGCACCAACAGCGAAATTTTGGCGCGCGGTATCGAGCAGGATGTGGCGAACGCGATTCTGGTGAAGGTGAACCAGATCGGCACGCTCACCGAGACGCTGGAAGCGATTGAGTTGGCGCGCGCGGCCGGATACAACGCCATCATTTCGCATCGCTCGGGTGAAACCGAAGATACGTTCATTGCGGATCTCGCGGTGGCCACGCAGTCCGGCCAGATCAAGACCGGCGCGCCGTCGCGCTCGGATCGTGTGGCGAAGTACAACCAGCTGCTGCGGATTGAAGAGCAGTTGGAAGGCTACGCGGAGTATCCGGGCGGCTCGATCTTCGGACTCTAAGCGTCGGTGTTGTTGGCGGCGGGCATTCGCCCGCCGTCGCGTTACCTTCTCGCGGACAGGATGTCATGGCGCGCGCTGCGGCGGATAAACCGGGTCGGGTATGGCTTCGTCGCCTTGCGTGGGCGGCGGGCGGCGTCGCCGTGCTGTTGTTCACGGTTGAGGGTGGTGAGTACGGCACGCGTGATCTCTGGTCGCAGCGCGCGCGTAAAGCGCGCATCGATGCGGACGTGGCGCAGCTGACGCAGGAAGTGGATTCCATGCGTGCGGAGCTCAAGCGGTTCACCACGGATGACGTGTTGTTGGAGCGGATGGCGCGCGAACGCTACGGGATGGTGAAGGGGAACAAGGAGTTGTTGTACTGGGTGGGGAGCGGCACGAAGTCGTCGACGGACAGCGGCGTAGTGTTAGCGGATACGACGACGCGCAATTAGCGCAGAAACACTCGGAAATAGTCGAGACTGACGCGTGTAGGGGTTGACTCGCGAGGTTCAGGAGCTACCTTCACCTCACTGCCGCGGGGTGGAGCAGCCTGGTAGCTCGTCGGGCTCATAACCCGAAGGTCGCGGGTTCAAATCCCGCCCCCGCCATAGTGAAGTCTGAATCTGTACGCATCGGCCGGTCCTACGGGGCCGGCCGTTTGCGTGGCGGACATGGGAGTAGGTCGAAGGGGCAGGGTAGCTCAGCTGGTCAGAGCGCACGACTCATAATCGTGAGGTCACGGGTTCGATCCCCGTCCCTGCTATAGCGAAAAATCTGTTGCGTCATGTGTCGCAGAAGCGCCCCGCCATGATTGGTCGGGGCGCTTTTGTTGTAGGGAGCGTTCGGCCAGATCGCGGCGGCATGACCGCTCGTGGCCGCCCCACGCTCGCGCCCCCGCGCGCCACGCGCCACCTTGTTCCCGTCGGCGCGACGCCCTCTTGCTCGCGCACCGCGGTCCCCTTTGCTGGAGCGCTTCATGCGGGCAGTCGCTTTGACGTTGGCGTTGGTCTGTGCCGGTTCGTCCGTGTCCTTGGCGCAGGGCGCGCCCGCCGCCGCCCCGGCGCCGGCGGCC